>NZ_JAATOX010000187.1 GCF_011806385.1 Phaeobacter sp. HF9A | reverse complement strand
GCGAACCGGTGGCCCTCCCGCCGCCTCGCATCCCCCTGCTGACGCAGGGCGACGGCTCGGAGTTGGGCATAGCGCCGCGCGCAAGCGCGCGGCGCTGCCGCCGATCCCCATTGGGGATCGGCGGCCCGGCCCAACGGGAGCGGGTGCATCTTTGATGCCGCCCGCGACGGGCGGGAGCCCCACCGGCGACAATCAGACGCGTCTCGCTATTATTTCCCCGCGCAACGCGTTCAGCAGGTGGATCTGCTGCGCCTCAGCCACATCTTCCGGCAGCAGAACCGCCTCGCGAAGCTGCCCCGCCTCCAGCAATCGCTGCCGCATCACCCCCGGCAAACACCCAGACGATAGCGGCGGCGTCAAACGCTGCCCCTCTGTCGTTGTGATCGCGATATTGGTGATTGTGCCCTCGCAGACCTCGCCGCGCGAATTCAGGAACACCACCTCGTCCACGCCCGCAGGCAAGTCCGCCCGCACGCGATCATAAAGCGCGCGGCGTGTGGTCTTGTGGCGCAGGAACAGATCCTCCGCATCCAGCCGCTGCGCCGCAAAGGTGAAATGCCACAGATCCGCGACCGCAGGCATCGCTGCCGTTTCCAGCGCCAGCGCCCCGCTCGGGGCCAGGGTCATCCGGCAGCGCAACGCTTTATGCCCCGACAGCGCATCAACCCGGCGCGCCGCCTCATCAGCGTCAAACGGCAGACCAAAAACATCCGCCGAACGCGCCAGCCGCGCCAGATGCAGGGACAAATCTTCTACCCCTCTCCCAGGCCAATAGCCAAAGGTCTCGATCAGGCGGAAATCGGGGTCGTCACTTGCGCGAAACGGGCTTTCCACAGGGCTTCCTCATATTCCGACGGCGCGGTGCTGTCCCAGACCAGCCCGCCGCCCACATTGAACGTCGCCGCCTCGCCCTCCAGCATCACGGTGCGGATCGCCACATTGAATTCCGCGCGCCCATCCGGCGCGGCCCAACCGATGGAGCCGCAATAGATGTCGCGCGCAAAGGGTTCCAGATCGGCCAGCACCTCCATGGCGCGGATCTTCGGCGCCCCGGTGATGGAGCCACAGGGATAGAGTGCTGCAAAAATATCGGCCAGCCCGGAGCCCGCTGCCAGCTTCGCCCGCACCAGCGACACCATCTGGTGCACGGTGGCATAGCTCTCGACGCTGAACAGCTCCGGCACATGCACCGATCCGGTCTCCGCCACGCGGGAGATGTCATTGCGCAGAAGGTCCACGATCATCAGGTTTTCGGCGCGGTTCT
Organism: Phaeobacter sp. HF9A; assembly: GCF_011806385.1. Lineage (GTDB taxonomy): Bacteria > Pseudomonadota > Alphaproteobacteria > Rhodobacterales > Rhodobacteraceae > Epibacterium. Next base: position 3,885 of record NZ_JAATOX010000187.1, on the reverse strand, counting down.
TCTCATCCGACTTCAGGAACTCCCGCCGCCGCACGTCTTCTGCCGGATCGGCGCTGCGCGGCTGGGTGCCCTTCATCGGGCGGGTCTCGATCACCCCATCGGCAGTGGTGCGGAAAAACAGCTCCGGGCTGCGCGACAGTATCGCGGGCAGCCCCTCTTGCTCGATCAGCACGCCATGACCCACCGGCTGGCGCTCGGCGAGGGCCGCATAAAGCGCCTCCGCCCTGCCCCAGGAGGTCGCATCAATCGGAAAAGTCAGATTGGCCTGATAGATATCGCCCGCGCCGATCAGCGCCTTGACCTGATCAAAGGCCTCGGCGTAGCGCGCCGCATCCCACCGCGGTGCGATCTCGCCAAATCCCGCATCGCCCGCCCAGTTCGGAACCTCCGCAGCCGCCGGCGCGTGGTACACCCCAAACTGCATCAACGGCAGACGCCGGCGCCCCGGCATCCGCGCGCCGAGCTTTGGTTCCAGCGCATAGCCCAGCTCGTAGGACGCATAGCCCGCCAGCCAGTACCCCTCGGCGCGCGCCTGATCCAGCGCGGCCAGTGCAGCGGGCACCTCCGCCGCCTCATCGGCACGGATCATGCGCAGGGGGGCATCAAATTGCGCCGCCCCATCATCTGGGCCATTGTCAAAGCGGATTCGCACCGTCAGGGTCTCCTTGCAGACAGTTGTCCCGCATATAGCGCTTTTGCCTTGTCGCGAAAGGGCAGAAAACGGCAATTTGCGCCGCAAGCCCGATCCCCCTTGCACCTTTCGTCGCGCTGCCTATAACGCAGGACAATTTGGGCGCATCCATGCACCCGATTCAGACCGCCACGCCCCGCAGACTGCCAAAGGACGCCACGCCATGCCGAAAAGAACCGATATCCAGTCGATCATGATCATTGGCGCAGGTCCGATCGTCATCGGACAGGCCTGCGAATTCGACTACTCCGGCGCACAGGCCTGCAAGGCGCTCCGCGAAGAAGGCTACCGCGTCATTCTGGTGAACTCCAACCCCGCGACGATCATGACCGATCCGGGCCTGGCCGATGCCACCTATATCGAACCCATCACCCCTGAGGTGGTCGCCAAGATCATCGAAAAAGAACGCCCCGATGCGCTTTTGCCGACCATGGGCGGCCAGACCGGCCTCAACACCTCGCTGGCGCTTGAGGAAATGGGCGTGCTGGAAAAATACGGCGTCGAGATGATCGGCGCCAAGCGCGAGGCCATCGAGATGGCCGAAGACCGCAAACTGTTCCGCGAGGCGATGGATCGTCTCGGGCTGGAAAACCCCCGCGCCACCATCGTCACCGCGCCGAAGAAAGAAAACGGCAATGCCGATCTCGACGCGGGCGTGCAGATTGCGCTGGAGGCGCTCGAAGACATCGGACTGCCCGCGATCATTCGCCCCGCCTATACGCTGGGCGGCACCGGCGGCGGCGTGGCCTATAACCGCGAGGATTACATCCACTATTGCCGCTCCGGCATGGATGCCTCGCCGGTGAACCAGATCCTCGTCGATGAAAGCCTTCTGGGGTGGAAAGAATACGAAATGGAAGTGGTCCGCGACAAAGCGGATAACGCCATTATCGTCTGTTCAATCGAGAATATCGACCCGATGGGCGTGCACACCGGCGACAGTATCACCGTCGCCCCTGCCCTGACGCTGACCGATAAAGAATACCAGATGATGCGCTCCGCCTCGATCGCCGTGCTGCGCGAGATCGGCGTGGAAACCGGCGGCTCCAACGTGCAATGGGCGGTGAATCCGGTTGATGGCCGTATGGTGGTGATCGAGATGAACCCGCGTGTCAGCCGCTCCTCGGCGCTGGCCTCCAAGGCAACCGGCTTCCCGATCGCCAAGATCGCCGCGAAGCTCGCCGTGGGCTATACGCTCGACGAGCTGGACAACGACATCACCAAGGTGACGCCCGCATCGTTTGAGCCGACCATCGACTATGTGGTCACCAAGATCCCGAAATTCGCCTTTGAGAAATTCCCCGGCTCCGAGCCCTATCTGACCACCGCGATGAAATCCGTGGGCGAGGTCATGGCGATCGGCCGCACCATCCACGAATCCATGCAAAAGGCGCTGGCCTCGATGGAATCGGGCCTCACCGGCTTTGACGAGGTGACCATCCCCGGCGTTGTGGCGGGCCATTGGGAAGCCGTCGGCAGCGCCGACAAGGCCGCCGTGATCAAGGCGATCAGCCTGCAAACCCCGGACCGGCTGCGCACCATCGCCCAGGCCATGCGCCATGGTCTCACCGATGACGAGATCTTTGCCGTCACCAAATACGACCCCTGGTTCCTGGCCCGGATCCGCGAAATCATCGACGCCGAGCGTGACGTGCGCAAGAACGGCCTGCCGATGCGCGAAGACGGCCTGCGCGCGCTCAAGATGCTCGGCTTCTCCGACGCCCGCCTTGGCCTGCTCACCGGCCGCGACGAAGACAACGTGCGCCGCGCCCGCCACAACCTCGGCGTCAAGGCCGTGTTCAAACGCATCGACACCTGCGCCGCCGAATTCGAGGCGCAGACGCCCTATATGTATTCCACCTATGAGAGCCCGATGATGGGCGAGGTCGAATGCGAAGCGCGCCCCTCCGACAAGAAAAAAGTCGTCATCCTCGGTGGCGGCCCCAACCGGATCGGCCAGGGGATCGAGTTCGACTATTGCTGCTGTCATGCCTGTTTTGCGCTGACCGATGCGGGTTACGAGACCATCATGGTCAACTGCAACCCGGAGACGGTATCGACCGACTATGACACCTCCGACCGGCTGTACTTCGAGCCGCTCACCATGGAGCACGTCATGGAAATCCTGCGCGTGGAGCAGGACAACGGCACCCTGCACGGCGTCATCGTGCAGTTCGGCGGCCAGACCCCGCTGAAGCTCGCCAACGCGCTGGAGGCCGAGGGCATTCCGATCCTCGGCACCACCCCGGACGCCATCGACCTCGCCGAAGACCGCGAGCGCTTCCAGGCGCTGGTCAACGAGCTGGGCCTCAAGCAGCCACGCAACGGCATTGCCTCCACCGACGCGCAAGCGCTTGAAATCGCGGATGATATCGGCTTTCCGCTGGTCATCCGCCCCTCCTATGTTCTGGGCGGTCGCGCGATGGAGATCGTGCGCGACATGGATCACCTCAAGCGCTACATCAGCGAGGCTGTGGTGGTCTCCGGCGACAGCCCGGTGCTTCTGGACAGCTATCTCTCCGGTGCGGTTGAGCTGGACGTGGATGCGATCTGCGACGGCACCGACGTGCATGTTGCGGGCATCATGCAGCACATCGAAGAGGCCGGCGTACACTCTGGCGACTCCGCTTGCAGCCTGCCGCCCTACTCGCTCGACAAAGAGGTGATCGAGCGCATCAAGGTGCAGACCTTTGCCCTGGCCAAGGCGCTCAATGTGGTTGGCCTGATGAACGTGCAATTTGCGATCAAGGACAATGACATCTACCTGATCGAGGTGAACCCGCGCGCCTCGCGCACCGTGCCCTTCGTGGCCAAGGCCACCGACAGCGCCATCGCCTCCATCGCCGCGCGCGTCATGGCGGGCGAGCCGCTGTCGAACTTCCCGCGCCGTGCACCCTATAAGCCGGACGCAGGCTACGACGTGAACACCCCGATGGCCGACCCGATGACCCTGGCCGACCCGGATATGCCCTGGTTCTCGGTCAAGGAGGCGGTACTGCCCTTCGCGCGCTTCCCCGGCGTCGATACGCTGCTGGGCCCGGAGATGCGCTCCACCGGCGAAGTCATGGGCTGGGATCGCAGCTTTGCCCGCGCGTTCCTGAAGGCGCAGATGGGGGCTGGCATGGTCCTGCCTGCCTCCGGTCGTGCCTTCATCTCTATCCAGGATGACGTCAAGACCGAGGTGATGCTCGCCA
>NZ_JAATOX010000186.1 GCF_011806385.1 Phaeobacter sp. HF9A | reverse complement strand
GGACACCGGCGCGCTGGCCGGGCTGGCCAGCCGCACCATGAAGCTCCAGGTCAATGTGCAGGATGGCGAGGTGATGGTCGGGGTGGATGACAGCATCATCTACGTCACCCCGGTCACATGGAAGGGCGCAGCCTAAGCGCAGACCCTATCAACGCTGAATGGTGACAGACCGCACAGCGGGGCAGGCGGGGTTCTCGTGCGGGGGAGAGGCGTGGCGGCGGGCCTGCCAGCGCGCGGGCCGGGTTAGAACCTCTGCCAGAGCTCCAGCCGCAGCCCGACCCGATGCGCACCAAAGGAGCGCAGCTCCACCCCCGCGATCACCTCGCGCTGCTCGGAGAGCGCATAGCGCAGGGCGGGCAGGAGCTTCCAGGCCAGCTCGCCCCGGTCCGGTTGATAGAGCTCCACCTGCAACAGCGGCGCCAGCCGCTTGCCGGTTGCGTGCAGCCCCAGGGTGCTGTCGAGCTTCCAAGCGCCCGAACCTGTGCCGCGATACCAGTCCCGGCTGAGATCAAAGGAGACCCAGCCGCTCTGCGTGCCTCGGGAGATGCCGCGCCCTTCCGCAAGGCTGGCTGTGTTCCTTCCCTACAATTGGCCCGCGCTCTGCGTGGTGCCGACCATGACTTCAGCCGCCAGCTGCCAGCCCCGGTCTGACTGGCGCAGGGGCAGGCGGGCAAATGCCAGCGCATGGGCGCTGCGAAAGCCCGCATCCGTGCTTTGATGGATATCAAAGCCGAGGCTGAGGCGGGGGGTGAGCCCATAGGCCCCATAGGCGCTGAACTCCTGCCCAGATCCCCGTGCCCGCCCCGAGGTGGACAGAAACCCGTGCCGATGCGCTTCCAGCCACGGGCTTGCCGATGCGGGCGGCGCTTGCCCGATCAGGGCCAGGAAAAGAAAGGCAGCGAATTTGCGCACAACGTGCCCTGACCCTGTTTCATTCTGCTCAGGGTAGATTAGTTTCCTGTCGACATTCAAGCGGGTTGGCATAGTCTCAGAGGAAGGATGCGAAGGAGGACCCCATGCCGACCATTACAAAGAACACGGATGCACAAACGGTGATCACCACCTTTGAGGTCACGCCGGGGACCTGTCAGGATCTCCTGGACGCGCTGGAGGATGCCTATGCGGCGTTCATATCGCATCAGCCGGGGTTCATCGCGGCGGGGCTGCATGTGAATGACGCCCAGACCCGGATCGCCAATTATTCGCAGTGGCAGCGGCGCGAGGATTTCATGGCGATGCTGCGCACCGAGGAGATGCGCAAGCGCAACCGGGTTCTGAACACCCTCTGCCGCAGCTTTGAGCCGGTCATGTATGACGTGGTTGCGACCTTCGACTAAGGCGGCCGCCCTAGGAAAAGGAGGATAAACGGGGCCGGAGCCGGGACGTGATCGGGCCGGTCTAGCCGCGCAGGGGCAGCTGCGGCAGCGACCAGAGCTGCGCAACCCGGACAAGCGTCCTGGGCAGCTCCAGCAGGGCAGAGCGCAGCAGCACCTTGTTCGATTGGATCACCGCCGCGATGCGTTGAAAATGCTTCTGTTGCGTGTTGTCCGGGGTGCGCAGCAACAGGGTTGTGGCCTCTTCCATCGCGGCGATGGTGGCCTGTTTGATCTGCGGCAGGGCCTCGGGTTTGACGGCACGGTGATTCACAAAGAGCGCCTCGTTCAGCTTGGGCTGGGAGGGGTCGAGATTGGCCTCCACCACCGCGCCGATGCGACGTTCCACCAGTGCCAGAGCCTTGGCGATCGGGGCATATTCGCTGCTGCCCCGCAGGCTCTGGGCGCCGGTGCGATAGCTGCGGCGGTAGCAGTCATAGCGATAGATCTTGGGGTTGGCCTGGCAGCGGCGGAAATCCTGTTTCAGCTGCGCCGCGAGCTGATCGGTGGTATCGTCGTTCAGGCGCAGGTTCCAGCCGGGACGGCCGCTGAAACTGCCTTTGGCCTCGGCCTCCTGCGCCGCGTGCATCCAGGTGGTCAGGGCCAGGGTCAGGGCGATCATATACCGGATCATGCGGGTATCCTTTGTGAGGCAGCGGCACGGCAGCGCCGGGCGGTGCTATTCGGGAAAATCGGCACGACATTGCGCCGCCGTCTCCTGCGCGCGCCGCTGGGCGCCGGGCAGGGCGTCCTTGAGGCCACGCAGTTTCTTACGTTCTTCGCCGATATTGATCGAAACCGGGGTCTCGATGGTGCGGTAATAGGTTTCGGGACAGGGATAATAGCCCACGACCTTGCCATCGTGCAGCCTGGGGCAGCTCTGATACACAATTTCGGGCACGGTCTGGCGATGGATCGCATAGCCCCTTGCGATATTGCCCTCGGCAGTCTTGATCTCCTCCAGCAAGCGGGCCTGTTCCCGCGCCCCCTCGCGAATACAGCGCTCTTGCGGGGTGGCGCAGGCGGCGAGCACAGCCAGGGCAGGAAGAAGGAGAACAGCGCGGGGCAACATGGGGGCAACCTATGGCAAAGAAACATCGGCGTCAGAGTGATAACAGCACAAAGCGCTGTGTTATTCGATAGCAACCTCAGGTTTTCAGGCCAGAAAACGCGCTCTCGGCCCTTTCTGGTTGCGCAGCGCAGGGGCTGTCCCGCTACCGCCCCCGACGTTTCACATTGCCACCACGTTGCCCCGCGCGGCCTGCGGTGGAGCGGCCTCGGGTTTTGGTGGCTTGTTCGGCGGCGGCCTCGACGGCGGATTGGCGGGCCAGCGGGTCGTCGGAGATGGCGAGATCCACCGCCTCCAGCCGCTTGACCTCGTCGCGCAGGCGGGCGGCTTCCTCGAATTCCAGGTTCTCCGCCGCGGCGCGCATCTGGGCGCGCAGCCCGTCGAGATGCGCCTCGAAATTGGCGCCGTGCAGGGGTTTATCGACCGTGGCGGTGACGCGCGACATGTCGGTGTCGCCCTCGTAAAGCCCGGCCAGCACGTCATCGACGTTCTTGCGCACGGTTTCTGGGGTGATGCCGTGTTCCTCGTTATAGGCGATCTGTTTTTCGCGGCGGCGGTTGGTCTCGCCGATCGCGCGCTCCATCGAGCCGGTGATGCGGTCGGCATACATGATCACCTTGCCGTCGGCGTTTCGCGCCGCGCGGCCAATGGTCTGAATGAGCGAGGTTTCCGAGCGCAGGAAACCCTCCTTGTCCGCATCCAGAATCGCCACCAGCCCGCATTCGGGAATATCGAGCCCCTCGCGCAAAAGGTTGATCCCGACCAGCACGTCAAAGGCGCCAAGCCGCAGGTCGCGCAGGATTTCGATGCGTTCCAGCGTGTCGATATCAGAGTGCATATAGCGCACCTTGATGCCCTGTTCGTGCAGGTATTCGGTCAGATCCTCCGCCATGCGCTTGGTCAGAACGGTGGCAAGGGTGCGATAGCCGCGCGCCGAGACGCTGCGGATTTCATCCAGCAGGTCATCCACCTGCATATCGACCGGGCGGATCTCCACCTGAGGGTCCAGAAGGCCGGTGGGGCGGATCACCTGTTCGGAGAACACACCACCCGCCTGTTCCAGCTCCCAGGCCGAAGGCGTGGCGGAGACAAAGACCGACTGCGGGCGCATGGCGTCCCATTCCTCGAACTTCAGCGGCCGGTTGTCCATGCAGGAGGGCAGACGGAAGCCATGTTCGGCAAGCGTGGATTTGCGCCGAAAGTCGCCTTTGTACATACCGCCGATCTGGGGCACGGAGACATGGGATTCATCTGCAAAAACAATGGCATTGTCGGGGATGAACTCGAACAGGGTCGGGGGCGGCTCGCCGGGTGCGCGCCCGGTCAGATAGCGCGAGTAATTCTCGATCCCGTTGCAATGGCCGGCGGCCTCCAGCATTTCGATATCAAAATTGCAGCGCTGTTCCAGTCGTTGCGCTTCCAGAAGCTTGCCCTCGCTGGTCAGCACATCCAGCCGCTGGCGCAGCTCCTTCTTGATCTCGATCACCGCCTGATTGAGCGTCGGTTTTGGCGTCACATAGTGCGAATTCGCATAGACGCGGATTTTCTCGAATGTGCCGGTGCGCTCGCCGGTGAGCGGGTCGAATTCGGTGATGCTCTCCAGCTCTTCGCCAAAAAACGACAGCTTCCAGGCGCGGTCCTCAAGGTGGGCGGGGAAGATCTCCAGCGTGTCGCCGCGCACCCGGAAACAGCCGCGCTGGAACGCCTGATCATTGCGCTTGTATTGCTGGGCGACCAGATCGGCCATGATCTGACGCTGGTCGTAGTCCTGCCCGACAATCAGATCCTGCGTCATCGCAGAATAGGTCTCGACCGAGCCGATGCCGTAGATACAGGACACCGAGGCAATAATGATCACGTCGTCGCGTTCCAAGAGCGCCCGGGTGGCCGAGTGGCGCATCCGGTCGATCTGCTCGTTGATCATGCTTTCCTTCTCGATATAGGTGTCCGAACGCGGCACATAGGCTTCGGGCTGGTAGTAGTCGTAAAAGGACACGAAATATTCGACGGCGTTTTCCGGAAAGAAGCCTTTGAACTCGCCATAAAGCTGCGCCGCCAGGGTTTTGTTGGGGGCCAGAATGATCGCCGGGCGCTGTGTTTCCTCAATGACCTTGGCCATGGTGAAGGTCTTGCCGGTGCCGGTCGCGCCCAGAAGCACCTGATCCCGTTCTCCGCTCAGCACACCTGCGCTCAGCTCGGCGATGGCCGTGGGCTGGTCGCCGGCGGGCGAAAAGGCGGTGTGCATCACGAATTTCTTGCCGCCTTCCAGCTTTTCACGCCGTTCGGGGGCGCGGTCGGCCATCATCGGCAGGGATTTGTCGGAATGGGCATAGGGCATCTGCGACTCCTTCGTCGGGCAGGATGTCAGAGTTGGTCACTTTTTGTTCCACTTCAAGGGGCAAGTCAAACATCGACTGCGGCCGGGATCGCAGCGGGGCAGGGTGGCGCGGGCGCAACCCCCAAACAATACGCGACATTTGCGATCTTGCTGCGCGCGCGCGGACGTCGCATATAGGGGCAAAGGAATCTTCTCGAGGAGACAGCCATGCGCGCGCGGATTTACCGGCCAGCACGAAACGCCATGACCTCTGGCATGGCCAAAACGCGGAAATGGGTGCTGGAATACGCCCCTGCAAGCGCGCGTGAGGTGGACCCCTTGATGGGCTGGACGTCGTCTTCGGACACCCAAAGCCAGGTCAAGCTGCGCTTTGACAGCAAGGAAGAGGCACTGGAATACGCCAAGGACCACGGCATCCAGGCCGAGGTACAAGAACCCAAGACCCGCAAGCCGAATGTGCGCCCCGGCGGCTATGGTGACAACTTCGCCACCAATCGGCGCGGCCCCTGGACGCATTGATCCTTTTGCATTGATTGCTTTTTCGGTCAGGGATCGCTGAGCTCCGAAAGGCTCTTTATGGACTGTGGCTAACAGAATTAGGGCGCCCGATGGGCGCCCTTTGTCATTTTGCGTGGTGTTTGCGCGTTAAGCTGCGACCTGGATCGGCTTCACG
>NZ_JAATOX010000185.1 GCF_011806385.1 Phaeobacter sp. HF9A | reverse complement strand
CGGCAAGACCACGCTTTCGGCCGACCCGGACCGCGTGCTGATCGGGGATGACGAACATGGCTGGGCCTCCAACGGCACCTTCAACTTCGAAGGCGGCTGCTATGCCAAGACCATCAGCCTCAACCCCGAGGCGGAGCCAGAGATCTACGCCACCACCGAGAAATTCGGCACCGTGATCGAAAACATGGTCTTTGACCCCGAGACCTTTGATCTCGATTTCGAAGACGACAGCCTGACCGCCAATATGCGCTGCGCCTACCCGCTGCATTATATCTCCAACGCGTCCAGCTCGGCGCGTGGCGGCCACCCCAAGAACATCATCATGCTGACCTGTGATGCCTTCGGCGTGCTGCCTCCGATTGCCCGGCTGACCCCGGCGCAGGCGATGTATCACTTCCTCTCCGGTTTCACCTCCAAGGTGGCCGGCACCGAGCGCGGCGTGACCGAGCCGGAGCCGACCTTCTCCACCTGCTTTGGTGCGCCCTTCATGCCGCGCCGCCCCGAGGTCTATGGCAACCTTCTGCGCGAAAAAATCGCCGCCCATGGCGCCACCTGCTGGCTGGTCAACACCGGCTGGACCGGCGGCGCCTATGGCACCGGCTCGCGCATGCCCATCAAAGCCACCCGCGCGCTCTTGACCGCCGCGCTTGATGGTTCGCTGGCCAATAGCGAGTTCCGCAAGGATCCGAACTTTGGCTTTGACGTGCCGACCGCCGCGCCCGGCGTTGCCGACGTGCTCCTGGATCCGCGCCGCACCTGGGGCGACCCCGAAGGCTATGATGCGCAAGCCCAAAAACTGGTGCAGATGTTCTCGGACAACTTTGAACAATACGTCCCCTATATCGACGAAGACGTCAAAGCCGCCGCGATCTGCTGATTGCCCCCGGACGTCCAGACTTGAGAAAAGCCCTCGCATCCGCGGGGGCTTTTTGTTGTCGATGACACAAGCCGGGCGGGGCGGCGTTCAGGACAGCCTGATCACAACGAACCAGCTCCCGAAGGCCCCTGCGAAAGCTGGGCGATGACTGTCGGCGGTGCGAAACAATCGCTATGGTTCGAACGAGGCAGGCACAGCGCCGCTTGCGAGCAAAGCTGTTCGATAGGCGATTGCGCCGGAGCGACCATCATTGAAAGGGTCGATTGCCGGTCGCGCAAAGTTTGGGTTGGGCTCTTTACCCACCTGCACGGCTGGTCAGCGGATTCTCGACAAGAGGCGGCGCGATATCGAGGATGCCGAGCATGTTCATGCCTCCGAGGATTGAGTCGACCGCGATGGTCGCGAGTACAATCCCCATCACCCGACTGATAACGCTGGCGCCGGTGCTTCCGATAATCCGATGGATCAACCCCGCCATCAGCAGCAGCATCAGCGTCACAAGCAAGACCAATACCAGCAAACCCGCCGTGATCGCCTGTTCGGCGAGCGTTTCTGTGTGGTTGTCGGTCAGGATCACGATAGCCAGCATCGCCCCGGGAGAGGCGATCGACGGCATGGCAAGCGGAAAGACAGCGCCCGCAAGATGGTCGCGCTCCGCCGCCTCGATTTCATGAACGGGTTTGGACTCCCCAAAGATCATCGTCATCGCAAAGAGGAACAGCACCACGCCACCTGCGATCTGAAACGACCCCAGCCGAAGACCGAGTGTCTCCAGCAAGAACTGACCCCCGACGAGGAAGAGCAGCAACACCAAAGCCGCAATCCCAACGGCGCGCAGCGCAAAACGGCGGTGCAGCGCTGCGGGTACGCCATGGACCGCGAAGAGGAATACCGGGATCGTGCCCACGGGGTCTATGACGACAAATAGTGTTACGAACTCTCTTGTGAGGGAGGTCCAGTCGATCATGATCAATCCCTTCAGGCGTCGATGCTTTTTGAACATATGGGATAGATCGCGCAGCAAGCACAAGTGGCACGCGCCGACTTCTCAGCCGTCACTCAAAGCGGCCCTTTCGCCATCAAAGAGCACCGCTCGCTTTGCGCGCCACGCGGTCGTTGCGCGAATGCGACCCGGGGTCTCAACAGCCCCATGTCACGCAAGAACAGCCCCCGCCCTGAGAAGAGGGCGGGGGCTGTTCGATCTCTCGGCCGACCGAAACTCCTCAGGCCGATATTACGCCAACAGCCGCCGCGCGATCACCTGCGCCTGGATCTCTGCCGCGCCCTCAAAGATATTGAGGATCCGCGCATCGCACAGCACGCGGGAAATCTTGTATTCCAGCGCAAACCCGTTGCCGCCATGGATCTGCAACCCGTTGTCCGCCGCCGCCCAGGCCACCCGCGCGCCCAGCAGCTTTGCCATCCCGGCCTCCAGATCGCAGCGCTGGCCGTGGTCTTTCTCCCAGGCGGCAAAATAGGTGAGCTGCCGCGCCACCATGACCTCCACCGCCATCATCGCCAGCTTGGACGACACCCGGGGAAACCGGATCAGCGCCTTGCCGAACTGCTTGCGGTCCTGCGCATATTGCAGCGCGATATCCAGCGCGCATTGCGCCACGCCAATGGCCCGCGCGGCGGTCTGGATGCGGGCGCTCTCGAAGGTCTCCATCAGCTGTTTGAAGCCCTTGCCCTCTTCGCCGCCCAGGAGGTTCTCGCCCTTGACCTTGAAGCCGTCAAAGCCCAGCTCGTATTCCTTCATGCCGCGATAGCCCAGCACTTCGATCTCGCCGCCGGTCATGCCCTCGGTCGGAAAGGGGTTTTCGTCGCTGCCCGGCGTTTTCTCGGCCAGGAACATCGACAGGCCACGGTGGTCGCTGGTCTCTGGGTTGGTGCGCGCCAGCAGCGTCATCACATGGGTGCGCGCCGCATGGGTGATCCAGGTCTTGTTGCCGGTGATCTCGTAATCGCCCTCGGCAGTCTTCACCGCGCGGGTGCGCAAGCTGCCGAGATCAGAGCCGGTGTTCGGCTCGGTAAACACCGCCGTCGGCAGGATCTCGGCGCTGGCGATCTTGGGCAGCCACTGCGCCTTTTGCGCCTCGGTGCCGCCCGCAAGGATCAGCTCGGCGGCGATCTCGGACCGGGTGCCCAGGCTGCCAACCCCGATATAGCCGCGCGAGAGTTCCTCAGACACCACGCACATCGAGGCTTTCGACAGGCCAAAGCCGCCAAATTCCTCCGGGATGGTCAGGCCAAAGACGCCCATCTCGGCCAGCTCCGCGATCACCTCCAGCGGGATCAGCTCGTCATTCAGGTGCCAGTCATGGGCGAAGGGCTCGACCTTTTCCAACGCATAGCGGCGGAACTGGTCGCGGATCATCTCCAGCTCTTCCTCAAGGCCGGAAGCCCCGAACATGGTGCTGCCCGCCTGCTGCTCCATGAGTTCGACCAGCCGCACCCGCGCCGCCTGGGTATTGCCAACCTGGGTCAGCTGCTGAATTGCGGGCGTCTCCAGCGCTTGCATCTCCGCCGCGCCCAGCCCGAGATCTTGCAGACGCAGCATCTCGCCCTGGTTCATCTGGATGCCGCCACGGATCTGGTTCAGATATTCGCCAAAGGCGATCTGATGGATCAGCGCTTCCATCTCGCCGAACTTGCCCTCGCCCGAGAGCGCCTCGGCCCAGCGCTGCATCTGCCGCAGCGCATAGACATAGGTCGCCAACCACGAGAGCCCGTGGGTAGCGTATTGATTTTCCTCAACCAATGCGCCGGAAACCCGCCCCTCCGCATCGGCAACCAGGCCCCGCAGATGCGCCGTTGCAGTGGCCAGGAGCTGATCCAAAGGTGCCAGAACCTCGGCGGTCAGGCTCAGCAGTTCCGGCAGGAGCGGCGCGCGATCTGCGATCGCGTCACGGTTGGGCATTCCGTCATGTGGCATGAATCACATCCTCCTTGGGCTCGCTTGGTGATAGCCACTTCGCAGGTGCAGCGCAACATTAAATCCATTTCTATCAGATCAGCGAACAATAATTGCTCTTTCGTTTTCGCAGTGCAGCCCCGGCTGAATATGCTAATCCCCTCCCCATGACTGATCTTGTTCCCTTCCTGGCGCCCGCGGGATTCGTTCTGGCCTGCGCAATCACCCTCGTTGGCGGCACCATCAAAGGCATGGTGGGCTTTGCCATGCCGATGATCATGGTCTCCGGGCTCAGCTCGATCATGGCGCCGGACCTGGCGCTGGCGGGGCTGATCCTGCCCACCGTGGTCACCAACGGGTTTCAGGCCCTGCGGCAGGGCCCGGCTGCCGCCTGGAGCTCGATGAAGCGCTTTCGGGCCTTTCTGCTGGCGGGTGGGCTGTTGCTGCTGCTCAGCGCGCAGCTGGTGCGGCTGCTGCCCAGCTCGGTGATGCTGATGATCATCGGCGCGCCGATCACCCTCTTTGCGCTGACCCAACTGCTGGGCAAACAGCTGGTGCTGCATAAACCCTCCCACCGGATGGAGATCGGCCTCGGGGCCTTTGCCGGTTTCATCGGCGGGTTTTCGGGCATCTGGGGGCCGCCCACGGTGGCCTATCTGACCGCGCTCAACACCGAGAAACGCGAACAGATGCGCATCCAGGGCGTGATCTATGGTCTTGGCGCGGTGGTGTTGTTGCTGGCCCATGTCGGCTCCGGCGTGATGCGCGCCGAAACGCTGCCGTTTTCGCTCCTGATGATCCTTCCGGCGCTTCTGGGCATGTGGATCGGCGGTCGTTTGCAGGACAAGATCGACCAGAAGGGGTTTCGCCGCGCCACCCTCTTCGTGCTGCTGCTTGCGGGGCTGAACCTGATGCGCCGCGCGCTGGTGGGCTGAGTCGATGCCCCTTGGTCTCAGCACCCGCCTGACCGCGCAGCAGATCGCCAGCGGCACCATTGTCGTCTCGGTGCTGGTGATGGCGCTGAAACTCGGCGCCTGGCGCCTGAGCGGCTCGGTCGCGCTGTTTTCCGACGCGATGGAGAGCCTGGTCAATGTCTCCGCTGCGGTGCTGGCCTGGTTCGCGGTGCGCTATGCCCAGCGACCGGCCGACGACGGCCACCCCTTTGGCCACCACAAGGCGGAGTATTTCTCGGCCGTGGTCGAAGGCATCATGATCATCCTCGCCGCCGTGCTGATCGTGGATCAGGCGATCTCGGCGATGGTCAACCGCGCGGACGCAGAGCTGACCCCGCTGGCGCTTGCGGTCAATGCCGTGGCGCTGGTCATCAACGGGATCTGGGCACAGGTGCTGCTGCGGGCGGGCGCAAGGCTGAGCTCGCCCGCCTTCGCCGCCGGTGGCCGCCACCTGATGAGCGACGTCTGGACCTCCGCCGGGGTCATGGTCGGCCTGCTGCTGGTGCTTCTGACTGGATGGAGCCTCCTGGACCCGGTGCTGGCGTTGCTGGTGGCCGTGAATATCCTGCGCGAGGGGCTGCATGTGGTTTCCGAGTCCGTGGACGGGCTGATGGACAAGGCCGCCACGCCCGAGGAGCAGGAGAAGATCCACGCCGTGATCCTCGGCAGCGGCGGCGGCGCCTTGCAGATCCACGACATCAGGACCCGCCGCGCCGGCAAGGC
>NZ_JAATOX010000184.1 GCF_011806385.1 Phaeobacter sp. HF9A | reverse complement strand
AGCATCTGGAGCTGACCCGCGACATCGCGACCAAGTTCAACCACGACTATGGGGTCGATTTCTTCCCGCTGACCGAACCGGTGATCGAGGGCGCCGCCACCCGCGTGATGTCCCTGCGCGATGGCACCAAGAAGATGTCGAAATCCGATGTTTCGGACGCCAGCCGCATCAATCTCACCGATGATGCGGACACCATTGCCAAGAAGATCCGCAAGGCCAAGACCGACCCCGACGCCCTGCCCTCCGAGGAAAAGGGCCTGGAAGAGCGCCCCGAGGCCCGCAACCTGGTCAATATCTACGCCGCCTTGAACGGCCAAACGGTGACGCAGGTTCTGGCGGATGTCGGCGGAAAGCAGTTCTCGGAGTTCAAGCCCATGCTGGCCGAGCTTGCCGTGGAAAAGATGTCTCCGATCACGACAGAAATGTCGCGCCTGATGGAAAACCAGGATGAGATCGACAAGATCCTGACCCGCGGCTCCCAGCGCGCCCGCGAGATCACCGCGCCGATTCTGCGCCAGACCTACGACATCGTCGGCATGGTCGCCCCGGTGGAGATCTGATCCACCGCGATCAAAACAGCAAACCACAGGAAAGGCCCCCTCCGCAGGACGGGGCCTTTTCCTTTGGCGTCCTGTCGGCCCCCTCCTGCACGCGCGCTGCGCCCCGCGTGTTCACGCAAGAGGCCACAAGGAGCGAGGACGCTTTATGTCATTGAAAATAAATACAAAAACATGACGCCTGCGAAAAACTTCTCCAAAACTTACGTTCAACGCGATTTCGGCCTTGACCCTCTGGCCAGCATTCCGTAAATCGCCTCCACACAACGCGTGGCGGAGTAGCTCAGTTGGTTAGAGCAGCGGAATCATAATCCGCGTGTCGGGGGTTCAAGTCCCTCCTCCGCTACCAAATTTCCCAATAAATTCAGATGGTGGCACCGCTCGCGCAAAACTGACGTGGTTTTGGCGCAACATCGGTGCCGGGCTGGCGCGGCGCGTCAGAGGCGGCGATCCCGCGCGCAGGGTTCATGGCGTTGATTTGATTTCACCCGTGGTCAACACCGGCGCGGCGTCCATTTCATCCGCATCCAGCATCGCAGCGACCCGCTCCAAGGAGGCCAGGAGCTGCATCTGCTCCCAGTCCTTGAGCTGCTCGAACGCGCGCACATAGCGCTGCTGCAAGGCATCCGGCGCCGCCTTCACGGCCTCGCGCCCCGCCTCTTCCAGAATCACATTGGTTTGCCGCCGATCCGTTTCCGAGCGCATCCGCGTCGCCATCCCGCGAGAGACGATCTTGTCGACCAATGTGGTCACCGTCGCCTGCGCCACCCCCATGGTTTCGGCCAGCGCCTTGGGCGTGGCGCTGCCACCGTTGCGCGCCAAGAGCTGCAACACCCTGAGCTGCGCCGGTGTCAGCCCGGAGGCCTGCGCCAGGTTGCGGGAATAGAGCTCGGTCGCGCGCAGAATACGTCTGAGCGCAATCAGGCTTTCATCGGTTCGGTCACGCGGTTGATCTGTCATGCCCTCCCAAACTGCCACGAATGCCACGATCCTTCAATGGGCGAAGTATTCACATGCAATCCTTGGCATACCGAACTACATCCACACCCCAAAACAGCACAAAGGGAATGATTTTTCCCTTTATTTACATGATGTATACGAACTCGGGGAATAATATTACTTAGCTTCTTGAAGTTTTAATCTGAATGATATACTTAGACTATCAAATGAAACATGGAGACATTGAGCGATGCCCAAAGATATCCTGAATCCCGATACGCCCGCCGACCGAACGCGGCAGCCCCTTCTGCGCAAGCCAAATGCGACGGACGGGGCCGCAATCTGGGAGCTGGTCAAGGCCTGCGCGCCGCTCGACCGCAACTCCATGTATGCCAATCTGATCCAGGCCGATCACTTCCGCGACACCTGCGTGGCAGCCGAGCTGGATGGCGAAATCGTCGGCTGGATCTCCGGCCATATGATCCCGGGCCAGGATGTGTTCTTTGTCTGGCAGGTCGCCGTGGCGGACAGCGCCCGCGGCATGGGTCTTGGCAAGAAGATGCTGCATGCGCTGCTGGCGCGTCGCGGCATCAACGGCGCAACCGCGCTGCAAACCACGATTACTAAGGACAATGCGGCCTCCTGGGGGCTGTTCCGCAGCTTTGCCCGCGACATCGGAGCCGAGCTGAGCGACGCGCCGCATTTCGAGAAAGAGGCCCATTTCGATGGCGCGCATGACACCGAGCATATGGTTACCATCCCGCTCGAAAGCGTCGCGAGGATCCTGAAGCGCGCGGCCTGACGGCCTCGCATGCGCTTCCCTCCCCCCATTTTTCCAGATCTTCTTCCGAAAGGACTTCCCCATGCCCAAAGACATGGCACAAAATAATTCTATCTATACCCGTCGTGAAAGCAACGCGCGCTCCTATTGCCGCTCGATCACCGCGTCCTTTGACACCGCGCGTGGCTCGGAACTGTTTACCGAGGACGGCGCGCGCTACATCGACTTTCTGGCGGGCTGCTCCTCGCTGAACTATGGCCACAATGACCCCGACATGAAGGATGCGCTGGTGGCGCATGTGCTCAAGGACGGCATTACCCATGGGCTCGATTTCCACACAGAGGCAAAAGAAGCCTTCCTGACCACCTTTAACGACCTGATTCTGCGCCCCCGAGGCATGGATCACCGGGTGATGTTCACCGGTCCGACCGGTGCCAATGCCGTCGAGGCCGCGATGAAGATCGCCCGCAAGGTGACCGGGCGCAGCAATGTGATTTCCTTCACCAACGGGTTCCACGGGGTCACCATGGGGGCGCTGGCCGCAACCGGGAACGGCTATCACCGTGGTGGTGCCGGCATGGACAAGGCCGGCGTGACCCGCATGCCCTATGACGGCTATGCCGATGGTGTCGACAGCGCCGCGCTGCTGGACAAGATGCTGTCTGATCCCTCCGGCGGCATCGACGCCCCGGCCGCGATCCTGCTGGAAACCGTGCAGGGCGAAGGCGGCCTCAACGCGGCCTCACCGACCTGGGTGCGCAAGATCGCACAGATCGCCCATGACCATGGCGCGCTGCTGATTGTCGACGACATTCAGGCCGGCTGCGGTCGGACCGGCACGTTCTTCTCCTTCGAGGAAATGGGCGTGACCCCCGACATCGTGACCATGGCGAAATCCCTTTCCGGCTTTGGCCTGCCGATGGCGCTGGTTCTGGTGCGTCCGCAGCACGACGTATTCGGCCCCGCCGAGCACAATGGCACCTTTCGCGGCAACACCCATGCCTTTGTCACCGCCCGCGTCGCGATCGAGAAATTCTGGACCGGCAAGGGGTTCCACACAGAGCTCGCGCGCAAGGCGGATCTGATCACCTCGGCGCTGCAAGAACTGGCGACGCTGGTGCCGGGCGCCCGCCTCAAAGGGCGTGGCCTGATGCAGGGGGTCGATGTGGGCTCCGGTGACCTTGCCGGTGAGATCTGCGCCCGTGCCTATAGTCGTGGCCTGATTGTCGAGACATCCGGCCCCAACGACGAGGTGGTGAAGATCCTGGCACCGCTGACCACGCCAGAGGCGATCCTGGTCGAGGGCTTCTCGATCCTGACAGCCGCGACGCGCGATGTGCTGAACAGCAGCAAAATCGCCGCACAATAACATAGACGACCGGAGTACAAACAAATGATCATTCGCGATTTCAACACCCTGAAGAACACCGACCGCTCCGTGTCCGATGCGCGCTGGACCTCCACCCGCATGCTGCTGGCGGATGATGGGATGGGATTTTCCTTTCACATCACCGTCCTGGAAGCGGGCTCGGAGCATCAGTTCCACTACAAGCACCACTTCGAAAGTGTCTATTGCATGAAGGGCAAAGGCTCGATCACCGACCTTGCCACCGGCGAGACGCATGAGATCAAGCCCGGCGTGATGTATGCGCTGAACCTGCATGACAAACATATCCTGCGGGCCGAGGAAGAGCTGCATATGGCCTGCTGCTTCAACCCGCCGGTCACCGGCACCGAAGTCCACCGCGAGGATGGCTCCTACGCGCCTGCCGCGGAACTGGAAACGGATCCGGCCTAAGGGGGCGCAGAGAATGGCACATACCGTTGAGAAAATCGGCGGGACATCTATGTCCCGCGTGCATGAGCTGGTTGACACCCTGTTTATCGGTGATCGCAAGGGCGCCGATCTATATGGGCGTGTGTTCGTGGTGTCCGCCTTTGGCGGCATCACCAACCTCTTGCTGGAACACAAGAAAACCGGAGAGGCCGGGGTCTATGCCCGCTTCACCGATGCCGAGTCTGATCACGGCTGGCACGAGGCGCTCAGCCGCGTCGGCGAGGAAATGCGCCGTGCCCATGACGCGGTGCTCGACAATGCGGGAGATGTATCGCAGGCCGATGCCTTTGTCGCCGAACGCGTCGAGGGCGCGCGCAATTGCCTGATCGACCTGCAACGGCTGTGCAGCTACGGCCATTTCCGCCTGGCCGAGCATATGTTGCAAATCCGCGAGCTGCTCTCTGGCCTGGGCGAGGCACATTCCGCCTTTGTCACCACGTTGTTGTTGCAGCGCGCCGGGCTGAACGCGCGATTCGTCGACCTCTCCGGCTGGCGCGACGAAGGCGATGTGACGCTGGAGCAACGCATTGCGCAGGCCTTGGCGGATGTGGATATGACCAGCGAAATGCCCATCGTCACCGGCTATGCGCAATGTGCCGAAGGGCTGATGCGCGAGTTTGACCGGGGCTATTCGGAGGTGACCTTCTCTTGTCTTGCCGCCCAGACCGGCGCGGCGGAGGCGATCATCCACAAGGAATTCCACCTGTCCTCTGCCGATCCGAAACTTGTCGGCGAAGGGGTGGCGCGCAAGCTTGGCCACACCAATTTCGACGTTGCGGACCAGATGTCGAATATGGGCATGGAGGCGATCCACCCCAAGGCGGCCAAAACCCTGCGTCAGGCCGATGTGCCCCTGCGGGTGACCAATGCCTTTGAACCCGAAGATCCCGGCACGCTGATCGACGACAAGCCCGCCGACACCCCGGCGGTGGAGATGATCACCGGGCTGGATATCATCGCGCTCGAAGTCTTTGAGCAGGATATGGTTGGCGTCAAAGGTTATGACGCGGCGATTTTGGACATTCTGACCCGCCATGACGTGCGGATCGTGTCCAAGACCTCGAACGCCAATACCATCACCCACTATCTCGACACCTCGCTGACGGCGCTGAAACGGGTGGAAAAGGACCTGTCGCAGCTCTACCCCAACGCCGAGATTTCGGCGCGACTGCTGTCCATGGCCGCCGCCATTGGCCGCGATCTCAAGGGGCTGTCGGTGCTGACCCGTGGCTTGCAGGCGATCGCCGATGTGGGGCTGTCCAGCCTTGGCGCGTCGCAAGGCCCGCGCAATGTGGATGTGCAATATATCGTGGAGCGAGAGGACCTGAAACAGGTCATCACCAGCCTGCACAAAACCCTCGTCGAAGATCAGGCC
>NZ_JAATOX010000183.1 GCF_011806385.1 Phaeobacter sp. HF9A | reverse complement strand
GTATCGCCGTGCTCAACGGCTACACGGCACTTGGAATCCCCGTCACACAGCCCGTAGAGTAAGTCCGTTCGGGGAAGGGGGGAAGCTCGCACATCACCCGATTTGTGCAACAAGGCCGTGGAAAGCCCTCTGTCGTCGTGGTGGATACGCTGGATCGACAGTTCGCCGTCGGCGCGCCGGATCGTGCTTGGGTGACTAACTGCGCCTTCAGCTTCACTCTCTGAGTACAGCAAACACGAAGAATCCCGCGAGTGCGGGCATTTTCGTCTTGAAGCCCAACACGGAGTCGCTGCTACTTCGTGTTGCATCCGCGTAGCAAAATCGTAGCGCGCAGCATTTCGATCTGGAGTTCTGAGCAGAAGCTTCCTGAAAATCCTTTTGTTTTCAGTATGGTGCGGGTGAAGGGACTCGAACCCCCACGCCAAAGGCGCCAGAACCTAAATCTGGTGCGTCTACCAATTCCGCCACACCCGCACATCGGCGAGGAGGCCCCGCCGTGGAGCCGCTAGTTAGCAGAGCTCCGTTTGGGATGCGAGAAAAAATTTCGCAGATGCAAGAATTCCCTCCGTCCCGCCCCCAGCGCCGCGTCATCAATGCCAGCTCACGGCGCTTGGCATCGTTTTGCCACAATCTCAGCGTAAACCTCTGCGGTGGACATTCCCGCCGTCAGAGCGCCCAGCGGAGCCCAGTTTATGTCTTTTGAACGCCATCTTATCTGCGCCCCCAAGGGCGATCATACCAGAGCCCGTCCGCTCACCGGCCTGTTGCCACAGACGGAGGTACTGACTCGCAAGGGGTTCAAACCCACGTCAGAGATCACCCCGGCAGATACCGTCATCACGCGCGAGCACGGCCTGTCTCCGGTGCTGACGGTTGTGATACAACATGCCCGCAGTCGCCTGGTCCGCTTCGCAGCCAAGACGCTGAATTGCGACGACAAAACACGTGATCTCCCTTGCGACATTCTGCTTCCTGCACATCAGGCGATGCGGCTCAGGGATTGGCGCGCCCAGGCGCTCTTTGGCAAGCATGAGGCGCGCGTCCAGGCTGCGGCGCTCATAGACAACGCCTATGTCACGGATGACGGGATGCAGAGCTGCGAGGTCGTGCAACTCTGGCTCCAGACCCCGTCCACCCTATATCTGCGCTGCATGGAGGTGCTCTCGGCTCATGCCTTTGACGACCACCTACGCCCTTTGATCTAGAGATCCAATTCCGCCAAGATATGCGGCAGATGGTCTGGCAAGTCCTCCGCAATCAGCCCTGGGCCAAAACTGCGCGCGCTCTCGACATGTAGCCAGGCCGCCGTCTGCGCCGCGGCATATGGGCCCAGCCCCCGCGCCAGAAGCCCCGTGATCAGCCCCGCCAGGACATCCCCTGCCCCGGCGGTGGCCAGCCAGGGCGCTTTGCGCTCATAGGCGGCGAGGTGGATGGCGCAGTCGCCCTGCGGCGTCGCAATCACCGTATCCGCGCCCTTATATAGCACAGTACACCCTGCCCTGGCTGCCGCCTCTCGTGTGGCGTCCACCTTGGAAGAGATCGGACCCCGCGCGGGTCTCTGCGCGAGCCGCGCGGCAAGGTCAGGAAACAGCCGGGCAAACTCGCCGGCATGGGGCGTCAGCACGCAGCCGGTATGGAGGCTGTCAAACAGCGCCCTCGGCTGCGCAGCAAAGGCGGAGAGCGCGTCGGCGTCCAGCACCGCGGCTCGAGACGGATCCGCCAGCGCAAAAGGCACCAAATCCCGGGCCCGCTCCAATCCCAGGCCCGGCCCAAGGCAGAGCGCCGTGATCCGGGGATCCTGGAGCAGATCAGCCAGGGCCGCCCCCCCGTCGACGCGTGCCATCATCAAGCCGGTGATCTGACTTGCCACCTCCATCTGCGCGGCGGGCGGCACCCCAAGCGTCACCAGCCCGGCCCCGACCCGCAGCGCGCTGCGCGCCGCCAGCCGCGCGGCGCCGGTCCTGCCAAAGCCACCGGTCAGAACCAGCGCATGACCGTGGTTGAATTTGTGATGACCGCGGTCCTTGCGCAGCTCTTGCAAAGACGGCGCGGCGAGCTCGGCGGTTTTTACCGTGGCGTTTGCCTCCAGGCCGATATCCTTCACCACCACCTTGCCGCACAGGGTCGGCCCGTCGGCAAGAACATGCCCCAGCTTCAGGCGGTGAAAACTGACGGTCAGATGCGCGCGCAGCGCCGACCGCAACGGCCCATCGCCAAGGGGAAAAACCCGGCCACTATCAGCGCAAAGTCCGCTTGGAACATCCACAGCGACAATGGCAGGGCAGCCAGACGTCGGAGCGGCCTCCACCAACGCGCCGTCAGCCCTCTCGCCGATCTGCGCGAACAACGCCCCCAGATCCGGCAGCCCCCGCGACAGCCCGGTTCCAAACAGCGCATCCACCAGACAGTCACAGTCCTGCTGCGGATCAAACTCCGTCACGTCGGCAACCGATCCCAGCTCGCGCCAGCGGTCATAATTTACCCGCGCGTCGGTCGGCAGTTGTTCAGGATCGCCGTAGATATAGGTCGAGACCGCCCAGCCCCGCGCCTGCAACAGCCGCGCCACAACAAACCCATCGCCACCGTTGTTTCCAGGACCACAAAGCACCACTGCATGTTTCATCTTTTTGCAAATATCCCGGGGGGAGGCCGCAGGCCGGGGGGCAGCGCCCCCCTTTGCTGCATCGCGCGCCTCAAAAATCTCGGGCCATTGCTCATAAATCGCCTCGACCACGCCCCGTCCGGCGCGCTCCATCAGCTCAAGTCCGGTCACCACGCCGCTCTCGATTGCCGTTTTTTCGATCGCACGCATCTGCGCTGCCGTCAGTAGCTCGCTCATACCGGACCCTCCTTTTTCACATCTGCACATTATTTAATCGCATTGCGCGATTTTTAATCACGCACCTTAAATTCTGCACATTCCGAAAGCACTCTCTTCGGCTTACACATTGTGGCGGTCAGTTGAAAATGATCTGACCACATTCGACAAGGGTGCGAGGAGCCCGACATGAAAAAGATCGAAGCCATCATCAAGCCGTTCAAGCTGGACGAGGTGAAGGAAGCGTTGCAGGACGTCGGCGTACAGGGTCTCTCTGTGATCGAGGTCAAGGGCTTTGGCCGCCAAAAGGGTCACACCGAATTGTATCGTGGCGCGGAATATGTCGTGGACTTTCTGCCCAAGGTCAAAATCGAGGTGGTGCTGGATGACGATCAGGTCGATGCCGCCATCGAAGCCATCGTGGCCGCAGCCAAGACCGACAAGATCGGCGACGGCAAGATCTTTGTCAGCCCGGTAGAACAAGCCATTCGGATCCGCACTGGCGAATCCGGCTCGGACGCGCTCTAAGCGCCGTACCGACACACCGAGACACACCCTGAAGTATTAAAGTTTTCTGACGGAGGAAGAACTTCAAATGAGTAAAGACGCAGTTCTCAAACTGATCAAGGATGAAGAGGCGGAATACGTCGACATCCGTTTCACCGACCCGCGTGGCAAGCTGCAACACGTGACACTGATGTCGGATCAGGTCGACGAAGACTTCCTCGAAGAAGGCTTCATGTTCGACGGCTCCTCCATCGCTGGCTGGAAATCCATCGAAGCCTCCGACATGAAGCTGATCCCGGACACCGAGTCCGTCTATGTGGATCCCTTCTATGCGGAAAAAACCATCTGCATTCACTGCTCCGTGGTTGAGCCCGACACCGGCGAAGCCTATGAGCGCGACCCGCGCGGCACCGCTCAAAAAGCCGAAGCCTATCTGAAGGCCTCCGGTATCGGCGATGTGGCCTATATGGGCCCGGAGGCGGAATTCTTCCTCTTTGACGATGTGCGGTTCTCCAACACCATCAACAAAGTCTCCTATGAAGTTGACGCAACCGACGCCTCCTGGAACTCTGATGCCGAGTTTGAGACCGGCAACATGGGCCACCGTCCCGGCGTCAAAGGCGGCTACTTCCCGGTCAACCCGATCGACGAAGCCCAGGACCTGCGCTCCGAGATGCTCTCCACCATGAAGCGTCTGGGCATGAAAGTTGACAAGCACCACCACGAGGTGGCCTCCTGTCAGCACGAGCTGGGCCTGATCTTTGACAGCCTGACCAAACAGGCCGACGAGCTGCAAAAATACAAATACGTGATCCACAATGTGGCCCACGCCTACGGCAAATCCGCCACCTTCATGCCCAAGCCGATCGCCGGCGACAACGGCACCGGCATGCACGTGAACATGTCGATCTGGAAAGACGGCAAGCCGCTCTTTGCAGGCGACAAATACGCGGATCTCTCCGACGAGGCCCTGTATTTCATCGGCGGCATCCTGAAGCACGCGAAGACCCTGAACGCCTTCACCAACCCGTCCACCAACTCCTACAAGCGTCTGATCCCGGGCTTCGAGGCCCCCGTTCTGCGCGCCTACTCCGCTCGTAACCGCTCTGGCTGCGTGCGTATTCCGTGGACCGAATCCCCGAAGGCAAAACGTGTTGAGGCGCGCTTCCCCGATCCGGCGGCGAACCCCTACCTGGCCTTTGCAGCGCTGCTGATGGCTGGCCTTGACGGGATCAAGAACAAGATCCACCCGGGCGAAGCCATGGACAAGAACCTCTATGATCTGCCCGCCGAAGAACTGGCCGATATCCCGACCGTTTGCGGCTCCCTGCGCGAAGCGCTGGAATGCCTGGCAGCCGATCACGAGTTCCTGCTGGCTGGCGACGTATTCACCAAAGACCAGATCGAGGGCTATATCGCGCTCAAGATGGAAGAAGTCGAAACCTACGAGCACACACCGCACCCGGTGGAATATCAAATGTACTACAGCTGCTAATTCAAGCTGTAGACGTCTACGGAAAGAGCGCCCCCTCGCGGGCGCTCTTTTTTTCTTGTCCGCCGCCTGCCCGCCTCTTTTTCTGGTCTGCGCGAAATTTCTTTGCCCGATGTCCCAATAGACGGTTGAGACGGGCGCAGGCTTGGGGTAGCTCTGCCCGCCTTGATCAGCGCCGGGCCAGCCACATGACACAGCATTCCCTTCCCCAAACTCTTGGGATCGACTTTGGCACCTCGAACTCCGCCGCCGGTGTTGCGGTCGCGGGGCAGCCCTGGCTGATTGAACTGGAACCCGGCGAGACCACCCTGCCCACGGCGGTGTTCTTTGACGGGGAGACCGGCGCGATGCGGATCGGGCGCAGCGCCACGCGCGCCCTGATCGACGGGGACGAGGGGCGTTTTATGCGGGCGCTCAAGAGCTTGCTCGGCACGCCGCTGCTCTATGAAAAACGTCGTCTGGGCAAGCAGATGATGGATTTCAGCGATATCATTGCGCAGTTCCTGCGCGAGGTGAAAACCCGCGCCGAGACAGCAACGCGGATGGAATTCACCCATGCGCTCTCCGGGCGGCCGGTAAAGTTCCACTCCAAGGACGAGACCCGCAACGCGAGGGCCGAGGACGACCTGCGCGGCTGTTATCTCAAGGCCGGGTTTTCCGATGTGCAGTTCCTTTATG
>NZ_JAATOX010000182.1 GCF_011806385.1 Phaeobacter sp. HF9A | reverse complement strand
AACATTCTGCAAGCAATTCGTCTGCAACGCAAAGGGTTCGAGACCTCGATCCTGCTCTATGGTCCCGGCGTGACACTGGGTATCCAGCGTGGTTTCCCGACGCTCGGCGACGAAGCCTTCCCCGGTCACCAGAATTTTGCCGTCAATCTCAAGAAATTCATGGCCGAGGGTGGCAAGGTCTATTGCTGCCGTTTCGGTCTTCAGGCGCTCTATGGCCACGGCGAGCCGGCGCTGCTGCCCGGGATCGTTCCGATCGCGCCGCAGGACGTGCTTGATTGCATCCTGCTCCACCGCAAGGACAACGCCTTCATCCTCGACACCTGGACGGTCTGAACCGGTCGGAACCGGGCCGCAACATCGGCCCGGTTCTCTGCGCAGCTTCGTCTTCAACAATGGGAAAGAGATCATGAGAACCGATATCATTCGCGCCGCCGCGGTGCAGATTGCCCCCGATCTGGCGGGGCGTGCGGGCACGATTGAACGGGTGCTGAACGCGATTGTCGAGGCCGCCGACAAGGGCGCGCAGTTCATCGTCTTCCCCGAGACCTTCGTGCCCTATTATCCGTATTTCTCCTTTGTGCTGCCGCCGGTTCAGCAGGGCGCCGCGCATCTGGAGCTGTATCAGGAGGCGGTTGTCGTCCCTTCGCCGGAAACGCAGGCGGTGGCCGATGCGGCGCGCAAACGCGGCGTTGTCGTGGTGCTTGGCGTGAACGAACGCGATCACGGCTCGCTCTATAACACGCAGCTGATTTTCGACGCCGACGGCAGCCTTGCGCTGAAGCGGCGCAAGATCACGCCGACCTATCATGAGCGCATGGTCTGGGGGCAGGGCGACGGCGCCGGGCTGAAGGTGGTCGAGACCAAAGTGGGCCGCATCGGTGCGCTGGCCTGTTGGGAGCATTACAATCCGTTGGCCCGCTACGCACTGATGACCCAGCATGAAGAAATTCACGCCGCGCATTTCCCTGGCTCGCTGGTGGGTCCGATCTTTGGCGAACAGATCGAGGTCACCATGCGCCACCACGCGCTGGAGGCGGGTTGTTTCGTGGTCAACGCCACCGGCTGGCTGACCGAAGAGCAGATCCAGTCGCTGCACCCCGATCCCAAGCTGCAAAAGGCCATGCGCGACGGGTGCATGACCTGCATCATCTCGCCCGAAGGCCGCCACCTGGCCGAACCTCTGACCGAGGGCGAGGGCATCCTGATCGCCGATCTTGACATGAAGCTGATCACCAAACGCAAACGGATGATGGACAGCGTCGGCCACTATGCCCGCCCCGAACTGCTGCATCTGGTGCATGACACGCGGCCTGCCGAAACACGCGTCGCCTTTGATCCCGCGCCCGTGGCGCCGCCCGCCGCCCGGGCTGATCTCGACGAAAAGGAGCCAAGCCATGTTTGAATCTGACCTCTCTGACGCCGATCTGATCAACGACCTGCAAACGCATGGGATGCGGCTTGTCGATCCGCGCGCGGGCCACGAGGCCCGGCGCGGCGGGGCAGGACCTTCGGACCACAAGGCGGTGACCATCGGCGAGACCACCGTCATGGTGCCGGTGCACACCGCGCCCGCATTTGAATCGCCGTTCCTGGTCGAGCCGCCGGACACCAAGGGCCAGTCCCGCGTGACCCGCAATGGTGCCGAAATCGCCAAGGTTCGGTTTCCGACCAAGCCGAAGTTCTACGACCTGAAAACCGCCGACGGCATTCCCTACAGCCATATTGCCACGCTGCATTCGCGCGACGTGCTGGCGACCACCGTGCTGCAAACCTGCATCCGCTACGAGAGCCGCAAGAAGACCTGCCAGTTCTGCGCGATTGGCCAGAGCCTCGCCGCTGGCCGCACCATCGCGCACAAGACGCCGGAACAGCTGGCCGAGGTCGCCAAGGCGGCGGTGGAGCTTGATGGCGTCAAGCATATGGTGCTGACGACCGGCACACCCAAAGGCAAGGATCGCGGCGCGGCGGTCATGGTCGAGAGCGCGCGGGCGATCAAGGCGGCGGTCGATTTGCCGCTGCAAGGCCAGTGCGAGCCGCCCGATGACGATATCTGGCACCAGCGGATGAAGGATGCGGGCATTGACGCGCTCGGCATGCATCTGGAGGCCGTCACACAAGAGGTCCGCGAGCGGATCATGCCCGGCAAGGCCACCGTGCCGCTGGAGAAATATATGTCCAGTTTCGAGGCGGCTGTGAAGGTCTTTGGCCGCGCGCAGGTGTCTACCTATATCCTTGCCGGTCTCGGTGACACGCGCGAGGCTCTCCTCGAGATGGGGCAAAAGCTCTGTGACATGGGGGTTTACCCCTTCGTCGTGCCCTTCGTGCCGATCTCGGGCACGCCGCTGGAAAGCCACCCGGCACCCAAGCCGGAATTCATGGCCTCGATCCTGCGGCCCCTGGGCGAGATGATCGTGCGCGCGGGCATCCGGTCCGAGGACATCAAGGCGGGCTGTGGCAAATGCGGTGCCTGCTCGGCGCTCTCGACCTATGAAAAGCTGAAGGTGCCCGCATGATCGAGCTTGAGCACCGCCAGTTCCAATGCCCCGGCTATTACATCCGCGCCGCCTCGAAACCCTTTGAGGCGCGTGGGGCAGAAGCGCTGCGCCGCCGGGTCTTTGTCGAGGAGCAGGGGATTTTCAACACCCATGACCGCGACGAGATTGACCTGGTTGCCACCCATCTTGTGGCGCTCTCGACCTATGCGCATGAGGCCGATCAGGTGGTGGGCACCGTGCGTATCCACGAGGAAAGCCCGCGCCTGTGGTGGGGGTCTCGGCTGGCGGTGGACAGCGGTTTTCGTCAGGTCGGGCGGCTTGGCTCCGAGCTGATCCGGCTGGCGGTCTGCACCGCCAATGCGCGCGGCTGCGACACCTTTCTGGCGCATGTGCAAAAGCAGAACGTGCCGCTGTTTCGCCGGTTGAAATGGACGGTTCTGGAGGAGGTCACGCTGCACGGGGTGCCCCACGCCAAGATGTCTGCTGATATGTCCTTCTACCCGCCCTGCGAGAATCCGACCTCGGGCTGGTTCATGAAACCGGGGCGACGGGCATGACCGGGACGCTGGCAGATCTGGCCGAGGCCCTGCGCGCCCATCCCGCGATCCGCTCCAAACTGAGCATTGCGCAGGCGACGGGCATGCTGGGGCTGACCGGCGATGCGGCTGGCGCCCCGGGCGACGACGCTGCGATGATCAAAACGGCAGAGGGTTTTGACCTCTTGGCGGGCGAGGGGTTTATCCCCGCTTTTGTTCAGGCCGATCCGTGGTTTGCGGGCTGGTGCGGGGTGATGGTGAACCTCTCGGACATCGCTGCCATGGGCGGGCGGGCCACAGCGCTGATTGATCAGGTCTGGGCGCCAAATGCCGAGGCTGCCGCCCCCCTGATGGCGGGTCTGCGCGATGCCGCTGCCGCCTATGGCGTGCCGCTGGTTGGTGGCCATACCAACTTTGCCGCCTCTGAACTGAACCTTGCCGTGTCGGTGTTGGGCAAGGCGCAAACGCCGGTGACCAGTTTTGATGCCCGCCCCGGCGATGTGCTGCTGGCGGCGATCGACCACCGTGGGCGCTATGTGAATTTTGACAATTTCTGCGCCGCGCTGGATGCGCCGCACGACCGGCTGCGCGGGGATCTCGCGATCTTGCCAGCGCTGGCCGAACAGGGCCTGTTGAGGGCTGGCAAGGACATCAGCCAGGGCGGCATTGCCGGTACGGCGCTGATGCTGGCCGAAAGCTCCTCTGTGGGCATAGATCTGTATCTGGACCAGATCGTGCCACCCGCCGATGTGCCGCTGCAACGCTGGCTGCATAGCTTTCCCAGCTTCGGTTTCCTGCTCTCAGTTGCGCCCGAGGTGGCCGCCGAGGTTTGCCTTGCCTTCCGCAAACGCGGCATCTGGGCCGATCCCATCGGCAGCGTCCGCGAAGGCGCGGCGCTGACCCTGCACCAGGGCGGCAAGACCGCGCTGTTCTGGGACCATGCCCAGACCCCCTATCTGTCGCTTTCCAAAAAGGAGCCCGCCTATGCCTGAGATGCACTGGACCCTGCGTTGGCCCGATGGCAGCGAGGAGCGCTGCTATTCCCCGTCCAGCGTGATCACCGAGCTGTTCACGCCGGGACAAAGCTACCCCATGCCCGAATTCCTGCAACGTGCCCGCATCGCGATGGAGCGCGCATCGGGTCGGGTGAGACGCAAATACGGTTTCGCCTGTTCGTCGGCGATGGATCAACTCGACAGGATCGAACAGCGGGTTGCCGATTTTGAGGGCCAGACAGACGCGCAAGTCACCTGCCTGTCGATCACATGAAAAGGACCGAGATCATGAAAGATACGCCTATTCCGCATATTCCCGTCGCCATCGTGGGCGGTGGTCAGGCCGGATTGTCGGTGGCCTGTCAGCTGAAGACAAAAGGCATCGAAAGCGTTGTCTTTGAACGCCACGAGAAATTCCATTCCTGGCGCGTCAACCGCTGGGACAGCTTCTGCCTGGTGACGCCGAACTGGCAGTGCCGCCTTCCCGGGTTTCACTATGACAGGGAATTCGGCGGCACGGATCCCGATGGTTTTATGCTGCGCGACGAGATCACCGACTATCTCGACGCCTTTGCTGCGACCTTTGAGCCGAACATCTATGAGCATGTCGACGTCACACGCATCGCCCATCATCCGCAGGGCGGCTATGTGGTGGAAACCAGCATCGGCACCTGGAGCTGCGATCAGGTTGTGATCGCCACGGGCGGCTACGACAAGCCGATCGAGCCTGGCTATGCACAGGCGCTGGATCCGACCATCGTGCAGATGCATTCGGTGGATTACCGCAACCCCTCGCAACTGCCCGAAGGCGATGTGCTGATCGTCGGCACCGGCCAATCCGGCGTGCAGATCATGGAGGATTTCGTGCGCGCCGGACGCGGTGTGCATCTGGCGGTTGGCCCCGCGCCGCGCAGCCCGCGCAAATATCGCGGTCGCGACGCCACCGATTGGCTCTATGACGCGGGCCATTACGATATCACTATCGACACCCATCCTGATCCGCTCAAGGCGCTGACACAGACCAACCACTACATGTCGGGCCGCGACGGCGGCAAGGAGATCGACCTGCGCAAATGGCATGTGGATCACGGGGTGGAGCTGTATGGCTCGCTGGCGAATATGGCGGGTCACAAGCTGGAATTCCTGCCGGATCTGACCAAGAACCTCGATGATGCGGATCGCAGCTATGTCGGCATCCGCGACCAGATCGACGCCTATATCGCCCGAAATGGCATCATTGCGCCCGAAGAACCGCCCTTCGTCAAGGTTTGGGAGCCGTCGCGCGAGCGCACGGAACTGGATCTGAAGGAGGCCGGGATCACTTCGGTGCTCTGGGCGATCGGGTTCCGCCCCGACTATGACTGGATCGAGGTCGATGTCTTTGATGAGCGGGGCAAGCCGAAATTCAATCGCGGCGTCACGGATGTACCGGGCTTCCACTTCATCGGGCTTGGCTGGCTGAACACCTGGGGATCGGGTCGCTTCCTCGGCATCGAAGAAGACAGCGCCTATCTGG
>NZ_JAATOX010000018.1 GCF_011806385.1 Phaeobacter sp. HF9A | reverse complement strand
AGGTGCGCTGCTGGGCCCAAGGGAATGATTTGTATCTGTGATGCAAAGCAGACGCGCGGGAGCGCGCCGGTCGTGGGGCGTGGCATTAGGTCAGCTGTGCTGACCTAATGTTTCGCGCACGAAACAATGGGGCAGGGGTATTGCCACTTTTTATGGGCGTTGCGAGGGCAGCGCGCGCATAGATCTGGCGTAAGCTCCTGATAGCGCAACGGCTTAGCCCAGCGATTTGGCCATATCGCGGTGCTCGATCCCGGCATCGAGATAGATCGGGCCATAGGCGGTGAAGCCGAGTTTTTCGTAAAACCCCAGCGCATGGGTCTGCGCGCCGAGCTTGGCCCTGGTGACGCCCTCATGCCGCGCGGCCTCGGCGACGCAGGCCTCGATCAGCTTGGCGCCCAGGCCCGTTCCGCGGGTGGATTTCAGCACACAGACGCGGCCGATCTTGGCGGTGTCACCTTGAAACACCACACGCGCGGTGCCCATCGGCACGCCGTCCTGCGTGGCGATCAGATGAGTCGCGGTGTCATCCAGCGCGTCGCGCTCCTCTTCCACCGGCACGCCCTGTTCCTCGACAAAAACCTCAAAGCGCAGCTTCAGGCAGCTGTCGAGATCATCGGTGACGTCAATCCGCAGCGCGCTCATGCGAAATAATCCGTGAGGATGCGGGTATAGATGGATTTCAGCTGGTGGATCTGCGCCACCTCGACGCATTCATCGACCTGATGCATGGTCTTGCCGACCAGGCCGAACTCGACCACCGGGCAATGGGATTTCACAAAGCGCGCATCCGAGGTGCCGCCGGTGGTCGAAAGCTCGGGCTGCTGGTTGGTTTCGACCTGCACCGCCTGCGCCACCAGCGCCGAGAGCGCCCCGGGCGGGGTGATGAAGCTCTCGCCGGAGATTTTCACCTGCGTGTCGATCCTGAGGCCGAACTCCTGCGCGACCTTATCTGCCTCGCCCCGGAGCCAGTCGCTGAGCGCCGCGCCGGAGTGCAGATCGTTGAATCGGATATTGACCGCTGCCCGCGCCTGCGCCGGGATCACATTGGTCGCCGGGTTGCCGGTGTCGATGGTGACAATCGCCAGCGTCGAGGCGTCGAAATGCTCGGAGCCCTCGTCCAGCTGGTGGCTGGCAAGCCGGTCCATCAGCCGCGCCATGCCGTTGAGCGGGTTATTGGCGCGATGCGGATAGGCGGAATGCCCCTGCACGCCGGTCACCGTGAACCAGGCGGTCATGGAGCCGCGCCGCCCGATCTTGATCATCTCGCCCATATGGTTGGGGCAGGTGGGCTCGCCCACCAGGCAGACAGACATGGCCTCGCCTTCGCGCTCCATATAGTCCAGCAGCGCGGTGGTGCCGTCCTCGGCGGGGCCTTCCTCGTCGCCGGTGATGGTCAGGACGATCGCGCCATCCGGCGGCGTGTTGCGGGTGAAATCAATGGCGGCGGCGACAAAGGCGGCGACGCCGGATTTCATATCGGTGGCGCCGCGACCATACATCACCCCATCCACCACCTCAGCGCCGAAGGGATCATGCGTCCAGGCGGTGGCATCGCCGATGGGCACCACGTCGGTATGGCCGTTAAAGCCAAAGCTGCGGGCATGGCCCTTGTCGCCCCAGCGCGCAAAGAGGTTGCTCACCCCGCCGCGATCCACCCGCGTGCAGTGAAAGCCCGCCGCGCTCAGCAGCCCCTCCAGCAGAACCAGCGCGCCGCCCTCCTCGGGCGTGACCGAGGGGCAGCGGATCAGATCGGCGGTCAGCTGGACGGGATCGGTGGCGGTCATCGGCGGGCTCCTGTATTGCTCTGCCCTGACCTAGCGCGGTTTGCGGGGTGGGTGCAATTGGCAGCCGTGCTGTGGCGGAAATACCGGGGCGAGGGGAGCGGCGGTGATTGTGGTCCTGACAGGGGCCACGCGCCGTGCTAACATGCCCCTATAACAGACCGAAGCATGGGACCGGGGCGGCGCCAAGATCGCCCGCATATGCGACGAGCAGGACTAGCAAAACCAGATTTCATTTCCTGTCGAGCCATAGGCTCCCGGTGGGATATGGCAGATGTTTCAACGTCTTGCGCCGCGCAGCTCCCCGACCGGGAACTTCGGGACTGAAACTGAGGGACGCCCCGGGCACAAAAGGCCGATCAACGTGCCGCCCGGGGCCAGACATGACGACGCGCGGCGAGGTGCAGGATGGCAGGCAAGAGGCAACACAGCAGGGCGCGGCGATGAGCTGGCTGGGGCTGTGGGATTGCGATGGTCGGTATTTCGATCCTGCCGGGCTGACGCCGGAGGGCGAGCACAGCTGCCTGTTGCTGCGCGAAGAAAATGCACTGCTGGCGCGGGGCTCCCTGGTGCTGGAGGCGCGTTTGCCGGATGCGGGCCAGCCGGAAACCCTGATCCGCTTTGACCAGTCCGGCGATTGGCCGATCCGCTTTGTCCTGACCGCAACGCCCGAGGGTGGCATCGAGCTGGAGCTGGCGCAATATGGCGGGGATGTGCAACGGCTGGCGGTCACCCTGCCAGCGGCCGGGCGGGCCGATAAACTGCGGCTGACCCTGAGTTGGGATGCGCCGGCGTTTCAGGGGCGCCTGGCGGTGGAACGGCTGGACGGGGATCGCGCCTGCATCACCGAAATCACAGCCCCGCGCCCCTGGCGGCTGGTCGATCTTCAGGCGCTTCTGACCCAGGCGCCGCAGAGCTTTATCGCCACAAGTGTGGAATATCTCGCCC
Source organism: Phaeobacter sp. HF9A (assembly GCF_011806385.1). Lineage (GTDB taxonomy): Bacteria > Pseudomonadota > Alphaproteobacteria > Rhodobacterales > Rhodobacteraceae > Epibacterium. The sequence goes on along the minus strand of NZ_JAATOX010000018.1, from coordinate 47,449 downwards.
TCTCGGCGCGCTGCGAGCCGGTGGGGCCGGCGCCGGGGCTGGCGCTGGATACGCCAATGCTGACGGATCAGGGGCCACGCCCGCTCTCGGCGCTGCGGCGGGGGGATCTGCTGCGCTGTGCCAGCGGTGCCCTGGTGCCGGTGCTGCATGTGTTGCGACGCGAGCTGCCGGCGCGGGGCAGCTTTGCGCCGGTGCGGTTGCGGGCGCCCTATCTGGGCCTGACGCAGGATCTGATTCTCGCGCCCTATCAGCGAATCGCGCTGACCGGATCCGAGGTGGAATACCAGTTCGGCCGCGAGGCGGTGCTGGCTCCGACGGCGATGCTGACCGGCAGCCGGGTTGCCGAGCGCGACCACCCGGGCGGGCCGCTGATCCGCTATGGTCAGGTGATCCTGCCCGGCCACGAGGTGCCGCTGGCGGCGGGTCTCGGCGTGGCGAGCCTGTTCCTCGGACGGCTTCGGCGGGACCGATCTGCGCTGGCAGCGAGCATCGCCGCCGGGATCGACCGCAATGACCTGCCGGAACACGCAGAGCCCTGCTATCCTGTGCTGCGCGCCCATGATGCCATCGTTCTTGCGGGTCAACGTCTGGCCTGAGCGTGTTGGGACTTGATAAACAAGGGGTTTCCCCTCTAAGGCAGAGCGAATTACCGCCAATGAGACCTCGGAAATGACCCTGCGTTCCTTTTGCCTCAGCCTGTTTTTCCTCCTCGTGAGCCTCTCCGCCCTGCCGCTGCGCGCGGAGCAGCAGATTGTCGTCGACACTGTGACCCGCCCGCCGTTTTCGATGTCGGTGGGCGGCTATGACACCGGCTTCAGCATCGACCTGATGCGGGAGGTGGCCAAGCGGCTTGGCTGGGACATGCGCATCAACCGGGTCGAGAGCTTTGCCCAGATGCTGGAGCATGTGGAAGCGGGCACGGCGGATATGGCGGCGGCCAATATCTCGATCACCGCAGAGCGCGAGGCGGCGATGGATTTCAGCCAGCCGATTTTTGAGAGCGGTTTGCAGATCATGCTGCGGGCCGAAGATGTCTCGGAGCCGAGCCTGCTGGCGGCGCTGCTGTCCTGGGATCTGCTTGTGGCGATCGGTATCGCCTTTGTGCTGCTGCTGGGCGGCGGCATGTTGATGTGGGTTTTTGAACGCCGGGCCCAGCCCTATTTTGACCGCCCCCTGCGCGAAGCCTGGTTTCCGTCCTTTTGGTGGGCGCTCAATCTGGTGGTGAACGGCGGGTTCGAGGAGCGGGTGCCGCGCAGCATCATGGGGCGGGTCTTTGGGGTGACGCTGGTGCTGTCCTCGCTGTTCGTGGTGTCGATCTTTGTTGCCAAGATCACCGCAGCGATGACGGTGGAGGCGATCAACGGCTCGGTGAACTCGATCAATGATCTATACGGCAAGGACGTGGGCACCATTCAGGGCTCTACCGCCGCCGGTTTCCTGGACCGGCGCGAGATCGAATATGCCGCCTTTCCCGATCTGGGCACGATGCTGACCGATTTTGAAACCGGCCGGACCCGGATCGTGGTTTTTGATGCGCCGGTTCTGAACCACTATGTCAAGACAACCGGGGCCGGGATCGGCCAGGTGATGGGGCGGACCTTCCTGACGGAGAATTACGGAATCATCCTGCCGCAGGGGTCAAAGCTGGTGGAGCCGGTCAACCGCATCCTGCTGGAGATGCGCGAAGACGGCAGCTATGAAACCCTGTATCGCAAGTGGTTCGGCAGCCGCTACTGATGTTAGTGCAGGACGCCGCTGTCGTCGTCTGAGGCGCTCAGCTCATCGCCGAAGAAAGGCGTCATCTGGGCCACGATCACCGCGTTTTCGTCCAGGGCACGCTGCATCAGGCTGCGTTCCTCTTCGCCGATCTCATGGCCTTCGTCCTCGCGCTCGGCCAGGGTGCCATAGCCGGTGACATCCAGCGGCGCGGTGTCCGCCTGTTTCAGGATCGCCACGGTTTCGCGCACCGCTTCGGCCTCGTCCACGCCGGAGGCATAGATCATCAGCGCCGCGCCGGTCGCACCGTCGGGCAGGCCGTCGCCGTCTTTGCGACCGATTTGAACCAGCAGCGTATAGACCTGCTGACGAGAGGGTTTCTTCTGTGTCATGCGCCTGCCTTAGACGGCTGGGACGGGGGAGGTCAAACCAATTTGCCCCGCAGCGCGCGAAATCCCAATGGGCGGGGGCCTGAGCCTATGAGAGCGGCCCATTCGCGGGATCTGTGAAATGATCCCTAGAGCAGTGTTTGCGGGATAGCAGATCGCGGGCAGCGCCCCAAGGCGCGCCCCGTCAGGGGCGCGCTGCCGGAGCGTATCAATCGCGCAGCAGTTCGTTGATGCCGGTTTTGGAGCGCGTTTGGGCGTCCACCCGTTTCACGATCACGGCGCAGTAGAGGTTGATGCCATTCTTTGAGGGCATGGAGCCTGCCACAACCACGGAATAGGGCGGCACTTCGCCATACATCACTTCGCCGGTTTCACGATCCACGATCTTGGTCGATTTGCCGATGAACACGCCCATGCCCAGAACCGAGCCTTCGCGCACGATGCAGCCTTCGACCACCTCTGAGCGGGCACCGATAAAGCAGTTGTCCTCGATGATGGTCGGGCCAGCCTGCATCGGTTCAAGAACGCCGCCGATCCCGACGCCGCCGGAGAGGTGCACGCCCTTGCCGATCTGGGCGCAGGAGCCGACGGTGGCCCAGGTGTCAACCATGGTTCCCTCGTCCACATAGGCGCCGAGGTTCACGAAGGAGGGCATCAAGACCACGCCGGGTGCGATGAAGGCGGATTTGCGCACGACGCAGTTCGGCACGGCCCGAAAGCCCGCGGCCTTCCACTGGTTGTCGCCCCAGCCTTTGAACTTGCTGTCGACCTTGTCCCACCAGCCGGCCCCCTGCGGGCCGCCGTCGTGCTGTTCCATGTCCTTGATGCGAAAACCGAGCAGAACCGCCTTTTTGGCCCATTGGTTCACGTGCCAGTCGCCGTTTTCCTGTTTTTCGGCAACCCGCAGCGTGCCGCTGTCGAGGGCGTTCAGCGTGTCCTCGATGGCGTCGCGGGTTTCGCCTGTGGTGGCGGAGGTGATGGTGTCACGGGCCTCCCAGGCGGCCTCGATTGCGGTTTCAAGCTGCGCGTTGGACATGTTTGGGCTCCGGTTTCAGGTTGGATTCGGGCGCTTATAGCGACAAACTCCGGGCAGGTCATGCCCCGAACGCGGCCTCCTGCATCGGCGATACGGCGTGATCGGTGCGCGCCCGGCGGGTGGGGGTCAGGCGACCCGGCGCAGGTGGCGTCGCAACAGATCGCAGGCGCCTGTGGTGTCCTGCGCGCGGACCGCATCCAGCAGCGCGGCATGATCGGCATCGGGCCGGGGCACCCAGCGGTCGCGCCAATAGGCAAAGAGGTGGCGCGCGGCGGTGATGTGCAGATCCTCGATGGTGGCCAGCAGGCGCGGCATGGCGCAGGGCGCCAGCAAGGCGCGATGAAACTGCTGGTTGCCACGATTCCAGGCGAGGATATCCGCAGCGCCGTCACAGGCCAGGCGCGCAGCCTCCAGCGTGGCGAGGCTATCCGCATCATGGTGCGGCAGGGCGTGGGTCAGGGCCAGCACCTCCAGCGCCACCCGCATCTCGATCACCTCACGGATTTCGGTCGGCTCCAGCGATGTGACGCGCATGCCCTTGTGCGGAATGGACTTCGCGAGCCCTTTGGCCTCCAGCCGCAAAAAGGCCTCGCGCACCGGCACATGAGAGGTGTCGTAGTCGCGAGCGATATAATCCTGGCGCAGCTTTTCGCCGGGCGGCAGATCGCCGGTGACGATCCGCTCCATTACGGCGTGAAAGATCTTATCGGCTGCGGTTTCATTCATCCCTGTTCGATAGGGTGCGGGCGCCGATATCGCAAGAGGGGCGTGATCAGGCGAAGGCGGCCTCCAGCTGCGTGGCGGGATCGCTGAGCGGGTCCGGGGCGATATTGCCACCACAGAGCAGCACCGCGACCTTCTCGCCGCGTTCGGGCAGGTAAGCGCCGCACATCAGGGCGGCCAGCGCGGTGGCGCCAGCCGGTTCCACCAACAGCCGATGGTCACGCCAGAGCGCGTGCTGGGCCGCCTCGATGGCGGCATCGGGAACCACCACGCTGGGGGTGCGCTGGTCTTGTGCGAGCTCAAAGCAGATATTGCCGATCCGTTTGGCGCCAAGCGCGTTGGCGGCGATGCCGCTGACCTCAACGTCGACCGGGGCATTCGCCAGCAAGGCGGATTTGAGCGCACAGGAGGTCGCGGGCTCCACCGCGACCACCTTTCGGCGGCCCTGGAACCAGCCAAGCGCGCCGCTGATCAGCCCGCCGCCGCCAACCGCGATCAGTACCGTGTCGGCCTCCAGCCCCTGTTGTTCCCATTCGGCAAAGAGGGTGCCCTGTCCGGCCACGGTTGCGGGGGCGTCATAGGCATGGATCTGCATGGCGCCGCTCTGGCGTTCCCAGGACTGCGCCGCCTCCAGCGCATTGGCGTAGGCGCCGTGCACCACCTCCAGATCGGCTCCGGTGGTGCGAATGAGGTTGATCTTGGTGTCGCCGGCGATCTCGGGCACGAAGATTTTCGCAGGATAGCCCAGGGCACGGGCGGCGAAGGCCACGGCGGCCCCGTGATTGCCCCCGGATGCGGCCACCACTCCGGCCTCGGGCACGGGTTCCGAGAGCAGGGTGTTGAAGGCGCCACGGGCCTTGAAACTGCCCGCGTGCTGCATCTGCTCCAGCTTCAGCGCCACCGGACAACCGAGGCCGAAGCTTTGCACATCCAGCACAGGGGTTTGCACCACATAGGGGGAGATCCGGCTATGCGCGCCGGAGATCAGGGGCTTCCAGTCCATCGTTTCGCCTTGTGTGTCCATCGTGTGTTTGCAGTTGCAGCATAGCCTAGGGGTTTCCTGACGAGAGGCAAGGGCGCATCGGGATCAGCGCTGGCTCCGTCCTGGGAAGCAATGTATGAGGGGAGCTGACCTTTGAGACAGTAGACAGGCAAGAATTGATATGAGTGACGACCGCCACAGCCGTTTTCCCGACGCGCGCGTTGACCGTAGCCGGGTGGAGCATATCCCGGTAACACCACAGACCCAATCGCCGGTCTATCAGCTTGCCTTTGCGGATGATGGCTTCCTCTGTCGCGAGGAGCTGCGTCCGGTGCGCTTGCAGCTGGAGCTGCTGAAACCGCAGCTGATGCTGGATGAGGCCGGCGTCGAGAGCACCGTGGTGATGTTTGGCGGCGCGCGTATTCCGGCACCCGCCGACAAGGACAAGGCGCGCACCCAGACGCTTGCGGATCTGAGCCATTTCTACGACGAGGCCCGCGAATTTGATCGCCAGATGACGGAGAAATCCAAGGCCACGGGCGGGCGGCGTCACGTGGTGGTGACCGGCGGCGGTCCCGGTGTGATGGAAGCGGGCAACCGCGGTGCGGTGGAGGCCGAAGGCGTCTCGGTCGGGCTCAATATCGTGCTGCCGCATGAGCAGGCCCCGAATGAATATGTCACGCCGGAGCTTTGCTTCAACTTCCACTATTTTGCGATCCGCAAGATGCACTTCCTGATGCGCGCCGAGGCGATCTGTGTCTTTCCCGGCGGTTTTGGCACCCTGGACGAGATGTTCGAGGCGCTGACACTGATCCAGACCGGCCGGATGGAGCCAGTGCCCTTCCTGCTGTTTGGTCGGTCCTTCTGGGAGAAGATCATCAATTGGGACGCGCTGGCGGATGCGGGCACCATCTCGGATCAGGATCTTGAGCTGTTCAAATTTGTCGAAAGCGCCGATGAGGCGATCAAGGTGATCGACAGCTGGAATCCCGCCCCCGCGCGGCAGAACCTGCCCGGGCGCGACCGCTGAGTGTTCTTTCCTATGTTAAATGAGGTGTTTCGGACGCTGACGCGTCCGACCCGCGCGGAACGGGCGGAAATATCTTTCAGATATTGGGGTTTGTTGGGGCGAAGCTGCGCTTCCTAAACTCGGCTCACGCCATATCCGCGGGCAGCGCACCAAGGGCTTCGCCGCGGGGCAGCCGGGTCAGGATCTGCGTTCCGGCTTCATCGCGGATGCCAAAGCCGTAGCCGCGCAGCCGAAACTGCCATTCCCTTGCGCTCAGAGCCTTGAGCCGCTCCTCGCGCAGCAGCGTCAAAATCCCTTCGTCCATCGTCGTCATCTGCTGTCCCATGGGTCTCTGCCTCGTTGTTTGTCGGTGATCCCTTGCGGATCATTGTTTCCAGGTCAGAGACTGTCGGCGAGTTGGGGCAGGAATTTTGCGGAAATGTGAAAATGTGATGGCGCGAAGGCAGACCTCGCAGCCACCACGTGTCACCGGGCGCGTTGTTCGAGGACAGCACCGAATGATATATGCACGACACCGCACGCCACGGCGCGTAGATGATGTCCTATCACCGGATACGCTGCATTGGTGGTCAGTTCTGGCGCTGCCTACTTGCTGACGCCGGCCTCGGCTTCGATCTGCTTGCGGCTTTTGCGCGCGCGCTCGGTGGCCGATTTCAGCTGGCCGCAGGCCGCCATGATATCTTCGCCGCGGGGCTTGCGGATGGGCGAGGCATAGCCTGCCTGGTAGATGATATTGGCAAAGGCGTGAATGCGGTTGTTTGACGAGCGCTTGTAGGGCGCGCCGGGCCATTCGTTAAAGGGGATCAGGTTGATCTTGGCCGGAATCTTGTAGCGCTTGATGTAATCCAGCAGGCGGTGCGCGTCCTCATCGCTGTCATTCACCCCGTCCAGCATCACATATTCAAAGGTGATCCGTTCGGAATTCGACACCTTCGGGTAGTCGGCCAGCGCTTGCAGAAGCGTGTCGATTTTCCAGCGCTTGTTGATCGGCACCAGCACATCGCGGGTCTCGTCGGTGGTGGCGTGAAAGGAAATCGCCAGCAGGCAGCCGATCTCTTCGGCGGTGCGCGCGATTTCCGGCACCACGCCAGAGGTCGAGAGGGTAATGCGGCGGCGCGACAGGGAGATCCCTTCCGGGTCCATGGCGATCTTCATCGCATCCCGCACGTTGTCGAAATTATAAAGCGGTTCGCCCATGCCCATCAGAACGATGTTCGAGAGCAGGCGGGTTTCATCCTTCGGCGCGCCGGGGGTGGGCCATTCCTCCAGATCGTCGCGCGCCATCATCACCTGGCCGATGATCTCCGCCGGAGTCAGGTTGCGCACCAGCTTTTGCGTGCCGGTGTGGCAGAAGGTGCAGGTCAGCGTGCAGCCCACCTGCGAGGAAATACACAGGGTGCCGCGATCCTCTTCGGGGATATAGACCACCTCGACCTCGTGGCCACCGGCGATGCGCACCAGATACTTGCGGGTGCCGTCGCTGGAGACCTGACGGCTCACCACCTCGGGGATGGTGATTTCAAACAGCTCTTCCAACTGGGCGCGATAGGCCTTGGCGAGGTTGGTCATCGACGCAAAATCGCGCACACCCCATTGATAGATCCACTGCCAGATCTGCCCCACCCGCATCTTGGCCTGCTTCGGCGGCGTGCCGTTTTCAATCAGCACGTCGTGCATCTGCGCGCGGGTCAGGCCGACAAGGTTGATCTTGCCGCCCTCTGGCAGTTTGCGGGGCAGCGTCAGAACATCTTGGGTAATCGGCGCGGAGGCGGTCATGAGACAAACTCTCTGGCTGGGAACGGATCTAGGTTGGATGCGGCTCTATATAGGGTTTCCCCCCGAGATCAAAAGGAATCTCGCTCAACCCCGCTATGCGCTGGGCCGTTCAAGGCGCCGCCTTCCCCCTTCTTCTAACCGAAAATATCCCGGAGCGCGAGGCAGAGCCTCGCATAGAAAAACGGCGGCGCCCTGCGACCCCGCCGTTGAAAATCCCGCACCTTCGGCCAAGTTCAGCCAGCGCAGCGCTTTTCTGCATCCTCGATGGCGGCGGTAAAGCCCAGCAGGGAGAAGCTGTCCTGGGTTTGCGTCCCGCGCGAGGACCGGGCGGTCAGCACCGCATCGGTGCCCCGTTTCATCGCGGTGATGATCTTGGCGTCATCGGTGGGCGTTGCCGGCCAGGCCCATTCGCCTTCGGTAAAGAGCTCAAACTCCGAATCGCCAATTTTCATATTGACGGTGGAGCCGGGCGCGAAGGGATAGCCGCCGGTAAAGGTCACCTGACCCTTGTTGCCATTGTCCGGGCGGTAGAACACGAACAGGCGGATTTCGCTGCGGCGCACGGCGACCACCCGGCCGTCGCGGGTGTTGACCGTTTCCTTCGGGCGGGAGACGCCGATGCATTCACGCGGAGAGGTTTCCTCAAAAACGCTCCAATCCACATGCGCGCCGACGCGGTTTTCTGTTGTTGCTTGCTGTGCGCTTGCGGCTGTGGCCATGCCAACCAGCATAAGCGCGCCTGCCAAGCGACGGAGTTTCAATGCCATGCGTCCCGCCTCCAAGACTTCGTGTCCTCAATTGTCCGAGGGCTCTTTGCGATGTTTTGCACATCGTCTTTGCCCGTGCCTTATGATCCTTGACAAAAACATATTCGCGACACAAGGGCCATGCGCAAATGGCCGCTTTGGCGGGTTTCTGCCGTCTTTTCCCTGAAAATGCCGTGAGCGGTTACAGCAAATCCCAGATCAGCTTCAGCGCCAGGGTGAGTGAGGTCAGCACCAAGAGCGGCTTGATCACCCGCGCGCCCTGTTTCTGCGCCAGCCCGGCGCCCACCCGAGCGCCTGCGATCTGGGCGCAGCCCATGGCGAGCCCGGTGAACCACCAGGGTGTTGCCACCACCGCAAAGGCGGCCAGCGCGCCAGCGTTGGAGGCGAAATTCAACAGTTTGGTATGGGCGGTGGCCTTGAGAATGCCATAGCCCGCAAGGCCGACAAAGGCGAGCATGTAGAAACTGCCCGCTCCCGGCCCCAAAAGCCCGTCATAGGCGGCACAGAGCGGCACCATGCTGGCGGCAAACAGCGCGGGCGTCAGGCGGCGGGCACGATCGGTGTCATCGAGCCCCTTCTTGGTGGCAAAGAACAGCGCAATCCCGATCAAAAGCACCGGCAGCGCGTAGCGGATCAGCTCCACCGGCAGCACCGAGACCAGAAGCGCGCCGCCGATGGAGGCAAAAAACGCGATGACGGCGGATTTCCACTGGCTGCGGAAATCCACATGACCGCCGCGGGCATAGGTGATTGCCGCGGTGGCCGCCCCAAACAGCCCCTGGATCTTGTTGGTGGCCAGGGCCGTCACAGGGTTGGCGCCGGCGATCAGCAGCATCGGCACGGTGATCAGCCCACCGCCGCCCGCCACCGCATCAATAAAACCAGCGGCAAAGCCCGCCCCCACCAACAGCAGCAGCGTTTCAAACCCGACCTCGAACATCTGCAGGCTATCCTTTGAAGTCGCTGTGGGCGTAGCCCTGCACATAAAGCAGCGCCGTGAGGTCGCCGTGGTTGATGCGGATCTCGCATTCCGCCGCGACCGAGGGTTTGGCATGCAGCGCCACGCCCGCGCCCGCCCGTTTCAGCATCCCGAGGTCATTGGCCCCGTCGCCGACCGCGATCACATCCGCCTCTGAAAGACCAAGCCGGGCGGTGATCTCCTCCAGCGCCTTCACCTTGGCTTCGCGGCCCAGGATGGGCTGGCCAACCGTGCCGGTCAGCTTGCCCTCGGCGGTGATCAGCGTGTTGGCGCGGTTCTCGTCGAAGCCCAGCTCCGCCGCGACCCGGGATGTAAAGGCGGTGAAGCCGCCCGAAACCAGTGCCGCATAGGCGCCATTGGCCTTCATCGTTGCCAGCAGGGTCTTGCCGCCGGGCATATAGGTGATGCGCGTGTCGAGCACCTGAGCGATGACGCCCTCGGGCAGGTCTTTCAGCAGGCCGACACGCTCGGTCAGCGCGCCGTCAAAATCCAGCTCGCCATTCATGGCGCGGGCGGTGATATCCTTGACGTGCGCGCCGACACCGGCCTCCTCGGCCAGCTCGTCGATGCATTCCTGCTGGATCATGGTGCTGTCCATATCCGCCAGCAGCATCTTCTTGCGCCGCCCGTCAGCGGGTTGCAGCACCAGATCGACCCCGATGGCTTGCAGGTCGGCCCAGACCTGCCACTGGTTGTCGGGGCGCCGGGGCAGGGGGAATTCGGCAGCAACGCCGGGGTTCAGCCATTTGGTCTCGCCGCCGCCCCAGGCGTTCCTGAGCGAGTCAACAAGGCTGGGCTCCAGCGTCGGCTGAGCAGGGTTCACAAGAATCGTCGCGACATACATCTGGGATCTCCGGTTCATGCGGCTCTGCATGTCTTAGCGGGGCCTTGCCGGGGGCGCCAGCGCCGAACCCGCAGGCGGCGAAAGTTTCCGATCCGCGACGAAATGTGTCGCGTTATTTTCCAGAACGCCGCAATTGGGCGATTTTTCCTGTTGCGCGGCGCTGCGCCGCCGCATAGCACTGGCGGCAGGACACCCTTCCCTAACGAAGGGCGCTTATCTGGAAGGGTAGCAGCAATGGCTATTGAACAACCGGCAACGCGGCCGGGTAATCCGCGTTTTTCCTCCGGCCCCTGTGCCAAACCCCCTACATATGATCTGTCCAAACTCGCGGATGCGCCTCTGGGTCGCAGCCACCGCGCTGCCGTCGGCAAAGCCAAGCTGCTTGCCGCCATCGAAGGCACACGCGAAGTTCTGGGCATCCCCGCAGACTACAAGATCGGCATTGTGCCCGCCTCGGATACCGGCGCGGTTGAAATGGCGATGTGGAACCTTCTTGGCGCCCGCAAGGTTGAGATGCTCGCATGGGAAAGCTTTGGCGCAGGCTGGGTGACCGATGTTGTCAAACAGCTCAAGCTGGACGCCGAGGTGAAGACCGCTGACTATGGCGAGATTGTCGATCTGGCCACGGTGGATACCAACAACGACGTGGTGTTCACCTGGAACGGCACCACCTCTGGCGTGCGGGTGCCCAATGGCGACTGGATCGCGGATGACCGCGAGGGGCTGACCATTTGTGATGCGACCTCTGCCGCATTCGCGCAGGAGCTGCCCTGGGACAAGCTTGATGTGACGACCTTCTCCTGGCAGAAAGTGCTGGGCGGCGAGGCGGCGCATGGCGTCATCGTGCTCGGCCCCCGCGCGGTAGAGCGGCTGGAAAGCTACACCCCCGCATGGCCGCTGCCGAAGATCTTCCGCCTGACCAAGGGCGGCAAGCTGATCGACGGGATCTTTACCGGTGCGACGATCAACACGCCCTCGATGCTGGCGGTTGAGGACTACCTGTTTGCGCTGGATTGGGCGCGTTCTGTTGGTGGACTTGAGGGGCTGATTGCCCGGGCCGATGCCAATGCGGAGGCGATCCACGCCTTTACCACGGCCAATGACTGGATCGACAATCTGGCGGTGGATGCGGCGACGCGGTCCAATACCTCTGTCTGCCTGAAGTTCACCGACGCCCGCATCAAGGACGGTGCGAGCTTTGCCAAGGCGGTGGCGAAACGGCTTGAGGCCGAAGATATCGCCTATGACATCGGCGCCTATCGCGATGCGCCTGCCGGTCTCAGGATCTGGTGTGGTGCAACGGTGGAAACCGCCGATATCGAGGCGCTTCTGCCGTGGCTGGCCCATGCCTTTGAGGCCGAGATCGCCGCACAAGGCTGATGACACAAGACGGCCCGGCAGAGACCGCCGGGCTGCGCTCTCCCCTCTTGTTGTAAATTCAGGCCGCCCAGCGGCCCCCGCAGATAAGGACCTTATCTCATGGCTCCCAAAGTACTCGTCTCCGACAAGCTCTCGGAAACCGCCGTTCAGATCTTTCGCGATCGCGGCATCGACGTTGATTTCCTGCCCGACGTGGGCAAGGACAAAGAGAAACTGGCCGAGATCATCGGTCAATATGACGGCCTTGCCATTCGCTCCGCCACCAAGGTGACACCGACGATCCTTGAGGCCGCGACCAACCTCAAGGTCATCGGCCGTGCCGGGATCGGCACCGACAACGTGGACAAGGACGCGGCGTCGAAAAAAGGTGTGATCGTGATGAACACGCCCTTTGGCAACATGATCACCACTGCCGAACATGCGATCGCCATGATGTTCGCGGTCGCGCGCCAGCTGCCCGAGGCCTCCGCCTCGACCCATGCCGGGAAATGGGAGAAATCCAAATTCATGGGGGTCGAGCTGACCGGCAAGACGCTGGGCGTGATCGGCGCGGGCAACATCGGTGGTATCGTCTGCGACCGGGCCCGTGGGTTGAAAATGAAAGTTGTCGCCTATGATCCCTTCCTGGGGCAGGAAAAGGCCGACAAGATGGGTGTTGAGAAGGTCGAGCTGGAAGAGCTGCTGACTCGCGCCGATTTCATCACCCTGCATGTTCCGCTGACCGAGCAGACCAAGAACATCCTGAGCCGCGAGAACCTGGAAAAGACCAAGAAAGGCGTGCGGATCATCAACTGCGCGCGTGGCGGTCTGGTCGATGAAGAGGCGCTGGCGGATCTGTTGAAATCCGGCCATGTCGCCGGTGCGGCCTTTGACGTTTTCTCGGTCGAGCCGGCCAAGGAGAACGCGCTGTTTGGCCTGCCCAATGTGGTCTGCACACCGCACCTGGGTGCTGCCACCACCGAGGCACAGGAAAACGTGGCCCTGCAAGTGGCCGAGCAGATGGCCAACTACCTGCTGACCGGCGCGGTGGAAAATGCGCTCAACATGCCGTCGGTGACCGCCGAAGAAGCCAAGGTCATGGGCCCCTGGATCAAGCTTGCCGAACATCTCGGTGCCTTTGCCGGGCAGATGACCGATGAGCCGATCCAGGCGATCAACGTGCTCTATGACGGGGTTGCGTCCGAGATGAACCTTGAGGCGCTGAACTGCGCCGTGGTTGCCGGGATCATGAAAAAGGTGAACCCGGATGTGAACATGGTCTCGGCACCCGTGGTGGCCAAGGAACGCGGCATCAAGATTTCCACCACCAATCAGGATAAATCCGGCACCTTTGACGGCTATATCAAGGTGACCGTGGTCACCGCCAAGCGCGAGCGCTCGGTGGCGGGCACCGTGTTCTCGGATGGCAAGCCGCGGTTCATCCAGATCAAGGGCATCAATATCGACGCCGAGGTGGGGGCGCATATGCTCTATACCACCAACAACGACGTGCCGGGCATCATTGGTGCGCTGGGCCAGACCATGGGCAGCATGGACGTGAACATCGCCAACTTTACGTTGGGCCGTGCCGCAGCTGGTGGCGAGGCGATCGCGCTGCTCTATGTCGATGCGCCGGTGCCGGCGGAGGCGCGCGCCAAGCTGGCCGAAACCGGTCTGTTCACCCAGATCAAGCCGCTGGTTTTCGACGTCGCCTGAGGTCTTTGACCCCAAATCCTGCGGGCCCACTGATTGAGCGGGCCCGCAATTCAGATCAGCGCGCCCGGCTGCGCAGCACCGTCAGCAGGAACAGGACCATACTGCCGACGGTCAAGAGGCTGCCAAGAATGGCCAGCGTATCGCTGCCACCATTTTTGACACTCACGATGCCCGGCACGATGCTGCCCACAGCCAGGATCGATAGCGCCAGATGCAGGCGCGGCAGCCGCCCCTGCGCCGCCGTCGGGACCACGTGGTAATAAATCCCGAAGATCGAAAATCCGACCCAGCCGATCAGGTTGAGATGGGCATGGGCGATGGACAGCGTATGATCCTTGGATGCGGCCATGTGGATCCCCCAGAGCATCCCCAGAATGCCCAGACAGACTGCCAGCGCCATGAAGCCGAATGCGAGTCCCTTCATTTTGTTTCCCTTCCCTGATGCCGGGGCATTTGGCCTTGCCTCTGGTGCCCCGATTGGTTCTGTTGCTCGGGCAAGGCGTTATTGGTTTGTCATCATAGCCGGATACTGCGCTCTGCATGCCGAAAAACCGAAAGAAGATGAGAAATGACCCAGCCCATTTACGCCATTGGTGACATTCACGGACAAACCGCCCAGCTGGAGCGCGCGCTGGAGCTGGTCGCCGCAGATGGCGGGCCGGACGCCGAAGTGGTCTTTGTCGGCGATTACGTGGACCGTGGCCCGGACAGCCGTGGCGTGATCGAGCGCCTGATGGAGGGGCAGGCCACGGGCCGCAACTGGACCTGCCTCAAGGGCAACCACGACCGCATGTTCAGCTGGTTCATGGAGGATTTCCCCCGCGAGGATCCGTTCCTGCCGGTGGAGCTCTATTACCTGAACGAACGGATCGGCGGGGTCGAGACGCTGGCCTCTTACGGGGTCGCCTGCGGCCCGCGTGACCGCAAATATGCCGTCCACGCCGAGGCCCGCGCGGCGGTCCCCCGCGCGCATCTCGACTGGATAGACGCGCTGCCGCTGTCGCATCAGGTTGGCCCACTGATGTTTGTGCACGCGGGCATCCGGCCCGGGGTGCCGCTGGCCGAGCAGCAGGAGGATGACCTGATCTGGATCCGCCAGGGGTTTCTGGATGACGCCACGGTGCACCCAAAGCTGATCGTGCATGGCCACACCGCCGAGAAGCACCCCGTCCACTATGGCAATCGCGTCGATATTGACTGCGGGGCAGGCTACGGGCGGACGCTGGTTCCGGTGGTGTTTGAGGGCGAGGAGGCCTGGTGCCTGACCCCTGAGGGCCGCCAGAGATTGCAGCCCGATGCGCAGGCCCTGTAAGCGCCTTAGCGTCTCTTGAGATAGAAATCCATTGCGATTTCACTCGCAATGGTTGTATCTTGAACTGCATGGCCGGCGCCATGGCCCAACTGCATCCCCTTAGCAGTCGGTCTCCCCATCGTCATTGGCGCCCGGCCATGCGTCACGTTGTCCTTCACTAAGGCGGGCTCCCGATGATCGGAGAGCCCGCTTCTTTTCTCTGGTCTGGTCTCGGGCCTTGGCGCGCGCATGCGCTGAGGGGGGCCTTCAGGCGTCGGTCCAGTCCAGGACCACTTTGCCGCTCTGGCCGGATTTCATCGCGGCGAAACCCTCGGCAAAATCCGCAACCGCAAAGCGGTGGGTGATTACCCGGCTGACATCCAGACCGTTTTGCAGCATGGCGATCATCTTGTACCAGGTCTCGAACATCTCGCGGCCATAGACCCCTTTCAGGGTGATCGCCTTGAACACGATACGCGACCAATCGACCGGCGATTTGCCCGGCGGAATGCCAAGCAGCGCGATCTTGCCGCCCATCACCAGCGCTTCGACCATCTGATCGAGCGCGGCCTGGCTGCCGGACATCTCCAGCCCGACGTCAAAGCCCTGTTTCAGGCCGAGTTCATGTTTGACGTCGTTCAGGTCTTCCTTGGCGACATTCACGGCCCGCACCCGGGCGACATGTTCCGCCAGCGCCAGACGGTCCGGGTTGATATCGGTGATCACCACGTTGCGCGCTCCGGCGTGGCGGGCGACGGCAGCGGCCATGATGCCGATGGGGCCCGCGCCGGTGATCAGGACATCTTCTCCCAGCAAATCAAAGCTCAGCGCCGTATGCACCGCATTGCCAAGCGGGTCGAGAATGGCGCCGATCTCGTCCGGGATGTCATCGGGCAGGGGCACCACATTGAAGGCAGGCAGACGCAGATACTGCGCAAAAGCCCCCAGTTCATTGACCCCGATGCCACGGGTGCCCGGGTCCAGATGGAACTTGCCCGCGCGCGATTGCCGACTGTCGGTGCCGATC
Organism: Phaeobacter sp. HF9A; assembly: GCF_011806385.1. Lineage (GTDB taxonomy): Bacteria > Pseudomonadota > Alphaproteobacteria > Rhodobacterales > Rhodobacteraceae > Epibacterium. Next base: position 31,814 of record NZ_JAATOX010000018.1, on the reverse strand, counting down.
AGATGCCCCTCGCCAGAGCAGCGCTGCCCGACCGAAAGCCCGGTGACATTGCGACCGAGTTCGACAATCTCTCCGGCGAATTCATGGCCGGTGATCATCGGCACCGGCACCGTATGCGCGGCCCAGTCATCCCAGTTCCAGATGTGGATATCGGTGCCGCAGATGCCGGTCTTGTTGATCTTGATCAGCACCTCGTCCGGGCCGATCTCTGGCACCGGGGCCTGCACCATCCAGAGCCCCTCTTCGGGTTTGGATTTCTCCAGCGCTTTCATCGTGTTGGGCAGCATCTCAGATCACCCCGCAGGCTTTGCCCGCGCGCTCAAACGCGCCAAGGGCCCGGGTCAACTCATCGCGGGTCAGGGCCGCATTCATTTGGGTGCGGATGCGCGCTTGTCTCTTGGGCACCACGGGAAAGAAAAAGCCGGACACATAGACGCCTTCGTCAAACAGCTTGGCCGCCATCGCCTGCGCAAGCTTTGCATCCCCCAGCATCACCGGGATGATCGGGTGCTCGCCCGGCAGCAGGTCAAAGCCCAGATCGCTCAGCCCCGCGCGCCAGAAGCGGGCGTTTTCAAACAATTGCGCGCGCAGCTCCCCGCCCGCCTCGACCAGCCGGATGGCCTCCAATCCGGCAGCAACCACAGAAGGCGGCAGCGCATTCGAAAACAGATAGGGCCGGGCACGCTGGCGCAGCAGGTCTATCACCGGCTGCGGCCCGGCAATATAGCCGCCAAGCGCCCCACCCAGCGCCTTGCCGAGCGTGCCGGTGAGGATATCAACCTCAACGCCAAAATGATCCGGCGTGCCCGCCCCGCGTGGTCCCATAAACCCGGTGGCATGGCAGTCATCCACCATCACCAAGGCCTCATACCGGCTGGCAATCTCGCGGATCGCCGGCAGATTGGCCAGGGTGCCATCCATGGAAAACACCCCATCGGTGGCGATCATGATATGGCGCGCCCCCGCCGCGCGGGCGGCCTTCAGCTGGGCCTCCAGATCGGCCATATCATTGTTGGCATAGCGGTAGCGCTGCGCCTTGCACAGCCGGATGCCGTCGATGATCGACGCATGGTTCAGACTGTCGGAAATGACCGCATCCTCGGCGCTCAGCAGCGGCTCAAACAGCCCGCCATTGGCGTCAAAACAGGCGGCAAACAGGATCGAATCCTCTTTGCCCAGAAACCGCGCGAGCCGCTTTTCCAGGGCGCGATGCAGATCCTGCGTGCCGCAGATAAAACGGACGGAGGCCATGCCATACCCCTTCTCGTCCATCACGGATTTGGCGGCGGCAATCAGCTCCGGGTGATCCGCCAGACCCAGATAATTATTGGCGCAGAGATTGATCACCCGACGCCCGGCGACTTCGATCTCGCCCGCCTGCGGCGAGGTGATCAGACGTTCGCGCTTATAAAGCCCATCCGCCTCGATCTGGGTCAGGACCTCGCTGATGTGATCTAGGAATGCATTCGACATGACAAGACTCCCGCTGTTTTGCGAAGTCTGTCACGGCAGAACGGCATCCGTAAAGCAGAAAATTCACTTTCACGGAAAAATATCCGTTATTATGGATATCACCTCTTTCTTCTAACCGAAAATATCCCGGGGTGAATGGCCCGCAGGGCCAGAGGGGCAGCGCCCCTCGTTGCGCCCCCAATTCAGCCGGATTTCACGATCAGAAACACCCGCGCTGCGCCTTCGGTTGCGGTGATCGCATGGGCCACATCGGCCGGGTATCGTGCGGTGTCCCCCGGCAAGAGCCGGTCTTGCGCCGCGCCGGAGGTCACCTCCACGCTGCCGTCCAATACGGTCAACTGCTCCACCGTGCCCGCGCCATGCGGCGCGCTGACCAGCGCGCCTTGCGGGGCAAAGCGGATGTCGTAAACCTCATGCCCGCCAACGTCTTCGGGCGGCGACAGGATGGCGATGCTGCATTTGGCGCTCTTGTTGTCGATCACCGGAACCTCGCGTGCGCGCAGCACATCAATACGGTCCTCGGCGGCGCGCGCATCCAGCAAACCGGCAAAATCCACCTGCAAGGCGCGGGTGAGATTCCACAGCGTGGCAATGGTGGGCGAGCTTTCGCCACGTTCTATCTGGCTCACCATGGAGCGGCTGACGCCGGAAAGATTGGCGACCGCCTCAAGGCTCAATCCCTGTGCCCGGCGCGCCTCTTTCAGGCGGCTGGGCAGGAGGGACAGGATATCGTCTGTTGTGTCCGTCATAACGGAGTGATGGCGCGGCAGCGCGGCGCTGTCAATGACGGGACGTTGCGGGCGACAGCGGAGCAGTGCCACGGCATAGTCGCGGCAACGGAAATAAGGAGAGCAACATGACCGATATTGTGATTCTGGATGGGGCACGCACGGCCATTGGCACCTTTGGCGGCGCGCTGGCGGGCGTGGCGCCCATCGACCTTGGCACCGTGGTCGCCAAGGCCGCGATGGAGCGCTCCGGGGTGGAGCCCGGGCAGATCGGCTCGGTGGTCTATGGCCATGTGATCAACACCGAACCCCGCGACATGTATCTGTCGCGGGTGGCGGCGATGCAGGCGGGCGTGCCGGAGAGCACCCCGGCGATGAATGTGAACCGGCTCTGTGGCTCGGGCGCGCAGGCCATCGTCTCTAGCATTCAGGCGCTGATGCTGGAGGATGCGGATTTCGCCCTGACCGGAGGTGCCGAGTGCATGTCGCGCAGCCCCTTCATCACGCCGTCGACCCGTTGGGGCCAGAAGATGGGCGATGTGACCTCGCTCGACATGATGCTGGGCGCGCTGAGCTGCCCCTTTGGCACCGGCCATATGGGGGTGACGGCGGAAAACGTCGCGCAGGAGTATGATATCTCGCGCGAAGAGATGGACGCCTTTGCCCTCGCCAGCCAGACCCGCGCTGCGGCGGCAATCGAGGCGGGATATTTCAAAAACGAGATCGTCCCGGTCGAGGTCAGGGTCAAACGTGATCTGGTGCCTTTTGCGGTGGATGAACACCCCAAGGCCACCTCGCTGGAGGCGCTGGCGGGCCTGCGGCCGGTGTTTCAAAAGGACGGTCGGGTGACGGCGGGCAATGCATCGGGCATCAACGACGGCGCGGCGGCATTGGTGCTCGCGCGCGGTGAGGCGGCGGAAAAGGCCGGCCTGAAACCTCGGGCGCGTGTGCTTGGCTATGCCCATGCGGGCGTGCGCCCGGAGGTCATGGGCATCGGGCCGATCCCGGCGGTCGAGAAGCTGCTGGAGCGGATCGACATGGGCATTGGCGATTTTGACCTGATCGAATCCAACGAGGCCTTCGCTGCGCAGGCGCTGGCGGTGAACAAGGCGCTGGGCCTTGATGCCGATAAGGTGAACCCAAATGGCGGCGCCATCGCATTGGGCCACCCGGTGGGCGCCACGGGCGTGATCCTCACCGTCAAGGCGCTTTATGAACTGGAACGCAGCGGCGGGCGGCGCGCGATCATCACCATGTGTATCGGTGGCGGTCAGGGGATTGCCCTTGCGATCGAGCGGCTCTGAAGGGAGCGGGGGAGGGCGGTTGCGCTCTCCCCGACCCGATCAGACGATCACTTCGACGGAGTCCTGTTCGCCCACGCCAAACACCCGTTTGTAGCGGGCGATCTCGTCTGCCGGGCCCATGGCCTTTTCCGGGTTATCCGAGAGCTTGACCGTCGGGCGCCCATTGGCAGAGATCGCCTTGCAGACCAGCGAGAAGGGCGCCAGCCGATCACCGGGCACCAAGCCGCGGAAATCATTGGTCAAAAGCGTGCCCCAGCCGAAGGAGGCTTTGACCCGGCCGGCAAATTGCGCCTGAAGCTCTGCGATCTTGTCGACATCAAGCCCATCGGAGAAAATCACCCGCTTCTGGCGCGGATCCTCGCCGCGGTCCTGCCACCAGCGAATGGCGATTTCGGCGGCAGCCGCCGGATCGCCGCTGTCGACCCGGATCCCGGTCCATCCGGCCAGCCAATCCGGCGCATGGTCGAGAAAGCCCTGGGTGCCATAGGTATCGGGCAGGATGATGCGCAGGTTGCCCTCGTGTTCGTCATGCCAGTCGGACAGCACGTTATAGGGCGCCTGCGCCAGAGCGGCGTCATCCTCGGCCAGGGCGGAATAGACCATCGGCAGCTCATGAGCGTTGGTGCCGATTGCCTCGACCTCCCGGCGCATCGCGATCAGGCAGTTGGAGGTGCCGCTGAAGGCATTGCCCAGCCCCTCCATCATCGCCTGCACGCACCAATCCTGCCACAGGAAGCTGTGCCGCCGACGGGTGCCGAAATCGGCGATGCCGAGGTTCGGAATCTCGCGCAGCTTTTCGATCTTTTCCCAGACCTTGGTCATGGCGCGGGCATAGAGCACCTGGAGTTCAAACCGGCCCATGTCATTGAGCACGGCGCGGGAGCGCAGCTCCATCAACACGGACAGCGCCGGGATCTCCCAGAGCATGACCTCGGGCCAGCTGCCCTCGAAGGTCAGCTCATATTGATCGCCCTTGCGCTCCAGGTGATAGGGCGGCAGGCGCAGGTTTTCGAACCACTCCATAAAGTCGGGGCGGAACATCTGGCGTTTGCCGTAGAATGTGTTGCCGCGCAGCCAGGTGCTCTCGCCACGGCTGAGCGACAGCGAGCGGATATGGTCGAGCTGTTCGCGCAGCTCGCCTTCGTCGATCAGCCTGGCCAGCGGCACCGAGGTGGAGCGGTTGATCAGGGAGAAGGTCACCTGCGTGTCCGGCTTGTTGCGGAACACCGATTGACACATCAGCAGCTTGTAAAAATCCGTGTCGATCAGGGACCGAATGATCGGGTCGATCTTCCACTTGTGATTGTAGACGCGGGTGGCGATATCCAAGGGCGGGCCTCTTGCGGTTGTTCAGGGATTGATAGGACAGCCCCGCCCCCCGGGCAAGTCGTTCAGGACTGCGCACTCATTTGAGAGGCTTTGCTGAAGCGCAGCAAGAGGGTCAGCAGCTCGCCGCGTGACAGCGGTTTGCTGAGAAACGTATCCATCCCGGCATCGAGGCAGGCCTTGTGGCTGGCCTCGTCCACATTGGCGGTCAGGGCTGCGATATAGGGCTGATGGATGTCCAGTTTGCGATTGCTGCGGGTGGCGTCCAGCCCGTTGACCTCTGGCATGGACATATCCATCAGGATCACCTGAGGGCTGAATTGTTTTGCCAGATCAATGGCCTCGCTTCCGTTGGCGGCAAATCGCAGGTCGATGGGAACATCGGTCAGAAACTTGCTGATCAACAGGCGATTCACCCGGTTGTCTTCGGCCACCAACAGTCGCAGCCCCTCAAGCCCGGCAAGATCCTCAAGCGAGGAACAGCTGTCCTCGGCGCAGGGGGCGAGCGCGGGTTCATCGCTGAGCTCCAGCGGCAGCTGCACCGTGAAGCATGATCCCTGTCCAGGGGTCGAGGTGACGGAGATGTCACCGCCCATCGCCTGGGCCAGCCCGCGCGAAATCGACAGGCCCAGGCCGGTGCCGCCAAAGCGACGGGAAATCGCGTTATCCGCCTGCGAAAACCGCTCGAAGATATGTTCGAGCTTGTTGTTGGGAATGCCGATGCCGGTGTCTTCGACCTCGATCTTGAGCGTGAGCGATTGCTGCACAGTCTCGGTCAGGACCCGAATGACGATGCCGCCGCTGATGGTGAATTTGACAGCGTTGCCTACAAGGTTCAGCAAGATCTGGCGCAACCGGCGATCATCGCTGCGGACCCATTGCGGCAGATCGGGGGCGAAGTCGACGGTCAGTTTCAGCCCCTTCTCATCGACCTGCGCCTGCAACAGCCGCGCGGTATCCTCGACGCAGGCATAGAGGTCGAAATCCACCTCAAAGAGGGAGACGCCGGCCGCGTTCATCCGGGACAGATCCAGCACGTCGTTGATCAGCGACAACAGCGCGCGCGAGGAGCTGAGAATCGTGTCGGTGTAGAGCTTCTGATCCTCGTTCAGATTGGTGGCCTGAAGCATCTGGGCCATGCCGATCACCCCGTTCATCGGAGTGCGGAATTCATGGCTCATGGTGGCCAGGAATTCCTCCTTGATGCGGGCACCTTCTTCGGCGGCGCAGCGGGCCTCGCGCAGCTGGCGTTCGTGATCCTTGGCGGCGGTGACGTCGCGCTCCACCGAAATGAACGCTTCGATCTGGCCGTTGTCATCAAACATCGGAACCTGGTTGGCATCGACCCAAATGGGCGTGCCATCCTTGCGTTTGGCGCGAATTTCGACGCGGAAGGGTTTGCCGTCGCGCCGCCCGTCTTCGATGATGCGCAGGGTGTCGGGATCGGTATTGTCGTCATTCAGCAGGTTCTTGGGATGATGCCCCAACAGCTCCTCGCGGCGATAGCCGACCATCCGCGCGTAGGCCTCGTTGACCCAGCGAATGGTGCCATCGGGATGCAGCAGCATGACGCCGTCATTGGCATGTTCCGCAATCATCGCCAGATGGCGCGCCTCCTGTTTTTGCTTGAACAATCGCAGGTAGGCATCTTCGAGCGCCTGTCGCTGCAACGCCTGCGACCGCTTGGAGCGGCGCGAATGCTGATGGGTCTTCTGAATGAAAATCAGGAACCAAACCAACACGATAACAAAGCACAACAGCCCGATCCCAAGCAGGATCAGATCGGCGTCGAGCAGCGCCGGGCTGGCGATAATCTGGGCGCCGATGGTCAGCGCCAGCAGCGCAAAGACCAGGAACCGAACGAGCGAAGATCCGGGGTTCCAGCGATAGTCCAACCCGGCATGCAGGGCCGGTCCCAGAAGGACGCAAAGGGCAAAGAAGGGCTCCCCCATCGCGAGATGACCCGCGGCACCCGCATGCGGGTGAAGCATTGGGGCATAGGCAAAGGCGGAGACGGACAGCGCGTTCAGAATGGCAAAACCCATGGTCACGAGCTGCGCCCGGCGCACCGAGGCGCCCTCCCGTAACCGTGTGGCGAGGGCGCGCAGATACCAGACCTCGCCGCAATCCGACAGCAGGTAGAAGGCAAGCATGACCAGCGCCAATGGCAGCGTGACGACCAATGACACGCAGAGCACCGCCGTACATGCGAGTCCGATGCGCATCGACAAAAAACCCGCGCGGGATTTTATGTACCGCATGAGCAGTCCGCGCGGGCTGAATTGCGCGTCATATTGGGCAAGCGGCCCTAGGGGTGTTTGCTGCTCAGCGGTTTCCATTCGGTGTAAACCTGCGTGCGCCTTTTGCTTTTTGAGTGCTATCAATAGAACTGGTATCGGGATTAGCTTAACAAATTAGCCTGCGCTATTATGTAAAGTTCACGCCGCGTTGACGCATGTTTGCGAGCTGTGTCTCCAATGAGCCGTCAAGATCAATCGCGCGGCAGGCGTCGCTGGCGATTGTCACCGCATAGCCAAGCCGGCGCGCATCCAGGGCGGAGAAGGCGACGCAGAAATCCAGCGCCAACCCCACCAGCGTCAGATCGGTAATGTCGCGGCTGCCCAGATAGCCGTCCAGCCCGGTCGGTGTGGTCTGGTCGTTTTCAAAAAAGGCGGAGTAGCTGTCGATATCGCGGCGAAAGCCCTTGCGCAGGATCAGATCGCCGTCCACCCGCAGGTCTGGATGAAAGGCGCCGCCGGTGCTGCCTTGCACACAGTGATCAGGCCAGAGCACCTGCGTGCCATATGGCATCTCTACGGTGTCAAAGGGCCCGCGTCCGGGGTGGGAACTGGCAAAGGAGGAATGCCCGGAAGGGTGCCAATCCTGTGTTAGGATGACGGTGTCAAAATGATCCATCATCGCATTGATCGGGGCCACCACGGCATCGCCATCCGGCACCGCCAATGCGCCACCGGTGCAGAAATCATTTTGCACATCAATCACCAAAAGCGCTTTTGTCATCACCGTTCCTTTGCGGGTATTCTGTCGTCGGAAAATACTGCGCGACTTTTCGGGCAAAACGCAATCCATTGCATTTGATGGGTCCGGCCCCAAGCTCGTGCATGTGGCTTTTGATCCATCTTATTTGCATATTTTAAAGGCGTTTTGCGGTGTTTTCCGCGCTTGCAAAAATACCCGCTTCGCTCTATGCGCCGGGGCATGTACACAATTGCCGCTCTCTATCAGTTCACCCGTTTCGCTGATCCCGCCGCCCTGAAACCGGCGCTTCTGGACCTGTGTCTGGCGCAGGATGTCAAAGGCTCGCTGCTGCTGGCGCAAGAGGGGATCAATGGCACCATCGCCGGGCCGCGGGACGGGATTGACGCTGTCTTGGCGCATCTCAAGTCCCTGCCGGGCTGTGCCGGGCTGGAGTGGAAAGAGGCAACCGCCGATCATCCGCCCTTTGGCCGCATGAAGGTGCGCCTGAAAAAAGAGATCGTGACAATGGGGCAGCCGGATGTCGATCCGCGCGCCTCGGTGGGCAATTATGTGGAACCGCAGGAGTGGAACGAGCTGATCCGCTCCGATGATGTGGTGGTGATCGACACCCGCAATGATTACGAGGTCGCCATCGGCACCTTTGAAGGCGCGGTCGATCCCGAGACCGAGAGCTTTCGCGAGTTTCCGGCCTGGTGGCAGGAAAACAAGGACCGGTTTCACAACAAACGCGTCGCGATGTTCTGCACCGGCGGTATCCGCTGCGAGAAATCGACGAACTATCTGCTCTCTCAAGGGGTAGAGGATGTCTATCACCTCAGGGGCGGTATCCTGCGCTATCTGGAAGAAATGCCCGCCGAGGACAGCACCTGGCAGGGCGAATGCTTCGTGTTCGACAATCGGGTGTCGGTTGGCCACGGGCTGAAGGAAGGCCCGCATGAGCTCTGCCACGGGTGTCGCCGCCCGATTCTGCCCGAAGACAAGGCGCGCGCGGAATACGAGGAAGGGGTCTCCTGCCATCAATGCGTCGCCGAGACCTCCGAGGACGACAAGAACCGCTTTCGGGAGCGGCAAAAGCAGATCCGTCTCGCCCGTGAGCGCGGAGAACTTGCCTAGGCGCGGGGCGCGACAGGTCGCGAGGCACACTCGACAGATTTTCCGCGGGCGAGGAGCCCTTCTCAGTCTCTAGGCTGGCGCGTCTCTGCCATCGGCGATGGCCTCCATGGCGATATAGGACGTGACCGTTTCAAGTTCGGTCGTGCCAATGAGTTTTTGATAGACCCGGTCAAAATCATTCATGTCCTTGGCGACGATCTTGATCATATAGTCGTAGTCCCCGGCGATCCGAAAGAAATCGACCACATTTTCAATCGCCAGAACGGATTTGCGGAAACGGTCCAGCCATTCAGCCGTGTGGTGCCGGGTCCTGACCATTGCAAAGACAGTCAGGCCCAGGCCAAGCGCCTGCATATCCACACGGATGGTCTGCCCCTTGATCACCCCTTCTTCACGCAGGCGGGTCAAACGACGCCAGCAGGAATTTTGCGACAGCCCAACCTTGTCTGCAAGATCGCGCTGCGAGAGCGACGCGTCGCGCTGAAGACAGCGCAAGATGGATTTGTCGATGGAATCCAGGTCTCGTGTGGTCATTTGATAGAAAATCCGCAGATCTAGGTGATATTTTGGTGAAGTATTCCACGCATCGGCGGTGGTATCAATCTGCGAAGGCATGGATAAGGGTTACAGGCGATGACTGGCGCAGCACAATTGGACCAATTTGATCGTTTCAAGGCTTCCTTGGGGCAGGCGAATCTGATCGAAAACCTGCGCCGTGGATTGATCGGAGATGGCATCGACGTGCCAGGCCCCAATGGGTCGAACCCTTTGATATACGCGGATTATGTGGCCTCGGGCCGGGGATTGCGCCAGGTCGAAGACTTCGTGGTCGAGGACATTCTGCCGATCTATGCCAATAGTCATACCGAGGCTTCCTTCTGCGGGCAGATGATGACGCGGCTGCGGCGACGGGCGCGCCAGATCATCCTGAAGAGCTGCGGCGGCAATGACCAATATGATGTCATCTTCACCGGCTCCGGCGCGACCGCGGGTATCAATCGTCTGGTCGGTCTGCTGGGCGTTGAGGCGGCGGGGCAGGGGGCGCAATCCCCCGTGGTGCTGATCGGGCCCTATGAGCATCATTCCAATATCCTTCCCTGGCGCGAGAGCGGCGCAGAGGTCATTGAAATCCCCGAGGCAGAGGCGGGCGGCCCGGATATGGACATCCTGCGCGCCACCCTGAGCGCCCATAAGGGGCGCCGCGTCATCGGGGCTTTCTCCGCCATGTCGAATGTGACCGGCATCGTGACGGACGTCCGGCAGGTCACGGCGGTGCTCAAATCGCATGGTGCCATCAGCATCTGGGACTATGCCGGCGGCGCGCCCTATCTGCCGATTGATCTGGCCGGCGACGCGCAGGCCCAGATTGATGCCGTGGTGCTGTCCCCCCATAAGTTCATTGGCGGGCCTGGAGCGTCCGGCGTTCTGATCCTGCGCCGTGAAGCGGTAAAGGCCATGAGGCCGACATTGCCCGGTGGCGGCACTGTCCGCTTTGTGTCGCCCTGGGGGCATGATTACTCCGACGATGTTGTCGCGCGCGAAGAGGCGGGCACGCCGAACGTTGTCGGCGATTTGCGGGCCGCACTTTGCTTCATCGTCAAGGATGCGATCGGCCCGGAGTATACCGCGACCCGCCTGCAAGAGCTGCGCCAACGGGCCGAGGCGGCCTGGGCGGATTTTCCCGGCTTGCAGATCCTTGGCCAGCCGCGTGCGCGCCGCATGCCGATTTTTTCCTTTACCGTCACCGACCCGGATGGGGCGCCCGTGCATCAGCAATTGGTCACCCGGATGCTGTCAGATTTGCATGGGGTGCAGGCGCGGGGTGGCTGTGCCTGTGCCGGCCCCTATGCGCATCGCCTGCTCGGGATCGACCAGAGCCGCTCCGAGGCGCTGCGTGCGGATATCCTGGAGGGCCGGGAGATCGAGAAGCCCGGTTGGACCCGGCTCGGGTTCTCTGTGCTGATGACGAATTCTAAAGCAGATCGGATTATAGAGGCTGTCAGGGATGTGGCCCGCAATTCGCGCGAGCAACGCATGCTGTATCGCGCTGACACAAAGACCGCGCGCTTTTCAATGGTGGCTGCATAATGTGTAGATTTCTTGCCTGGGTCGGCGCGCCGCGATTTATCGACGAACTTGTGCTCGACCAAAAACAATCCCTCGTGGCGCAGAGCCGCAACGCGCTGATCGGCAAGACCCCGATCAACGCGGATGGGTTTGGGCTGGCCTGGTATGCGCATCGTGAAACGCCCTGTCTGTACAAGGATACCCATCCCGCCTGGTCCGATCCCAACCTCAAGCAGCTCGCCGGTCATATCAAGTCCGGGCTGTTCTTGGCGCATGTCCGGGCCTCCACTGGGATGGCGACCTCGCGCAACAACAGCCACCCGTTCGCGGTGGGCAATTGGTGTTTCATGCACAATGGCCAGGCGGGCGGGCACGAGCGCTTTCGGCAGGCTCTGGACGCCTTGATTCCGTCCGATCTCTATGGATCGCGCTTTGGCGCGACGGATAGCGAGGCGATTTTTCTGATTGCTCTGGGGCACGGGTTGCAGACCGATCCGATCGGCGCGATGGCGCGGGCGGTCAATGATGTGCAATCCATGGCCGAGCGATACGGAACAACCCCCTTCATGCGCTTCGCGGCCTGTTGGTCCGATGGCACACGGCTCTTTGCTGCGAGAATGGCCTCTGATGGGTTCGCGCCAAGCCTTTACGTGCGCCCCTGCGCGGAGGGTCACATCGTTTCCTCCGAACCGCTGGACGATGGGCGCGACACCTGGATTGAGGTCAAGCCGGGCACCGCCATCGAGGTCACGCCAGAGGCGGTCATTCAGCATGAGTTCACAAGCGACATCACGCCCCTGACCGAGACCGCACAGCTCGCATCATAGCAAGACCTCGCGTCTTGCCTCCCGACAGTTCCATCTGCTTCTCCCGAAATCCCTATCCGGATGATCGGATCCAAAAATGTCTTGCCTTCTGACCTGATTTCAGATCAATTATGCGAATATAATTCTGCATAGTGGAATTAAGGGAGGAAACTATGACGTTTTTCAAGGCAGCAACGCTTTGCGGGCTGATGGCGGTCGCGCCTGTTGCGCAGGCCGACACAACACTGATTCTGGCCGAAGCTGGTCCCAACCGGGGCGCCCGTGCCGCCGCGTTGAACTGGTTTGCTGAGGAAGCCACGACGCTGTCGGGCGATCTGAACTTCGATATCCAATGGGGTGGTGCGCTCTTTAAGGCAGGCGCGGCGCTGGGCGGCATTGCGGATGGTGTTGCCGATCTCGGCACCGTCATTTCGGTCTACTTCCCGCAGGAGATGGTTGCCTATGGCATCGCCGATCTGCCGCTTCAGAACGATGACGCCTGGGTCGGCATGAAGGCCACCGACACGCTTATGCGCACCAACGAGAGCGTCCGCGCCAACCTGGCCGAGATGAACCTGGTCTATATCGGCACCTTCACCACATCGGCCGTTCACATCGGCTGCAAAGGCGCGGCGATCCGTTCGGTCGAGGATATCAGCGGGCTCAAGGTGCGGGGCGTTGGCGCCTATGGCGACACCTTCCGGGATCTTGGGGCCAATATGGTGCCGATGTCGGTCTATGATGCCTATCAGGGGCTGGATTCCGGCCTGCTCGATTGTTCGCAGGGCTACAGCTACGCCACCGCCGCGCTGAAGCAACACGAGGTGATCGACAGCTATACGTTGCTGAACTGGGGTCAGGTCGGCGCGCTGGGCATCCTGATGAACAAGGACATGTTCGACAGCCTGTCCGAAGCCGACCAAAATGCGCTTCTGACCGCGGGCGAAGGCATGGCGGACGAGCTCGGTCGCCTGATCATCGCTGACAATGACCGGGCCCTGCAGACCATGAAGGACGCTGGCGTCGAGATCATCACCCTGCCTGATGCGGACCGCGCCAAGCTGGTCGAGGGCGGTGCGCCCTATGTCGCGGCCTGGATCGAGCGCGCCAATGCGGTTGGCCTGGATGGCGAGGCCATGCTGGCGGAATACAAGGACCTGCTGGCGAAATTCACCGCGGAGCGGGACGAACAAGGCTATCCCTGGACGCGCTGATCCCAGACTGCTCTTTCACCGGGCCGGCCCCTGGCGGCTGGCCCGGTCCTCTGCTCCGACCGTTATCCCCTAGCTGATAGGTGTCCCATGTTGCGCCGGATCGAGCGCCTGCTCGTCGATCTTTCCATCTGTGCCGTCCTTGCGCTTGGCCTGGTCATCACGGCCAATGTCCTGCTCAGGGCCCTGTTCAACTCGGGCGTGCCCGACAGCACCATCGTGGTGGCGGATCTCATGGTCGCGGCGGTGGTACTGCCGCTGGCCGCCACCACCGCCAACCGGGCGCATATCGCGGTGGAGTTCCTGGCGAACCGCATCCCGGCGCGGCTGTCGGATGCGCTGATCATCTTCGGATCCATCTTCGGCCTGCTGGCGCTCCTGCCGTTGATCTGGGCGGGCTGGCGCGAAACCGCCGGCGCGATCGAGAAATCCTCTTTTTACTTTGGCGAGCTGGCAGTGCCGAAATGGCCGGGACGCCTGATTTTCCTGGCCGGAATGGTCATCTGCTGGCTGCGCCTTCTGGTGATGACAGCCACCGACCTGCGCTGCCTTCTGCGCAACGAGCGCCTGTCCGAACCCGGCATCGGAGGTCACTGAATATGGACGGAACACTGATCGGATTGATCGCCTTTGCCGCGTTGATTGGCCTCTTGGCCCTGCGCGTCCCGATCGCTTTTGCACTGACCGGAGTGGCGACGCTTGGCAGCTTTGTCATCTTTGCCTTCCGCACCGGGGCCTTCAACCCCGACCGAGCCTGGCGCCCGACCTCCAGCCTGGTGTTTTCCAACAGTTTTGATCTGATCCACAGCTATGATCTGTCGATGATCCCGCTCTTCGTGGCGCTGGGGCATATCGCCTATAAGGCCGAGATCACCACAAGGATCTATCACGCCGCCCGGGTCTGGCTGACCCGTATCCCCGGCGGCGTCGCCATGGCCTCGGTGGTGGGCTGCGGCGGATTTTCGGCGATCACCGGCTCCTCGATTGCCTGTGCATCGACGATGGGCCGCATCTGCGCGCCCGAGATGCTGCGCATGGGCTATGACAAGCGCCTGGCGACGGCCTCGGTCGCCGCGGGCGGCACGCTTGGCAGCCTGATCCCGCCGTCGGTGCTGTTCATCATCTACGGTATTTTCACCGAGACCTCGATCTCCTCGCTGTTTCTTGCGGGCGTGCTTCCGGGGCTGATTTCGCTGATCGGCTTTCTTCTGGTGATCTGGCTCTGGGTCCGTCGCGACCCCGCCGCCGCGCCGGTTGCCCCGGGGATCATCACGCGCCGCGAGCGTCTGCGTGCCGCCGCCGATGCCTGGCCTGCCGCGATGCTCTTCGTCATCATCGTTGGCGGTATCTATGGTGGGCTGTTCACGGCGACCGAGGCCGCAGCGATCAGCGTCAGCACCACCCTGTTGATCGGCTTTGCCCAGGGCACGCTGACCCTGCGGGCGGTCTTTGACGCGCTGCGCGATACGGTGATCCAGACCACCTCGATCTTTATCATCGCGGCTGGCGCCAAGATCTTTGTCGCCTTTATCGCCCTCACCGGTGTTGCCGGGGATATCGTCGGCGCGGTGCAGGCGGCTGATTTGAACGTGGTCCTGCTGATGCTGGCGATTGCCGCGATCTATCTGATCCTGGGGATGTTCCTGGATCCGATCGGCATCATGGTGCTGACGCTGCCGCTGCTGGTGCCGCTGGTCGAAGGCTACGGTTTGAACCTGATCTGGTTCGGCGTTGTGGTGATCAAGCTGCTGGAGATCGGGCTGATCACGCCGCCCGTGGGGCTCAATGTCTTTGTCATCGCCTCGGTGGTGGGCAAAGAGGTGCCGAGCAACCAGATCTTCTCGGGCATCGTGCGGTTCCTGTCGGTCGATTTTATCGTTCTGGCGCTGATCATGGCCTTCCCGATACTGTCATTGTTGATCCCGAACTCCATGTAAGGCCCGCCAATGACCTCGCTTCCAGACACCAATGACCGCCGCTTCGCCACCACCCTCGCCCGGGGGCTGATGGTGCTGCGCGCCTTCCGCGCCTCGGATGACGGGCTCGGCAATGCCGAAATCGCCGAGCGCACGGGGCTGCCAAAGAGCACGGTCTCGCGTCTGACCTTCACCCTGCGCTCGCTTGGCTATCTGACCCACGCCCGCCGCAATGACCGCTATCGCCCCGGCCCGGCGCTGCTTGCGCTTGGCAATGTGGCGCAGGCCTCGGTGTCCTTTGTGGATGTCAGCAGCCCGATCATGCAGCGGCTGGCGGATGAGACCGGCACCCTGGCGCTGCTTCTGGTGCGTGACAATGCCAAGCTCCTGATCCTGCGCACCTGGCGGCCGCGCGGGGTCTCCTCCCTCTGGCTGGAGGCCGGTCACCGCCTGCCGTTTCATGGCACCTCCTCGGGGCATACGATGCTGGCGGCAATGAGCGACGAGCTGTTTGCCACCACCGTCGCCAATGCGCTGAACGACGGCGGCCTCACGGTGGAACGCGCGCAGGACGTCCGCCGCACGGCGCATGACCAGCTTATCACCCGCGGTTTTGCCATCACCCCGCCGGACCAGTATTTCGCCGCTGACATCCACGCCGTCAGCAAACCCTTCCACGCCCGCGACTTTGCCGAACCGGTGGTGTTTACCGCCGGTGCGATGCCCGCCGACCTGAGCGTCGCGCGCATGGAGAACGAAGTCGGTCCGCGTCTCAACGATGCGGTCAGCGAGCTTGAGCGCATGATGGGACAGCCGCCCTCCATCACCCTGCGCAGTTGAACGAGACCCCCTTGCCCGAAACGAAACGGAGCCTTCACCCATGAGCCAGGCCAGCAATCCCATCCGCTACGACCGCGACGGTGCGGTCGCGATCATCACCATCGCAAATCCGCCGGTGAACGCCCTCGGCCAGGCCGTGCGGCAGGGCCTGTGGGAGGCGATCGACCGTTTTGACGCAGACGCGGACGCGCGCATCGCGCTGATTGTCGGCGACGGCAACCTGTTCCTGGGCGGCGCGGATATCACCGAATTCGGCAAACCGCCGGTGGAGCCCTACCTGCCCGACCTCTGCACCCGGATTGAGGATGCAACCAAGCCCGTCGTCGCTGCCGTTCACGGCCCCGCCCTGGGCGGCGGCTGCGAGATCGCACTTGGTGCCCATTACCGGCTTGCGGTGAGCGGCGCGCGCTTTGGCTTTCCCGAGGTGGCGCTTGGCCTGATCCCCGGCGCGGGTGGGTCGCAGCGCATGCCCCGGCTGACGGGTGTTGGCCCGGCGCTGGACGCCATGTGCAGCGGCGCGCCTCTTTCTGCCGAAAAGGCGCTGAAAATCGGCCTGATCGACCGTCTGGTCGAGGGCGATCCCCGCGCCGAGGGGCTGGCCTATGCGCAGGAGCTGCTGGCGCAGAGCGCTCCGACCCGGCGCACCGGCGCTCTGCCTGCGCCCGCGCATGACGCCGACCTCTTTGCCAGCGCCCGCAAAAGCTGGGCCGCGAAATCCCGGGGACAGGTGGCCCCCCTGCGCGCCATCGACGCGGTCGAAGCCTCCTGCACCCTGCCGCTGCAAGAGGGCATCCGCGAGGAACGCCGCCTGTTCCTGGAGCTGATGGAGACGCCGCAGCGCGCCGGGATGATCCATGCGTTTTTCAACGACCGCAAGGTCGCCAAACTGCCCGAGCTTCAGGGCATTGCCGCCCGTTCGCTGGATCATGTCGGGGTGATCGGCGGCGGCACCATGGGGGCCGGGATCGCCACCGCCTGCCTGCTGCGTGGTCTCACCGTCACGCTGATCGAACAGGATGACGCGGGCCTTGACCGCGCGCGGCAGACCATCACCGGCAATCTCGACGCCGCCGTGAAACGTGGCAAGCTGGCAGACAGCGCCCCGGCACTTGCGCGCCTGAGCCTTGCCACCGATTACGCGGCGCTTGCCGATGCCGATCTGGCAATCGAGGCCGTTTTCGAGAATATGGACGTCAAGAAACAGGTCTTTGGCTGCCTTGATGCGGTGATGAAACCGGGCGCGATCCTTGCCACCAACACCTCCTACCTCGATGTGAACGAAATCGCGCAGGCCACCAGCCGTCCCGGCGATGTGATCGGCCTGCATTTCTTCTCGCCCGCGCATGTCATGAAGCTGCTGGAGGTGGTGGTCGCAGATCAGACCGCGCCCGAGGTCACGGCGACGGCCTTTGCCCTGGCCAAGCGGCTCGGCAAGACCGCCGTGAAAGCGGGCGTCTGTGACGGCTTTATCGGCAACCGTATCCTCGCCACCTATCGCGCCGCCGCCGACCGGATGATCCTTGCGGGCACCTCGCCCTGGCAGATCGACGAGGCGATCCGCGCCTTTGGCCTGCCGATGGGGCCTTTTGAGATGAGCGATCTGGCCGGACTCGACATCGGTTATATGACCCGCCAGCGCAAAGCCGCCACCCGCGACCCGCGTGACATCGTGCCGACCTGGGCGGATGAGATGTATCACCGGGGCTGGCTCGGCCGAAAATCCGGCAGCGGGTATTATTGCTATGGCGAGGGCAGCCCGACGCCGAACCTTGAGGTGCAGCCCCTGATCGACGCCGCCCGGGGGGATCAATCGCAACAGGTGCTGGAGCCTGAACAGATCCAGCGCCGCTACATGGCGGCCATGGTCAATGAGGCGGCGAAAGTGCTGGAAGATGGCATCGCCGCCCGGCCGCTCGATATCGACGTCACGCTGCTCTATGGCTACGGCTTTCCGCGCTGGCGCGGCGGCCCGATGCTCTGGGCCGACCGCGAGGGCCTGCCGGGTCTGCTCGCCGATATTCAGGACTGGGCGCGCGAAGACCCCTGGTTCTGGACCCCCGCCCCCCTGCTTGAACGTCTCGTCGCCGAGGGTAAGACCTTTGGCGACCTCAACGAAGGAGCCGCATAATGTCGCGTGCCGTAATCGTTTCAACCGCCCGCACCGCAATCGGCAAAGCCGCGCGGGGGGCTTTCAACATGACCCATGGTGTCACAATGGCGGGCCATGTCGCCCGTCACGCGGTGGAGCGCGCCGGGCTGGATCCGGCGCTGCTGGAGGATTCCATCTGGGGCACCGGCTATCCCGAACATGCCACCGGCGGCAATGTTGCGCGCCAGGCGGTGATCCGCGCGGGGCTGCCTGACACCGTTGCCGGCACCACCGTCAACCGCTTTTGTGCCTCGGGGCTTCAGGCCATCGCCATGGGCGGACAGGCCATCAACGAGGGCGCGCGGGCGATGCTCGTTGGCGGGGTCGAGAGCATCTCGCTGAACCAGCCAACGCCCCGGCATGCGCGCGAAGCCTGGGTCGAGGCCCATCGCCCCGATCTCTATGTGACGATGATCGAAACCGCCGATAATGTCGCTGAACGCTATGGCATCAGCCGCGAGGCGCAGGACGAGCTGGCGCTGGAAAGCCAGCGCCGTACCGCCGCCGCCCAGGCCGCAGGTCTCTATGCGGATGAGATCGTCCCGATGGAGGTCACCAAGGCCGTAAAAGACAAGGAAACCGGCGAGGTTTCGCATCAGACGCTGACCATTGCGCAGGATGAATGCAACCGTCCGAGCACCACCGCCGAAGGGCTGGCCAGCCTGAAACCGGTGCGGGGAGAGGATAAGTTCATCACCGCCGGCAATGCCTCGCAACTGTCGGACGGCGCCGCCGCGCTGGTCATGATGCATGAAGACGAGGCCGCAAAGGCCGGGCTCGCGCCGCTTGGCCGCTATCTCGGTCATGCCGTCGCGGGCTGCGCGCCCGACGAGATGGGCATCGGTCCGGTCTTTGCCATCCCCCGGCTGCTGGCGCGCCACGGCCTGACGGTGGATGATATCGACCTTTGGGAGCTGAACGAGGCCTTCGCCTCGCAGGTGATCTATTGCCGCGACCAGCTCGGCATCGACAATGCCCGCCTCAACGTCAACGGCGGCGGCATCTCGATCGGTCACCCCTTTGGCATGACCGGCGCCCGTATGGCCGGGCATCTGCTGCGCGAAGGCCGTCGCCGGGGGGCCAAGCTCGGCGTTGTCACCATGTGCGTGGGCGGCGGCCAGGGTGCCGCTGGCCTGTTTGAAATTTTCGGAGCCTGACCCATGGATCTTAGCTATTCCGCTGAACAACTCGCCTTTCACGAGACCGTCCGCACTTTCCTGCGCGACAAGCTGCCAGAGCGCCTGTCGCTGAAGGTGGCTTCTGGTAAACGCCTGACAAAGCAGGATTTTGAAGAGTGGCACGCGATCCTGAACCAGCAGGGTTGGCTCGGTGTCAACTGGCCGACAGAGCATGGCGGCACCGGCTGGGACGCGGTGCAGCGCCATATCTTCGAAGAGGAAACCACCCGCGCCAACGCCCCGCGCATCGTGCCCTTTGGCGTTGCGATGCTGGGTCCGGTGCTGATGAAATTCGGCTCCGACGCACAAAAGGCGCATTACCTGCCGCGCATCCTCAACGGTGATGACTGGTGGTGCCAGGGCTATTCCGAACCGGGCGCCGGATCGGATCTGGCCAATGTGCAGACCAGCGCGGTGCGGGACGGCGATCACTACGTCGTCAACGGCCAGAAGACCTGGACCACCCTTGGCCAGCATGCCAACATGATTTTCTGCCTGGTGCGCACCTCGCGCGAGGGCAAGCGGCAAGAGGGGATTTCCTTCCTGCTGATCGACATGAACACCCCCGGCATCGAGGTCCGCCCCATCGTGCTGATCGACGGCGAACCGGAGGTAAACGAGGTCTGGTTCAAAGATGTGCGCGTGCCCGCCGAAAACCTTGTCGGCACCGAAAACATGGGCTGGACCTATGCCAAATACCTGCTGACACACGAGCGCACCAATATCGCCGGTGTCGGCTTTGCCCGCGCCGGGCTGGCGGCACTGAAACGCATCGCGGGCGAGCAAACCCACCATGGTAAGCCGCTGATCGAAAACCCGTTTTTCGCCGCCAAACTTGCCGAGGTGGAAATCGACCTGATGGCCATGGCCACCACAAACCTGCGCACCATCGCCGCCGCCGCATCCGGTCAGGCACCGGGGGCCGAAAGCTCGATGCTGAAGGTCAAGGGCACGGTTATTCGCCAGCAAATCAATGCCTTGACCAAACAGGCGGTTGGCCCCTACGCCGCGCCCTTTGTCTCGGAACAGCTGGACGAGGGCAGCAATCTGGACCCCATCGGCCCGGACTATGCGCTGCCTGCCACCCAGGCCTATCTGAACAACCGGAAACTCTCGATCTACGGCGGCTCCAACGAGGTGCAGCGCGCGATCATTTCCAAAGCCATTCTGGAGCTCTGACCGATGGATTTCAAACTCACCGAAGAACGCCAGATGTTGCAGGACAGCCTGCGCCGCATCCTGTCGGACACCACCGACCATGAAAGCATTGCCAAGGCGACCGACAGCATCACCGGTCTCGACCCGGAGCTCTGGGAACAGCTGGTGGAGATGGGCCTGCCCGGCGCGATGTTCACCGAGGACGAGGGAGGCTTTGGCGGTGCTGGTTTTGACATCATGGTCGTGGCCGAGGAACTGGGCCGCGCCGGCCTGCCGTCGCCGCTGATCGACAGCGCGCTGCTGTCTGGCACCGTCCTTGCCTCCACCCGCCCCGCGCTGGTGGAGGAGATCATCGCGGGCCGTATCATCGCCTTCGCCCATGCCGAGCCCGACTCGCGCTATGAGCTGTCACAGGTGTCCACCACCGCGCAGCAGAGCGGCGATGGCTGGGTGCTGAAGGGCAGCAAGGCCGTGGTCCACAATGCCGCCGCCGCCGAGACCTGCATTGTCAGCGCCCGCCTCGCTGGCGCGACGGACGCCGCCGAGGGCATCGGCCTCTTCCTGGTGCCGACCGACGCCATGCAGATGCGCGACTATCCCCTGCATGGCGGTGGCCGTGCCGCGGAACTGGTGCTGGATGTCACGCTCGACGCCGACGCGCGGCTGACGGAGGACGGCTTTGCCCTGATCCAGACCGCACAGGCCCGCGCCAGTGCCGCGCAATGCGCCGAGGCGCTTGGCCTGATGGAAACCATCAAGGCCCTGACCGTCGATTACCTGCGCCAGCGTCGCCAGTTCGGCCAGCCCATCGGCAAATTCCAGGCCCTGCAACACCGTATGGCGGATGTGCTGATCGAGATCGAGCAGGTCCGTTCGGCTGTCATCAACCTCTGTGGTCACCTCGACGCCCCCGAGCGCGAGCTGCATGTTTCGGCTGCCAAGAACCTTGTTGGCCGCACCGCGCGGCTGGTGGTCGAAGAGTCGATCCAGATGCATGGCGGTATCGGCATGACGATGGAATACGCCCTTGGCCATTTCGCCAAACGCCTCAGCATGGTTGATCATCGCTTTGGCGACGCGGATTACCACCTTGAGCGCTTCATCGCCCTGGCACAGAGCGCCGCATGATCGAGGAGATCCGCAACGAGACCGGCGCCCAGCAGACGCTTGGCTATGTGCTCACCATCGGTCACGAGGATGGCTGCGCCCGCTGCCATCTGGACGTGACCGGGGCGCATACCAACCGCCACGATGTGCTGCATGGCGGCATTGCCGCGACGCTGCTGGACAATGCCATGGGCGCCACCTGTTCGCTGACCGTCGATGAAAGCGCCCGCACACCGTTCCTGACCATCTCGATGGCGACGCAGTTCATGGCGCCCGTCATGGCCGGCACCCGTGTCACCGCCACCGCGCGCATCACCGGCGGCGGTCGGTCCATCCTGTTCCTGGCGGCGGATCTGGTGGATGAAACCGGCGTGCTGATCGCCTCGGCCACCGGCGTGTTCAAACGCGCGCGGCTTCAGAAAGGAGGCGACGCATGACGCCATCCCGTATTCACCACCTGCTGGACCAGAACCTGGCCACGCGCTCAGAACGCCCCGCAATCCGGGATTGCGACGGTGAAACCTATAGCTGGGGCGCCTATGCCGCCCTCGTGCAGGAGGCAGAGACCCTGCTGCGTGATCGTGGCGCCGCCCCGGGCGAGCGGGTGCTGGTCGTGGGGGAAAACTGCCTCTCCCTGCCGGTTCTGATCAACGCCTGTTCGCGCATCGGCGTCTGGGCCGTGCCGGTCAACGCGCGCATGTCCAGCGCCGAAATCGCCCGGATCAAGACCCACGCGCGGCCCGTGCTCACGCTCTATACCTCGCATATTTCGCCCGAGGCGGCCGCCCATGCAGGATCGGCCGAGGCTCTGGACACCGGCTTTGGCAGGCTCCGGTTTGAACCCGGCACGCCCGACCCCGAGCCGATCCCGGATGAGGCCGACGCCCCTGCGATCCTGCTCTATACCACCGGGACCACCGGCGATCCCAAGGGCGTGATGCTCAGCCACGCCAACCTGCTGTTTGCCGCGCAGGCGTCGGTTGGGCTGCGGGATCTCACCGCCGAGGATCACGTTTATGGCGGGCTGCCCCTAACCCATGTGTTTGGCGTTGCCTCCATGCTGATGGCCTCTGCCCAGGTCGGCGCGATGGTGGAGCTGGTGACGCGGTTTGATCCGGCCAGGCTCTATTCCGCGCTGCTGGACGGGGTGACCGTGCTGCCTGCGGTGCCTCAGATGCATGCGCTGTTGATGGCCTATGCCGAGAAGCAGGGTATTTCGCGGCTGGAAAACGCCAAACTGCGCTATGTCTCCTCCGGCGCGGCCCCGCTTGATCCAGCCTGGAAGCGCAAGGCCGAGGCCTTTTACGGGCTGCCGTTGCAGAACGGCTATGGCATGACCGAAAGCACCGCCGGTGTCTCTGGCACGCGCAACGCCATTGGCGATCCTGATACCTCGGTCGGGCCGCCGCTGCCAGGTGTCGAGGTCACGCTGGACCTGGCCCTCGGCGAAGACCCGGAGGTCGGCGAGGTGCTGACCCGTGGTGCGCATGTGATGACCGGCTATTTCCGCAACCCCGAGGCCACCGCGCAAGCGATCACGGATGGCTGGCTGCGCACCGGTGATCTGGGACGGTTTGACGATCAGGGGCGTCTGCACATCGTTGGGCGCTCAAAGGAGCTGATCATCCGCGGCGGGTTCAATGTCTACCCCCCCGAGGTGGAGGCGGCGCTGAACGATCACCCCGCCGTGGTGCAATGCGCCGTGATCGGACGCCCCGCGCATGGCGACGAGGAGATCCTGGCCTTTGTTCAGCCAACAGCCCCCGGAGCCACGGATGCTGCGACATTAAGGTCTTTTGTCGCCGAACGCCTGGCCGGGTATAAACGCCCGTCACGCATCTTTGTTGTCGAGACCCTCCCGGCTGCGGCCACCGGCAAGATCCTGAAACATCAGCTGCTGACCCGGTTCGCCGCGCTTCTGGACAGCAGCGAGGCATGACGCAAGATGCCGCCGCGCCTTGGCCGGTCAGGCATCACCCATGCAATGCAAACCGGCTGTGCGCCTCCTGACAAGGAAACGCACAGCTGACCAGCAACAGGACAGTGGCACGCCCGATGACGGAGGTTCACGCAGAGGATATTCAGTTCGCCGCGCGCGACGGCTGGCCTCTGGTGGGCACGCTCTACCGGGGGCGGGATGTGCCGCACTATGGGGTGCTGATATCCGCTGGAACCGGTTTTCCACGACGGTTTTACCGCCACATCGCGGGCTACCTCGCCGCCCGGGGTGCGATGGTGCTGACCTATGATTATCGGGGCATCGCCGAGTCGCGCAACGGCGACGAGGGCTTTGATCAGATCGACTACACCGATTGGGGAAGCCTTGACCTGCCCAGCGCGATTGACACGCTGCGCCACCAGGCCAAGGGGCTGCCGCTGACACATATCGGGCATAGTGTCGGTGGCCATTTCCTGGGTCTTGCCGCCAATCAAATTGAATTATCGCGACATGCTTTTATCGGTGTCGGCAGCGGCTATTGGGGCGCGCACCATCTGTGGTACATTCCACTGGAGCTGTATTTCTGGTGGGGGCTTGGGCCCTATTCGCTGTTGCGATACAAGCAGATAATGCCGATCGGAGGCTGGAGCGGCGAAGCCTTGCCGCCGCGCCTGTTTCGCACCTGGCGGCGGTGGTGCCAGCGTCCCGGGTATTTGCGCCGCGACCTTGCATCAGCATCGCAGCTGCAATCCTATGCCGAGGTCACGGCCCCGATCCGCTCCTGGGTCTTCTCCGACGATCCCATCGCCACGCGCAAAAGCGCCCCAGACCTGCTCGCCCTCTATCCCAATGCATCGAGCGAGCTCGCCTTTCGCAGGCCACGCGACCTCGGCCTGCGCCGCATCGGCCACGCGGGGGGCTTTCTGCCGGGGCGAGAGAGGCTTTGGGAAGAGGTCGCGGCCTGGCTCAGCGCTGGGCCTCGGGATCCGGGCGCATGGTTGCGATCAGCTCCGCCACCTTGATGCCAAACATGCGCATCTCTGACTTGTTCATGATGACGCCGCTTTCGGTCAGATACAGCCAGTCGGTTGCTGTCAGCGTATGACCGCCTGACTCCTTTGGCAGAACGATCTGGTAGTCCATTCTGATCGTCGATCCCGAAACCACGCCCTGCGCCTCGCCAATGATATCATCAGCCGTGCCGGTGAAGGTGTTGTTAGCGCCCATTTTCAGGGACCATTCACGACGTTGTTGTTTGCCGTTTGAATAGGTGAACTCCTCGCTCAGGGTGCCCGTGTCGCCGTCCCATTCGCCGACCATTCTGGCAACGAAACTGTTCGTCATCTTGCCGGTTGGACCGAAGATCACACCTTCGGACCGGATTTCACCGTTCAGGTGGGTCTGCAAGGAGAAGGCAGGGCTGGTATCGGCGTAATCTGCCGGGGTCTGCGCGCGAAAGCTGAAGAACATGGACTTTGCCGCCATGACCAAGATGACAAGCAGAAGCAGGGCCGTAATGAGTTTCATTTGGTTGGCTCCTCGGTGGGAAGCGCCATGACGAGTGCCAGGGCGCCGAGTTTCAGGATGCAGGGAATGACGGCGTAGGAGATATTCAATGTCTTCAAGGCTTCGGCACTGTTTGTCCCGCCAGGAATGAAGCCACTGTGTTCAAGAACGGGAAGAACCGCGAAAGCCGCCAGGGCAAGACCAAGTTTGCCCGCAAAGGACCAGATGCCGAACGCCAGCGAGGCCTTGAGACCCGCGTGGGTCAGGGCCACAGAGAACATTGCGGGCAGGATGACCATATCGGCCCCCAAGGCGGCACCGGAGGCCAGGCAGATCAGCGCAAATCCTGCCAGATTGCCGGGTGCCAGCAACGCCGCCCCCACAAAACCGAGGATTGCCAGAGGCATCGCGATCAGCAACGTGGTCTTGGGGCCCATCTTCTGGCTCAGCC
This sequence comes from Phaeobacter sp. HF9A, assembly GCF_011806385.1. Lineage (GTDB taxonomy): Bacteria > Pseudomonadota > Alphaproteobacteria > Rhodobacterales > Rhodobacteraceae > Epibacterium. Next base: position 6,542 of record NZ_JAATOX010000018.1, on the reverse strand, counting down.
GGGTCCAGAGCGGCACGCTGAGCCCTGCGCTGAGAAAGAACAGCACCAAAAGGGGGCCGGCCTTGCCTGGCAGCAGAAGACGGTCTTCGACGAAGAACAAGAACAAGGTTGATGTGATCGCCACGGGCAGGCTGTTGACCAACGCCAGAATAAGAAGCCGTAGCGCGCCAGCCTGGCGCAGGCCCTCCATGGAAAGCCTGTCTCCCAGGACGACAGGACGGCGCCAGATCGGCAAGGTGATCGCGGCAATGCCAAGGGCCATGGCGCCAAGAAACAGACCGAAGGCCTGGTATCCTTGTCCGCCAGCCCCGAGGGCGACGAAGATGGCCGGGGCAATGGCCGCAATCACCACGCCGGCAAGCATGCCCCCCTCGCGAAAGGATGCCAGCGTCATCAGGGCCTGGGGTGTCGGCGAGGCTGCCAGAGTGGCGCTGCGCCCATAGAGGAGGATCATGCCCAGGCTGTAGGCGGAGAAGAGCAGCACGAGGATGACGACCAGGCGTGGCACCACCTGTGGTCCGGGCTGGGCGGTAAAGAGCAACGGAAAGCCGATCGCCAACCCAAGTGCTGCGATGCTTGCAAACAGGCTTTGTGCACGCGGCCAGCGGTCGATTGCCCAGCCGATCAGCGGGTCCTGCACAAGATCGACCAGCCGGATTGCAAACAGGATGGTGCCGATCACGCCCAGACCGAGCCCAAGCTCGATCGACGCAAATCGCGGCAAATGGATATAGAGCGGAATGCCAGCCGCGGCCAGCATCAGCGCATAGAGGCTGACACGCGGATACAGCATCATGCGTCTTTCGGCGTGCGGCTAAAGGCGTTCGACTCGCTGGCGTCGCCCCAAGAGAGCGCCCGGGCGCGGGTCTTGCCCCAGAGGCCTGCCCCCATGGGCAATGCAAGCCATGCAGACGGGCAGATAAAGCTAGGCATGGGCCAACTCCACCTGAACGACATCGGTGTGACCCACGGCAAAGGAGGCCGCGCAAATCTCCAGATAATATTGCCAGTTGCGAAAGAAGCGCTCGTCATATCCCATTTCTGAAATGCGATGCTTCTGCGCGGCGAGACGCTCGGCCCAGGTGCGACAGGTTCGGGCATAGTCCCGGCCGAAGGCAAAGCTGTCGCGAACGGTGAAACCCGCGGTCTTGGCCTGGGCGGCGATCACACTGTCAGACAGCAACATGCCACCGGGAAAGACGTATTGGCGGATGTAGTCGGAGGAGGATTTGTAGGTGTCAAAGAAACTGTCTTTGACGGTAATCGCTTGCAAAAGAACGCGCCCGCCTTCTGCGAGGTTGCGCTTGAGGGTGGCAAAATAGCTGGGCCAATAGCGCTCTCCGACCGCTTCGATCATCTCGATCGAAACGATGTTGTCGTATTGGCCATTTATGTCGCGGTAGTCGCGCAGCTGGATATCGGCGCGGCCATCAAGTCGGCACTCGGCATAGCTATGCTGAGTGCGCGATATGGTTACGCCGGTCACGTCACGCCCTTCTTCGCTGGCATGTTCCGCAAATCCGCCCCATCCGCAGCCGATTTCGAGCGTGCGCTCTCCGCTCCCGAGCCGCGACAGCGCGCGCGCGTTCTTGCGGGTTTGCGCACGGTTCAGATCGTCATCGGCTTGTTCATAGAGGCCGGAGGAATATGTCATTCCTTCGTCCAGCCACAGTGCGTAAAACTCGTTGCCCACATCGTAATGGGCGCGGATGTTCTTACGGGAACCGCGACGTGAATTGGCCCGCAACACGGTATCGACCAGGCGGAACTTGGCCTTGTTGAATGGGTTGGCCTGATCGAATGTGCCCAGATAATCGCGGTTGCGCATGGCAAGGGCCACCAGCGCTTCGACCGAGGGCGTATCCCAGAGACCCTGAACATAGGTTTCGCCAAGACCCACCTGGCCATGGGCGGCCAGGGCCGAGACCGCAGACCAGTCGCGGATAACCATTTCCGCCTCGGGGCCGGAGTGCCCAAAGTGATATCGCTCGCCTTCCGGGGTGCGCAGCGTCAGTTGCCCGTCACGCAGCCGTTCACAAGTGGACAGGAAATTCGATTTCAGGGCTTTGTTGGTTAAACGCATTTTCCATTCCTTTGAATTGGCGACGGTCATTCAGGGCGCGCACGATGCGCATCGCGCTGGCGATCCCATCCTCGTGAAATCCGTGCCGGTTCCACGCGCCGGCAAACCACGTCCGGTTGCGTCCCTGCATGTCGCGAATGTCGCGCTGTGCCTTGATGGCAGCCTTGTCAAACATCGGGTGCGCAAAATGCGCCACGTCATAGACCATGTCCTGCGGGATTTCGGTGGACGGGTTCAGGGTGACGAAAAGCGGGTCCGACTCCGGGATGCTTTGAAGGCGGTTCATCCAATAGGTCAGGCCGATATTGCCGTCTTGCGAGCGATAGGCCCAGCTCGACCAGCAGGCACGACGCCGGGGCATCTGATTTGCGTCACAATGCAAAACAGCGGTGTTTGGTTGATACCGAATACTGCCCAGCGCGTCGGTTTCGGCTTGCGTGGCGTCTTTGCCCAAAATTTGCAGCGCCTGATCCGAGTGGCAGGCCAGGATGATCTCGTCAAAGGAGGCCGAAAGGCCATGGTCAGCAAAGAGGCGTACCTCCTGGGCGTCGCGCTGGACATGGCGCACCGGCGTATCGGTGCGAATGATGCACCCCCGGGCGCGAAGCGCGGCGTCCAGGCGGCGTATATATTCGATGCTGCCGCCCTTCACCGTCCACCACTGGTGTTTGCCCGAACCGGCCAAGAGCGCATGATTTCGGAAAAACCGCACCAGCGATTTCGCCGGGAAACGGTCCACATCCTCAACCGGTGTTGACCAGATCGCACCGCACATTGGCATCAAATAGTTGTTGCGGAACCACGTGCCGAGGCCGAGCTCCTCGACCAGTTCACCGATGGTCTTTTCATCATCGGTGGCGGCAGCTTCGGCGCGTTTTCCAAAACGGATGATGTCCGCGATCATCTTGTAGAACTGTGGCCGCATCAAGTTGCTCTTTTGGGCAGTGATGGCGCCCATGCTGCTCAGCCCGTATTCCAGCTGACCGTCGTTGATGCTGGCGCCAAAGCTCATTTCGCTTTTGATCACCGGGACGTCGAGATCACGAAACAGCCGCGTCAGGAAAGGATAGGTGACGTAATTGAAAACGATGAACCCGGTATCGACCGGCTGGTCGCCGTTCTTGCCTGCCATCACGGTGCGGGCGTGCCCACCCAATCGAGGTGCCGCTTCGAAAAGGGTGACGTCGTGGAAGGGGGCCAGATAATAGGCCGCCGACAGGCCGGAGATCCCTCCGCCAACAATTGCGATCTTCTTTCTTGGGCCGTGGGTCTGATCGAACATACCGTCCTCAACTTTGCAGCGTAATGAAGCTGTTACGCTGGGGGCGTCAGGTCGGATCAATAAAACCCGAAAGATCGCCAGTCTTTTCAGATCCAAAAGCGGCGCGCTGGCGTATAGAAGGTATGATGCTCGAACATATACAGGCCCGAACCCTTCATGCCCGGCGCGGAAAGCTGAAGAACACATTCAGCTATGGCGTTGATTTCGTGTTGACCGATCTCAGTGCCAAGACCCCGTGGCTGATGTCGCGCAACCGGTTCAATCTCTGGTCACTGTGGGATCGTCAGCACGGCGGAGCGCGGGGCGGCGGGCGTGGTCTGGCGTGGTTTGAGCAGGTTCTGCAAGAGCGCGGTTTCGACACCAAGGGCGCAGAGCTTTTGTTGCTGACCCAGCCCAGCTTCCTGTGGTTCCATTTCAACCCAGTCAGCTTTTGGATTGCGCTGGTGGATGGCAGGCCACGGGCCTTTGTTGCGGAGGTGAACAGCACCTTCGGCCAGAGGCACTGCTATTTCTGCGCCCATGAGGATTTTCGCCCGATCGAACGCAGCGACGCGCTGATCGCCGAGAAGCTGATGCATGTCTCGCCCTTTCAGGAAATCGCCGGTCACTACCGGTTTCATTTCGGTTTCAGCGACGCGCGGATAGATATTCGCATTGTCTTTGAAAATGAGGATCAAGGTGTCTTGGCGACCTTGTCAGGAAACCGGCATGTGGCGACAAACGGCTCACTTCTGTGGGCCGCGCTTCGCCGCCCCTTGGGCGCGGTCCGGGTCTTGACGCTGATTCATTGGCAGGCCGCGATCCTCTATCTGAAACGCGCGCCATTTCTTCGGAAACAACCTGCGCCGTCGGTCTTGATGAGCGACAGCCAACCTTTGGGTGAGGTCAGCAAATGAATGATTTTTTCGGCAAGACTTACTGGCTCATCGGGGCAAGCGAGGGCCTGGGGCGGGCGCTGGCGAAACGGTTGGACGCGCAAGGCGCCCATCTGATCCTGTCGGCACGCAATACAGAGCGGCTGGACTCCCTGCGGGCGGAGTTGAGCAATGCGACCGTGCTTGCACTGGATGTGACCGATGTTGATGAGGTGCGGCAGGCGGCCCAAGTGGCGGGAGATGTGGATGGGGGGATCTACAATGTCGGCACCTACGAGCCCATGCGCACAACGGCCTGGGACAGCGAAACCGCGTTGACCATGGCCGATGTCAATTTCACCGGTGCGATGCGTGTCCTGGGGGAAGTGGTGCCTGCAATGGTCGCGCGGGATCGCGGTGATATCACCCTGATCGGCTCGCTTGCCGGCTATCGTGGCTTGCCCGCGTCGATCGGATATGCCGCCAGCAAGGCCGCAGTGGTGAGCCTTGCCGAAACCATGCGCTTTGACCTCAGGGGAACGGGCATCGTGGTGCGCCTGGTCAACCCCGGTTTTATCAAGACCCGCCTCACGCGAAAAAACACCTTTCGCATGCCCATGCTGATGACGCCCGAGGATGCGGCGGACCGCGTGATAAAGGCGATGTCGAAGCGCCGTTTTCGCACCGATTTCCCGGCGCCTTTTTCCTGGGCGATCCGCGCGCTGGCGATGCTGCCGGACTGGCTGGTGTATCGCGGCAAATAGCGCCTTCACCACAACGTGCTGGAACCCAGCGCAAGATTGGTCCGAAGGCGCGGCGCGCGTGGGGAGCTCCTCCTCATGTCCAACACATCCCGACGAAAAGAAAGCCGCCAAAGGGACGGCTTCCGACACAGGTCACGTGCGGCTGGGGCTAAATTCGGAACAGCGGCTGCAACAGCCGTGGCACCAGCGCACGAAAACGCAATCGCGCGTCCGTTGCCGCCAGGCAGATACAGGGGTCTCCATCGTCGGCAACCGGCGTATGCTCTAGGTGTTCGTCGGCAATCTCGACATCGCCAACGCCAAATCGGCCGGTTTCGTCGCTGAAGCTGCCTTGCAGCACCAACGTCAGTTCCAACCCGTTATGGCCGTGATCGGGCACCGCCTGTCCCGGCGGGATGTAGAGCAGTCGGACAGAGCCGCTCGGGTCCGCGGCCAGGATATCCTGACGGACCCCCATGCCCAGTGTTTTCCAACGCAGTGCACGGCCTCTCAATGCTTCCATGACCGGGCCGGGAAAGATGCCTTTTCGCTCAAACACCGGCTCTGGTGTGAACGGCGCGTCCAGCCGTGCCAGCAGGTCGCGCTTCAACGCAGGGGAAACCGCGACAGAAGGTGTCTCTTCAAGAATGGCACCGCCAACCGCCTGATGCGCGCCCAAAGCCGCCCGGCACTGCTCACACATTGAAACATGGCTGGCCACAGCGACCGCGAAGGCATGCGGAAGGGTGCCGGCCGCATAGGAGGCCAACATGGCATCGGGGACATGATGGGTTATGGCACTCATGATTTGAGGTCCTTTAACTCGTGTCTGAGGCGCTCCAGTCCAAGCCGGATGCGCGACTTAATTGTTCCAAGCGGCAGACCGGTCTGCGCACTGATCTCCTGATGAGTCAGCTCGCCAAGATAGGCCTGTTCAATGATCTCGCGTTGTTCGGGCTTGAGCGCGGCAAGCGCGTGCCTCAACTGCCCGGCTTCCTGTTCCAGGCCGAGGATCTGGCTGGCGTCGGGTTCCGTCCCCGGCTCTTCCTTCAGCTCCTCGGGCATGGGGCGGTTTTCCTTGCGGGCGATGTCAATCTGACGGTTTCGGGCGATCTGATAGATCCAGGCCGAGACCTGAGCGCGATGCGGATCGAACTGCGCTGCCTTGCGCCAGATTGTCAGCATCACGTCCTGCACGATTTCTTCGGCCTGATGTGCGGAGGCTCCAGAGCGCATGATGAAGCCTTTTAGCTTGGGCGCAAAGGCATCGAATAGAGCGGCAAATGCGGCGCGGTCCCGATTGTCCCGCACGGCAATCATCCATCGGGTCTGCTGCGAAATCTCGATCTTGCTTTTCGACACAGGTATTCTTTCATGACGTTGCGCCAGCCCAGGCCGCCGTTCGGCGTATCTTGTGTCAAGAATTTCGTTCAGCATACCCCGGCTACGGCAAAGCCTGCGTCCCGGATCACTTTTTCTGACGAAGCCTGCACAGAATCCAGCGTCTGGACTTCGGTAACGGGGGCGTCCCAGTCAAGCCGTTTTTCGCAGAACAATTGATCCGCCATAGCGGTTCCTTT
>NZ_JAATOX010000181.1 GCF_011806385.1 Phaeobacter sp. HF9A | reverse complement strand
GGCTCGCCCTGGCGACGGCGCTGTGGTCCGCGGTTCAGGCCATCAACGCCGAGGCTCGCGTGTCCTATCAGCGCGCAATGACCCAGCTCGGCACTGGCAGCCTCGCGGCCCTGAGCGCGACCGAGGGCACCATTCCGGAGGAAACCTATGTCCGGTTGCGGCGCGCGGGCTGGCAGCTGTCTCCGGTGCTAGAGGGCGCCTGGCAGCTTGGCCCCCGGCCCGTCAGTTTGCTCGGCGTCGATGTGCTCAGCTACCCCGGTGCCACCGCCATGGCAGAGCGCGCCACCACCGGCGGGCTGGATCCTTTGCAGGCGATGCAGCCGCCGGGGCTCTTGTTCGCCCATCCCGATCTGGTGGCGGAGCTGTCGCAGGGCGGTTTTCAGGTCATGGATCTGCCAGAGCTGCCGCCCAATGTGGTGCTTGGCGATATCTCACTGGTCCAGCGCATGCTCCGGCAGCCCGGGCAGCTCTCTCGGCTCATTATACTTGAAGAACAACCGCTTGGCCTGCCGCCGATTGCAGATCTCGCGCCAGAGCTGCGGCAAAGCACAGCCAGCACCGGCGCACTTGGCGCGCCAGAGCGGCTGACCCGCAGTTTTCATCTCAACCTCACCGCCTTTGGGCTTTTGTCCTTTGCGGTGGGGCTGTTCATCGTTCAGGGCAGCGTCACCCTCGGCATTGAACAGCGGCGCGGCATGGTGCGGGTGCTGCGCCAGCTTGGCGTGCCGCTGTCGCAGCTGATGGCCGCGCTGATCGCAGAGCTGTTGTTGCTTGCGCTTCTTGGCGGTGGCCTTGGTCTGGTGCTGGGTTATGCGCTGGCCGGCATCCTGCTGCCCGATGTCAGCGCCACTTTGCGTGGCCTTTATGGCGCCGATGTTGCGGGCAGCCTGAGCTTGCGACCGATCTGGGTGCTTTCCGGTCTTGGCATGGCGATGGCGGGCACATTGCTGGCGGGAGTGCAGGCGCTGCTATCGCTGCGCCAAACCGCGCGCAGCCTCTCGCAGGCGCCCAACGCGCAGTCGCGCAAATGGGGGCTGCGACGCGGGGTCTGGGTCGGGGCCGGACTGTTCCTTGGGGTTGGGGGCTGGGCCTGCCTGCTGCTGTGGCCCGGGTTGATTGCCGGATTTATCTGTCTGGGCGGGCTCATGCTGGGCGCCGCATTGCTGTTGCCACCGATCTTTCAAACCGTGATCTCGGGTCTGATGCGGCTCACATCTGCGCCGCTGCTGCGCTGGTTGCTCGCCGACAGCCGCTTGCAGCTGCCGGGGCTGTCGCTCTCGCTGATGGCCCTGTTGCTGGCGGTGGCGACCAATGTGGGCGTCGGCACAATGGTGTCCAGCTTCCGCCTCACCTTCCTTGGTTGGATTGATCAGCGCCTGGCGGCGGAGCTTTACGTGCGCGGCGACACTCCCGCGCAAACCGAGGCGGTGCTGCGCTGGGCCGAACAGAACAATATTCGCGCCCTGCCCCAATTTCATGGCCAGACCGGCGGCGGCGCCCCACTGGAGCTTGCGGGGGTGGTGGATGATCCGCTCTACGCCCAGACTTGGCCTCTGCTGCAAGCCCTGCCCGACGCCTGGCAGAAGCTGCATGCACGCGAGGGCGTGTTGATCAATGAACAGCTGGCCCATCGCGAGGTGCTCGGCCCTGGTGATAGGGTGCTGCTGACCCCGGATTGGCGCGCAGAGATCCTTGGCATTTATTCCGATTACGGAAATGTCGACGGGCAAGCCATGGTTTCCGCCCCTGCCCTGCGCGCCCATCTCGCCCATACCCGCCTGTCCCGCGTCGGACTGATCTCGCCCGAGGGGCAATCTCCTGCCGAGCTTGCCGCGGTGCTGCAACGGGCGCTCTCGCTGCCCGGCGACGCGATCCAGCAGCGCGACCGGATCGTCGCTGCCTCGGTGGCGATTTTTGACCGCACCTTTGTGGTCACCGGCGCGCTGAATATCCTCACGCTCGGGGTTGCGGGCTTTGCGATGTTGACGAGCTTCCTTGGCCAATGGAGCCGCCATTTGCCGCAGCTCGCCCCGATCTGGGCCATGGGCGTGAGCCGCCGCCAATTGGCCCGCTTCGAGATGCTGCGCAGCCTTGCGCTGGCCTTGGCGACCTTCCTGCTGGCGCTACCGCTGGGGCTGTTGCTGGCCTGGGTTCTGCTGAATGTGATCAACCTCGAAGCCTTTGGCTGGCGGTTGCCGATGTTCCTGTTCCCGCTGGACTGGCTGCAATTATTCGCGCTCACGATGGGCACCGCCGTGCTGGCGGCCCTTCTGCCCGTGATCCGGTTGCTCCGTCTTGCTCCGGCCACGCTGTTGGGAGTGTTTTCAAATGAAACCTAACGCCTTTCGTCTTGTCGCGGCCCTGCTGGGGGTGCTGGTGTCGGCGCAGATGGGCGCGGCGCAGGGCTATGCCAATCTGGGCAGCACCGCCGCCGAGGGCTTTGCGCAACCGCAGCGCGGAACTCTGCTCCAGTTTCCGGCGGATCACGGCGCCCATCCGCGCTATCGGATTGAATGGTGGTATGTGACCGCCAATCTGGTGACCGAGACAGGCGCGGATCTGGGGATTCAATGGACCCTGTTTCGCTCCGCCCTCGCCCCCGGCGATCAGCCGGGCTGGCAGAGCCCGCAGATCTGGATGGGCCATGCGGCGGTCACTACCGCCAGCGACCATCACTTTGCCGAGCGTCTCGGGCGTGGGGGCATTGGCCAGGCCGGGGTCACCACCGCGCCCTTTTCGGCCTGGATCGACGATTGGGAGATGAGCGCCCCCGACGCCACGCTGGACCAGCTCCGCTTGCGTGCCAGCGGCCCCGATTTTCGCTATGATCTGGCGCTGGGCGCGCAGGGGCCGCTGATCCTGCATGGCGAAAACGGCTATTCGGTGAAATCCGACGCCGGGCAGGCAAGTTTTTACTACGCGCAGCCCGCCTTTGCGGTCGAGGGCACGGTCGAGCTGCCCGATGGGCCGCACCAGGTCACCGGCAAGGCCTGGCTGGATCGCGAATGGTCCAGTCAACCGCTGGCGGCGGATCAATCGGGGTGGGACTGGTTCTCCCTGCACTTTGACAGCGGTGCCAAGCTGATGGGCTTTGTGCTGCGCGGCGACAAGGGCGATTATACCTCCGGCACCTGGATCACCCCGAAGGGCGAGGCAGAACCGCTGGCGCCGGGCGCCTTTTCCGCCACGCCGCTGGTCTGGTCCGATGTCGCCGGGCGTGACATCCCGACGGTCTGGCGGATCAGCCTTCAGGGCCGCGACCTTGACGCCGAGGTTGCCGCGCTCAATCCTGGGGCCTGGATGGGCGCGCGGTTTGCCTATTGGGAGGGGCCGGTCACGGTGTCCGGCAGCCACCATGGCAAAGGGTATCTGGAGATGACAGGCTACGGTGATTCTGGTTCAAACAGGGATTCAGACCGATAATAGGCCCGCGCCGCCCGGTGCTGTGGCGCGGTTTGATAGTCCTGTGCCATGACCTCTGGGGTGAGGGCGCGGAAGGCAGGATGCGCCTGTCGCAGTTCATTGAGATTCGTAAATACGGCTTTTACAACGGCTTCCACGACTTTTGGTTTGGCCTGTCGGGTTGTGACCAATGTCGCGGCAACGCCGAATGACCGCACCGGGTCGGGATTGCCCCGATACAGCCGCGCCGGAATCTGGGCGAAATCGAAATGTCTGTCGGCGCTTATAAACGCGCGGATTCTGGGTTCATTGACCGAAACCAGAATCGAATCACAGGCGGTTGTGGCCTCCTCGATCGAGGCGGGGGGGGGGCCGACGACAAATACCATCGCGTCGATCTCGCCAGCACAGAGCGCGGCGGATTGCGCCTCGGCCGGGAGGTCATGCACCTCGGAAAAGCTGTCTCTGCTCCAGCCAAGATCCTGCATCAGCACCTCCATCGTGGCGCGCTGACCGGATCCAGGGTTGCCAATGTTCACCCGATGCCCGCGCAGGTCAGAGAAGGTTTCGATCCCGCTGTCCTTGCGTGCAACAACGGTGAAGACCTCGGCATGCAGCGACAAGACAGAGCGCAAATCGGAAAATGGCGTGCCATCCGCAAGCCCCGCCACCCCATCAGTGGCCTGCGCCTGCCAATCCGATTGTAGAATCGCGAAATCAACACGACCGCCGCGCAGCGCTTGTAGATTGGCCAGCGACCCTTGCGAGGGCTCCGCCCGACAGCGCACGCCATGGCGATAGCGGCCCTTGTTGATCAGGCGACACATGGTGGTGCCCATCGGATAATAAAGACCGGAGGTCGATCCGGTCGCGATGGTGATATAGTCTTCGGCGCGCGCCATGGTCAGGCTGGTCGCCAGCACATAAAACAGGCCAATTCCGCCGCGTATAACTCGGTTTATGACCTGCATTTTGCCTCCCGAGGTCGCCAGGACGGGGTCAGGCTTTCAAAGCGCGCATAGGCTGTCAAGGATGCATCGGGACAGGTGGTTGACGTTTCGTCACCCTCCGCAGTTGATGCGCTGCACCGTCAAGCTGTCACAAAACGGTAACTGACGGCTTGTAGATGCGCACACGTGTTCCGTGGCTGATTCCGATGCTGCTAGCGCCCGCATTGGGCCTTCCCAGATCGAATGAAGTCCTGTTAGGATCAAACACCTGTGATGTCATACGTCTATTTCAACTAGACGGCAGGCTGTGTGCGCCTAACGAACAATAAACCCGCTCCGCACGCCGGGGTACTGACTAGGAGATGACAATGAACTTTTGGAAGATTGCAGCGCTGAACGTCGCTGCTGCCATGACCGCTACTGCTGGTTTTGCTGAAACTGAAATCACGCTGTGGCACGCCATGGGCGGTCAGCTCGGCGAAACCGTGAACAAGATCGCATCCGATTTTAACGCGTCCCAGGACGAGTATAAAATCACCCCGGTCTTCAAAGGTTCCTATGAGGAAACCCTCACCGCCGGTATCGCTGCCTTCCGCGCGGGCGAGCAGCCCGACATCATGCAGGTGTTTGACGCTGGCGCCGCAACCGTGATCGGTGCCAAGGGCGCGACCATCCCGGTTCAGGACCTGATGGAAGCCAATGGCGTTGATTTTGACATCAACGACTACATCTCCGGCGTGCGTTATTTCTACGCCGACAGCGATGGCAAAATGATCGGCATGCCGTTCAACTCCTCCTCGCCGATCATGTATTACAACGTGGACGCGCTGGAAAAAGCAGGCGTGACCCCGCCGAAAACCTGGGAAGAATTCCAGTCTGTCACCGCTCCGGCGCTGAAAGAAGCAGGCTACATCGGTCTGAGCCAGTCGCACCTGCCCTGGATCTTCACCGAAAACTTCATGTCCCGCCACAACCTGCCGTTCGCCACCAACGACAACGGTTATGACGGCGCCGAAGGCACCAAGATCCTCGTCAACAACGACGCGATCAAAGCCCACTTCACCGCTCTGGCCGATTGGCAGGACAAGGGCTTCTTCAAATGGTACGGCACCGGCTGGGACGACAACCAGAACCCATTCTCCGACGGTGATGTTGCGATCTGGCTCGGCTCTTCCGGCTCCTTCGGCGGTCTGATGAGCCAGGATCTGGGCTTTGATTTCTCCGCAACCTACCTGCCCTATTGGGAATCGGTGACCAAAGAGCCGACCCAGACCTTCATCGGCGGCGCGTCGCTCTTTGCCATGGCGGGCCACACTGCCGAAGAGAACGAAGCCACTGCCAAGTT
>NZ_JAATOX010000180.1 GCF_011806385.1 Phaeobacter sp. HF9A | reverse complement strand
GACACATCCAATCCAATAAATAGCTTCATCCCGTCATCCTCCATCTGGGTTCAATACGGGAATGGCGACAGCGCGGTTCTGATCTGACAAGTGGCAACGGTCGTGCGTGACGCAGGCCCCGTTACAGCATCTCATTGAGTTTCACAGCCAGTAGATAACGAGCGCAGCCAGTGCGATGGCCGAGAGGAATACTCTGGGACAACGGTCGTATCGGGTTGCCACACGCCGCCAATCCTTGAGCCTGCCGAACATGATCTCGATTCGGTTGCGCCGCTTGTATCGGCGCTTGTCGTACTTGACGGTTTTCTTACGCTGCTTTCGGCTAGGGATACATGCGTGTATCCCTTTGTCTTTCAACGCTTCTCTGAACCAGTCGGCATCATAGCCGCGGTCCCCGAGTAGCCAGTCGACTTTGGGTAGACTGCTCAACATTGCCCGTGCGCCGATGTCGTCGCTGACTTGCCCTGCTGTGACGAACAGGTTGAGAGGACGCCCCAGGCTGTCACGGATCGCGTGCAGCTTGGTGTTCATCCCGCCCGTTTTCAGGGCATTTGATCCCCCGGATCAAATGCTGATCCTTCAAACTCCGGCCGATCAGGCGTCCACGCCCGTCCGTCGGGAAAACGATCCCCCGGATCGTTTTCTGATCCTCCGAACTTTCACGCCCATACTGGTCGCTGTCCGGTGGGTCTTCAGGTCGATGGCGCCGATCATTACAGTCTTCTTTTCGCCGTGCTCAGCGGCCAGACCTGCCATCATCCGGGCGAATACACCCCTATCACTCCACCGCTTCCAGCGATTGTAGAGTGTCTTGTGCGGGCCATAGGCTGCTGCTGCGTCACGTCGCCGTAAGCCATTGTGATTGATCAAGATAATACCGCTCAACACACGCCGGTCATCGACGCGAGGTTTGCCGTGGGACTTCGGGAAGAAGGGCTCAAGACGCGCCATCTGCGAATCCGTCAGCCAGAAAAGATCAGACATGTTCACCGCTCGCTTTTTGACCCGTGAGTCATGCCATCAGAAGAAAATCAGTGGGTCCTCAACCTAGGGCCGCACAGATTTCGGCGAGGCAAAAAACTGCACCCGAATACGCGGACGATCCGCCAAATCGCCATTTCCATGGCGGAACTCCACATCATAAACCCCTGGCGCGACAGGATAGTATCCCGCGCAGGGCTCAAAGGGGTCATAGTTCGTGGCGACCTGCGCCTGGAGCTGCTGCGCATAGGCGGCGCCCAGCTCCGGCTGCCCGCCCGAGGAATAGCTGATCCCGGGGCCGGTGCTGTCATATGGCGGACAGCCCCAGCCCATGTTCAGTTCATATTCAGAAAAAGCCTCAAACACCCAGGGCGCGCCGCCGGGGTTGGGCAACGCGAACCAATTGGTGTTATAAAGGATCCCCTCCTCGGAATACATCAGGCTGACACCGGAACAGCTGTCTGTCGCCGGGTCGTAATCGGCGCACTCGTAAGGCGTGTTCACCATGTCGTCCAATATCTGCAACACCGACACAAAACCATGCGCTTGCGCCATCGGCGCAAAACTCACCGCAAGGGCTCCCGTCAGGGCATATCGGAACAATCTGGTCATGCTGGAAGCTCTTTCAAAATTGGTGTTGGATCTGGTTTTGCAATCTGCATCGGGCAACTATGAGACCGCGCCCCGCGAGTGTCACCAACTGGAATGAAGATCCGGTTAGAATTCGCCTCCCAGGATCCGCTTTCGCCCCCTTTCCTGTTGCGCACAGGCACAGTAGGCTCCGCGCAAGGAGATCACCACCATGTCAAACCAAGAGCTCTGGCGCCTGAGCGCAGATGAACTGTCCCCCCTCACCCGGCGCGGCGAGATCCGCCCCAGCGAGGCCGTCACCAGCGCCCTCGCCCGCATGGATGCGGTGAACCCGGCGCTGAACGCCGTGGTCGAGGACCTGCGCGACGAAGCCCTGGCCCGCGCCGAAGCGCTGGACGACACCCCCGCGGCGCTGCGCGGCGCGCTGCATGGCGTGCCCGTCACCATAAAGATCAACGTCGATCAGACCGGTCATGCGACCTCCAACGGGGTGGCGGCGCTCAAGGATCTGATCGCCCCGGATGACGCGCCGGTGGTGCAGAACCTCGAACGCGCCGGGGCGGTGGTGATCGGGCGCACCAATACGCCGGAGTTCTCCTTTCGCGCCGATACCGACAACCCGCTCTATGGTCGCACCCATAACCCCTGGGGGCGGCATATCTCCTGCGGCGGCTCCACCGGCGGTGGCGGCGTTGCGGTAATGGCCGGGATCGGCGCGCTGGCGCATGGCAATGACATCGGCGGCAGCCTGCGCTTTCCCGCCGCCGCCAATGGCGCGGTGACGGTCAAACCGGGTCTGGGCCGGGTGCCCGCCTGGAACCCCAGCCAAAAGGCGGAGCGCGGCTTTCTGGCGCAGTTGATGAGCGTCCAGGGGCTGATCACCCGCTCCGCCCGCGATCTGCATCTTGCCATGCCCGCCATGATCACGCCGGATGCCCGCGACCCCTTCCAAGCGCCGGTGCCCTGGCGTGGGCCAGACCTGGATGCGCCCCTCAAGGTCGCCTTTACCCGCAACACCCACGGCTATGATCTGCACCCCGAGGTCGAGGCCGCGCTGCTTGCCGCCCGCGATGCACTGCGTGATGCCGGCTATGTGGTCGAGGAGGTCGAACCGCCCAATGTCTTCGAGGCCGGCCGCACCGGCTATCGCGCCCTGATGGGGGAAATGCAGATGTTGATGCGCGCGGACCTGGACACCCTCGGCTCCGAGGTGATCCGCACCATGTTCGATACCTATTTTGAGGAGTTCCCGCCCTATGAGGGCGCCGAGCTGCTGAAGATGTATGCCAAACGCAGCCACTACGCCCGGCAATGGCGAGTGTTCATGGAAGACTACCCGCTGGTGCTGACGCCATTCCTGCCGCACCCGTTCTTCGCCCCTGACCGCGACCGCGAAGGCGCCGCCGGTGCCCATGATGTGCTGGGCTGCGCGGTCTATTCCTATGCGATGAACTACATGGGCCTGCCCGCCGCCTGCGTCCCTGCCCGCCTGGCACAGCCGCCCAAGGGGCCGCAGCCCATCAACGTGCAGATCGTGGCGCCGCACTGGCGCGAAGACCTCGCCGTGGATGCGGCCATCGCCATCGAGGATCGTCTGGGCCAGATGGCGCCTGCCCTCTGGCAACACATGGCGACACAGAACTAGGAACGCCTCGCCCCCGGTTTCTCCTTTTCCGAAATATCCCCGCCGGAGGCACGGCCTTGTGCCCCGGCACAAGGCTTGTCCTGCCGCGCGCAGCGCGTCCGCGTGGTGCCCTCTGCCTAGTTGAACTGCTCGGAAATCAGCCGCTCTTCCAGCCCATGGCCGGGATCAAACAGGATCCGGTGGCGAATGCTGCGCTCGCTCTGGATCTCCACCCAGTCGATATCCTTGAACGATACCGAATCCGCTTCCGCCATCACCGGCCGCTTGCCCGCGTCAATCACGTCAAAGCGCACCTTGGCGGCACTGGGCAACAGGGCCCCGCGCCAGCGCCGGGGGCGAAAGGCGGCAATCGCGGTCAGCGCCAGAACATCGGCCCCGATCGGCAGGATCGGCCCATGGGCAGAGAAATTATAGGCCGTCGAGCCCGCAGGCGTTGCCACCAGCGCGCCGTCGCAGACCAGCTCCGCCATCCGCTGCCGCCCGTCTACCGAAATCATCAGCTTGGCCGCCTGCGGCCCCTGCCGCAGCAGGGAGACCTCATTGATCGCCATCGCCACATGCTGACGCCCGGCGCGGTCCATGGCCGTCATGCGCAGCGGGTGGATGACCTCTTCGCGCGCCGCATCCAGCCGCTCCATCAGGTCGCTCTCGCCATAGCTGTTCATCAGGAACCCGACGGTGCCCCGGTTCATGCCGTAAATCGGCAGGTTCAGATCCGTGGTTTCGCGCAGGGTCTGCAACATGAACCCATCGCCCCCCAGGGCGACAATCACATCCGCCTGCTGCCGGTCCACCGTGCCATAGCGGCTGACCAACACCCCGCGCGCGCTCTGCGCAATCGGCGCCTCGCTGGCCAAAAATGCGATTCTCATGCGGCGATCCTGTTTCCGGTCGGGTGCAATTGGTTCCGAAACAAGCACAGGTTTTCCCCAAAGACCAGAGTTGCCGTTCACCTGCCGCGTTTCGTCGCTTTACAGTCTTTCGGACCCGCCGTGTTTCCGATAGGAAATCTCGCAAAGACCACCCCTAGCCCAACGGAGTCAGCATGACTGAGACATCCCGTGATACCGGTTTCTTCACCCAAAGCCTCTCGGAGCGCGACCCCGAGCTGTTCGGCGCCATCACCAGCGAGCTGGGTCGCCAGCGCGACGAGATCGAGCTGATCGCCTCGGAAAACATCGTCTCCGCCGCCGTCATGGAAGCACAGGGTTCGGTGCTGACCAACAAATACGCCGAAGGCTACCCGGGCCGTCGCTACTATGGTGGCTGCCAGTATGTCGACGTTGCGGAAAACCTCGCCATCGACCGTGCCAAGCAACTGTTCAACTGCGAATTCGCCAATGTGCAGCCGAACTCCGGTTCGCAGGCCAACCAGGGTGTCTTCCAGGCCCTGATCAAGCCCGGCGACACCATCCTGGGCATGGATCTGGCCTCCGGCGGTCACCTGACCCATGGTGCGGCGCCGAACCAATCCGGCAAATGGTTCAACGCCGTGCATTACGGCGTGCGCCAGGACACCAACCTGATCGACTATGACCAGTTGCAAGCCCTGGCCACCGAACACCAGCCCAAGCTGATCATCGCCGGCGGCTCTGCGATCCCGCGGCAAATCGACTTTGCCAAGTTCCGCGAAGTGGCCGACAGCGTTGGCGCCTATCTGATGGTCGACATGGCCCATTTTGCCGGCCTCGTCGCCGCGGGCGAGCACCCCTCCCCCTTCCCCTATGCGGATGTGGCCACCACCACCACCCACAAAACCCTGCGCGGCCCCCGCGGCGGCATGATCCTGACCAACAACCCGGATATCGCCAAGAAGGTGAACTCCGCGATCTTCCCCGGCATCCAGGGTGGTCCGCTGATGCATGTGATCGCCGGCAAGGCCGCCGCCTTTGGTGAAGCGCTGAAGCCCGAGTTCAAAGCCTATCAGAAACAGGTGCGCGCCAATGCGGTTGCCCTGGCGGATGAGCTGCTCAAGGGTGGTCTGGACATCGTCACCGGTGGCACCGACACCCATGTGATGCTGGTGGACCTGCGCCCCAAAGGCGTGACCGGCAATATCGTCGACAAGGCTCTGGGCCGCGCCCATATCACCACCAACAAGAACGGCATCCCGTTTGACCCGGAAAAGCCCACCGTGACCTCTGGCATTCGCCTCGGAACGCCCGCCGGCACCACCCGTGGCTTTGGTGAAGAAGAGTTCCGCGAGATCGCACGTCTGATTGTCGAGGTGGTCGATGGTCTTGCCGCCAATGGCGAAGACGGCAACGGCGCGGTCGAAGAAGCGGTCCGCGGCAAGGTCGCAACCCTCTGCGCCCGCTTCCCGCTCTCCCCGAACCTCTGATCCTCTTCTTTCGGAGAAAATCAAACCGCCGCGAGACATCGCGGCGGTTTTTTTCATGGCTGCGCTCTACCTTATTGACGGCACGCCCAGCAGCAAAGGGAGGGCTCCCGCGCCCTGCCGCTGCATCACAGATGCAACAGCAAAGGCCT
>NZ_JAATOX010000179.1 GCF_011806385.1 Phaeobacter sp. HF9A | reverse complement strand
CCGCGACGCCCGCATCGCGATGATCTACGAGGGCGCCAACGGCGTGCAGGCGCTAGATCTCGTGGGCCGCAAACTGGCGCAGGACGGCGGCAAGCACGTGATGGCCTTCTTTGATCTTGTGAAATCCTTCTGCAAGGAAAACGCCGATATTTCAGAAGACTACGCCAAAGACTTCATCGAACCCCTGAAAGCCGGTTCCAAGGATCTGCAAGCGGCGGGCATGTATTTCATGCAGAACGGCATGAAGAACCCCAACAACGCGCTGGCGGGCTCTTATGACTTCATGCATATGTTCGGCCATGTCTGCCTTGGCCTGATGTGGGCGATGATGGGCAAGGCCGCGCAGTCTGCGCTCGACAGCGGGACCTCTGACGCGGCGTTCTACGAGACAAAGCTCGCCACTGGCCGCTACTACATGGCGCGTCAGCTGCCAGCCACCAAACTGCACCTGGCCCGGATCGAAAGCGGCGCGGACACGGTGATGGCACTGGAAGCGGACCAGTTCTGATTGCCAGCGATTGTAGGGTGCCCGAACCTGCGGGCACCCGCTCCCGCCGCCGGATGCCAGTGCCCTTGGCCCCAAAGGAATGCCTCATGCCCAAACGTTTCCGCCTGACCCGCCGCTTCCCCGTCGCAATGACGGAAGACGGCTACCGCAGGCTCAAACGTTTTGCCCATGAGGCCGGCCTCGACGAGGGAGAGGCACTCTCGTTCCTGTTTGAACATTTTGATAGCGTGACCGATCAGGAAAATCTGACCCACCGGCTAAGGCTCTTCAACAGCGAACTGGAGGCACGCAAGCGGTAAAGCAGAGAACAGACGAGGGAGGATAACATAAGGTGCAGCAACAATCGCCAGTTTCAAGCCGAGAACTCGGATGCCTCCGGCGGGGATATTTCAAAAAAGATGAAAGCAAGGGGCGCACTTGCCCCCGGGCTCTCCGCCTAATGGGCAAGCGCGCTTTCACCTTTTGCGGTCATCGGCTTCCCAGCCTGTACCGCAACACCATATTGCTGCCATCATGGTTAATAAACGTTCAACTCATTTCATCTTTTTTCAAGTATCCCACGGGGGCGCGGGGGTGTGAAACCCCCGCTCTGACGCCAGCCACAGGAGACACCCTATGACAATGAAACTCTATTGCTTTGGTGAAAGCGGCCACTCCTACAAGGCCGCGCTTGCGCTGGAGCTGGCGGGCCTCGCGTGGGAGCCAGTCTTTGTCGATTTCTTTAGCGGTGCCACCCGGGGAGAGGCCTTTCGCAGTGACATCAACGAGATGGGCGAATGCCCCGTTTTGGTGGATGGGGGTGTAACGCTCAGTCAATCGGCCGTCATTCAACAGTATCTGTCTGAGACATACGGCAATTTTGGTGGCACCACCGCAGAAGAGAACCGCGAGATCCTGCGCTGGCAGCTCTGGGACAATCACAAGCTTTCGTCCAACGCGGGGCTGTGCCGGTTCCTGATGAACTTCCTGCCCAAGGATACACGCCCGGCGGAGGTGATCGGCTTTTTGCAAGGGCGGCTGAAAGCGGCCTATGCGGTTCTCGACAAGCACCTGGAGGGCCGCGACTGGATCGTGGGTGCGCATCTCAGCAATGCGGATCTCACCTGCTGTAGTTATCTCTACTACCCGGAGCCTTTTGGCTTTGACCGCGCTGACTATCCAAACATCGACGCCTGGCTTTCACGCATCAGCGCGCAGCCCGGCTGGAAACACCCCTATGACCTGATGCCCGGCAACCCGTCGGATCGAGCTTGAGGAGACAACAATGACCGAAGCATTCATCTATGACACCGTCCGCACCCCACGTGGCAAGGGACGCAAGGATGGCGCCCTGCACGAGGTGACCTCGGTGCGGCTCTCTGCCCTGACCCTCAACGCTTTGAAAGAGCGCAACAATCTCGAAGGCCATGCGGTCGAGGATGTGATCTGGGGCAATGTCACCCAGGTGATGGAACAGGGCGGCTGCCTCGCGCGCTCTGCTGTGCTGGCCTCCGATCTGGATCAGTCGATCCCCGGGCTTGCGATCAACCGCTTCTGCGCCTCTGGTATGGAGGCGGTGAACCTGGCGGCAAACCAGGTCAAGGGCGGCGCCGGGGATGGCTATATCGCGGGCGGTGTCGAGATGATGGGGCGCGTCGCCATGGGCTCTGACGGGGCGGCGATTGCCGTCGATCCGAGCCTTGCGATGGAGACCTATTTCGTGCCGCAAGGGATTTCGGCCGATATCATCGCCACCGAATATGGCTTTAGCCGCGAGCAGGCCGATGCGCTGGCGGTCGAGAGCCAGCGCCGTGCCAAGGCGGCCTGGGACGACAACCGCTTTGCCAAATCGGTGATCACCGTGCGCGATCAGAACGGGCTCGCGATCCTCGATCATGATGAATACATGCGCCCGGGCACCGATATGCAGGCGCTTGGCGCGCTCAATGCCTCCTTTCAGATGATGGGCGAGGTGATGCCGGGCTTTGATGCGGTGGCGAAACTGAAATACCCGCATCTGGAAAAGATCAACCATATCCACCACGCCGGCAACTCCTCCGGGATCGTTGACGGCGCGGCGGCGGTGCTGATCGGCAACAAGGAATTTGGTATCCGCCACGGGCTGAAACCCCGCGCCCGCATCAAGGCCACCGCCAAGATCGGCACCGATCCCACCATCATGCTGACTGGCCCGGTGCCGGTGACCGAAAAGATCCTCGCCGAGACCGGCATGTCGATCTCTGATCTGGATCTGTTTGAGGTCAACGAGGCCTTTGCCTCGGTCGTGCTGCGCTTCATGCAGGCCTTTGAGGTGGACCCTGCCCTGGTGAACCCGAACGGCGGCTCGATCGCCATGGGCCACCCCCTGGGTGCGACCGGCGCGATCATCATTGGCACGCTGCTGGACGAGCTGGAGCGTCAGGACAAGACCTGCGGCCTCGCGACGCTTTGCATTGCTTCGGGCATGGGGGCCGCCACCATTATCGAGCGCGTCTGATGCCCAAGCTGGATCTCTCGAAAATCCCCGTCAAGACCGGCTCCAGCTATCCCGGCAAGCTGGCCGAGAGCGTCGCCGGGCGCAGCTCGCAGCGACTGGGCGACGCCGCCGGGTTGAGCCAATATGGTGTCAACCTCGTGCATCTGGAGCCCGGCGCCATGTCGAGCTTGCGCCACTACCACATGGAGCAGGACGAATTTGTCATGGTCACCGCTGGCACCTGTGTGCTGGTGGATGACCACGGCGAACATGAGATGAACCCGGGCGATTGCGCCGCCTTTCCCAAGGGCGACGCCAACGGCCACCATTTTATCAACCGCAGCGAGGCGATGGCGACCTTCCTGGTGATCGGCACAAGGACCGAGACCGAAACCGGCTATTACAGCGATGTCGACATGAGGGTGACATCCGCCGGGGGCACCTTCAGCTACACCCGCAAAGACGGCAGCCCGCTGACCGCTGAGCAGATCGGAGACGACACATGAGCGATTTTACATATACCGTAGACGCCGATGGCATCGCCATCATCACCTGGGACGCCGTCGGCAAGAGCATGAACGTCCTCACCCGCGACGCCTTTGTTCTGGTGGATGAGCTCATCGACCGCGCTTTGGGTGACGAGGCCGTCAAAGGCCTGGTGATCACCTCCGGCAAAAAGGATTTTGCCGGTGGCATGGATCTGAACGCATTGGCCTCGATCCGCGAAGAAGCGGGCGAGAACCCGGCTCAGGGCCTGTTTGATTTCACCATGAAAGGCCACCAGACCCTGCGCAAACTGGAACGCGCGGGCATGGAGCCCAAGACCAACAAGGGCGGCAAGCCCGTGGCCTGCGCCATCAATGGCACCTGCGCCGGTATCGGCACCGAGATCGCGCTGGCCTGCCATTACCGCGCCATGACGGATAATCCCAAGGCCAAGATCGGCCTGCCGGAGATCCTCGTCGGGCTGTTTCCCGGCTCTGGCGGCACCACCCGCTATTCGCGCATGGTCGGTGCGGTGAACGCAGCGCCGGTTCTGCTCGAAGGCAAGATGCTGGAGCCCAAGAAGGCCAAGGCAGCCAGCCTGGTGGATGAGGTCACCGCTGACCCGCTGGAGGCCGCGCGGCAATGGGTGCTCAATCCAAACCCCGCCGATATGGTGAAACCCTGGGACGCCAAAGGCTACAAGATGCCGGGCGGCGCGCCCTATCATCCGGCGGGCTTCATGAACTATGTCGGCGCCTCCGCGATGGTGCATGGCAAGACCCAGGGCGCCTTCCCGGCGGCCAAGGCGTTGCTGTCGGCGGTCTATGAAGGCGCCTTGGTGGATTTTGACACCGCGCTGAAGATCGAGGCGCGCTGGTTCGCCCATGTGTTGATGAACCCGTCGTCTTCGGCGATGATCCGCTCGCTATTCCTGAACAAGCAGGCGCTGGAAAAAGGCGCGGTGCGGCCCAAGGGCATCGACGACCAGAAGGTGCAGAAGATCGGTGTGCTCGGGGCTGGCATGATGGGTGCGGGCATCGCGCTGGTCTCGGCTCAGGCGGGCATTGAGGTGGTGCTGATCGACCGCGACCAGGCGGCGGCGGACAAGGGCAAGGCCTATTCCGCCAGCTACATGGACAAGGGCATCAAGCGCGGCAAGGCCACCGAGGAAAAGAAAGCAGCCCTGTTGGAGCGGATCACCGCAACCGCGGATCTGGAAAAGCTGCAAGGCTGTGATCTGATCATCGAAGCGGTGTTTGAGGATCCCGCCGTCAAGGCCGAGATGACCAAACGCGTTGAGGCGGTCATCCCGGAAGCGTGCATCTTCGCCTCCAACACCTCGACCCTGCCGATCACCGAACTGGCCAAAGCCTCAGGTCGGCCAGAGCAGTTCATCGGTATTCACTTCTTCTCGCCGGTCGAGAAAATGCTGCTGGTGGAGATCATCAAGGGCAAGGAGACCGGGGACCGCGCGGTGGCCAAGGCGCTGGACTACGTGCGCCAGATCCGCAAGACGCCAATTGTCGTGAATGATGCACGCTTCTTCTACTGCAACCGCTGCATCATCCCCTATATCAACGAGGGCGCGCGGATGATCACCGAGGGCGTCTCGCCGGTTCTGATCGACAATGCCGCGCGGCAGCTGGGCTTCCCGGTGGGGCCGATCCAGCTCACCGATGAGACCTCGATCGACCTCGGCGCCAAGATCGCCCGCGCCACCAAGGCGGCGATGGGTGAGGCCTACCCCGAGAGCCCGGCGGATGATCTGATCTTCTGGATGGAAGACCAGGGCCGTCTGGGGCGCAAGGCCAATGCAGGCTTCTTTGACTATGACGACAAGGGCAAACGGGTCGAGTACTGGAAGGGCCTTCAGGACAAATACCCGCAGGCCGCAGAGCAACCGGCGCTGATCGAAGTGCAGGAACGGCTGATGTTTGCGCAGGTGCTGGAGGCGGTGCGGGCGCTGGAGGAAGGCGTGTTGATGGACATCCGCGAAGGCGATGTTGGCGCCATCCTCGCCTGGGGCTTTGCGCCCTGGTCCGGTGGTCCGCTGAGCTGGCTGGACATCATCGGCACGCCCTATGCCGCCGAGCGCTGCGATCAGCTGGCCGAAGCCTATGGCGACCGGTTTGCCTGCCCGCCGCTGCTGCGCGAGATGGCAGAGAAAGGCCAAAGCTTCTATGGCCGCTTTGCCTCTGCGCCGGAGGCCGCTGCCTGATCTTTCCGGTGGCATGAGATAGAAAGGGCCGCCCCCTAGGGCGGCCTTTTTTATGCGAGGCGCTGCCTCGCGCTCCGGGATATTTGG
>NZ_JAATOX010000178.1 GCF_011806385.1 Phaeobacter sp. HF9A | reverse complement strand
ACGGTGAGTGGTGGGCGTCGATGGAAGAGGTCTTCCACCTGGATTGACAAGCGCGCAGGCCAGCAGGAACGCCACCTGGTTGTGCGACCTCACGGGCGGGGCAGGCTCAATCGCGCGTAATACGCCGGGGCCTGCGCCGCGGTTCAAAGATTTGGGCGAATGAAACCGTTGATCGGATAGACGCTGCCAAAGCTGCCAGGGTTGCTTTCCAGGCGCACGCGAGACCAATCGTTGTTTTCGGAAACATCAATCACCGCCATGCCCAGGGACACTTTGTTCCGGTGCCAATTGGCATGGTCGATCCGCAGCATCCTGTCAGATGTGACCTCAGAGACCACGGCAACATGGCCGAGCGGCATGCCGGGCGTCGCCCGAAACGCCATGACCGCGCCAACGGAGGGGCGCTGCCCGACGTCAAACTGATCCTGGGCCTGGCTCCACCAGGTGCGGGCATTGCCGTGGATATTCACGCCGGAGAGGTTGCGCGCAAAAGGCACACACCACACCCGCGCCCCGCGCGCGCGCAAATTTTCCGCTTCTCGCACCGCAAAGGACCGTCGGCCGGGATCAATTTGACTGTCGTTCGGCAGTTCACCGCAGGCAGAAAGCCCAATGGCGGCCAGAAGCAGCAGGCAATGCAAAGCGGAAAGGCGGCGGAGGATCGGGCTGAAAATACGCAAGTGAGGCTCGGATTTTGGGTGGCGTGAAACGCGGTAACATTCAGTCATATACCCGTGTTTGCCAAGGCCGAGTTCACCCCGTTGGCGAGAAACCGCTGTTGATGCTTTGTTTAGAACTTAGACGCACTTCCGAGCCTTGTTAAAATATTGTTTTTTATATGAAATATGGGGATTTTAACATGTTATTCCTCACGGTTCGAGCCGACGAGCTGGTCGATCACGGCAATGTTCTCTTGTGTGAGCGGCTTATTGAAAAACGCTTTGACGGCGGGAAACGATTCGGCACGGTGCTTGTCTTCTGGGTTTTGTGAGGTGGTCACCATGATGAGGGTCTCATTTTCCAATTGATCGGGCAGTTCATCTTGGGCGGCTTGCAGAAACTCGAACCCGTTCATGCGTGGCATATTTATGTCGAGAAAGATGGCATCAACCGCAGTGCGATCCGCACTCTTGAGATAATCCAACGCCTCGGTCGCATATTGAAATGGAATGAGCTCAATGGCCGCGTTGGTTTTCCTGAGGATCCGCCGGTACGCCAGCTGGTCAAACCGGTCGTCATCCACGATCATCACCCGCTTAAGTTTCATGATCCCCGTCACTTTCTTTTAGCCAAAGCCTCACCGTGAATGTACTTCCCTCGCCTGCCTCTGAGGTAACCTGAACATCGCCGTGATGATATCCGGCAATACGTTGGCAGAGAGCCAGCCCAATGCCCGAGCCAACGTATTCCTCATATGTATGAAGCCGTTGAAATAGCGAAAAAATGCGCGTTTGATAGGCAGGCGCGATGCCGATGCCATTGTCGGACACGCTGATTTCGGCGGCACAGCAGGCAGGTTTTGGCGCGGCGGTGATTGCGACACGACCGGGCGTGCCGGGTTTTCTGAACTTGATGGCATTCGAAATGAGGTTTTGAAGCATGCTCCTGAGTTGCGAGGGGATGCCGTGGACCTCTGGCAAGGTGCCGACCACAAGCTCGACGCCACTGCTCGTGATCTCACCACGCAGATCGTCAAGCACCTCTTGACTGAGGGCGCCCAGATCGACGCGTTCGAACACCGGGTCCTGTCCAACCACGCGCGCGTAATTCAGGATATCGTTGACCATGCGCGACATACGTTCAGCGGTGGATTGTGCCGCCTCGATAAGCTCCAGCCCCTCGCAGTCGAGCCCTGGCGCATGATCGGCCAGGATAAGCTCCAGCATCATGCTTATGGTATTTACCGGCGATTTCAGATCATGAGAGATGGCGTAGGTAAACTGTGCCTGTTCCTGATTGGCATGATGCAGCTGCGCGTTGAGCTGCCTCAGTTCCTGGAGTTTATCCTGGAGCTGACTTGTCCGCTCGCGCACTTGCTGATCCAGATGATCCCTTTGGAGGGCGAGTTCGGCGCTGGCGTCGCGCAGGGCGTCCTCGATGCGTCTGCGCTCCTGTACCTCGGCGGTCAGCCGCGTGATGTTTTCGCCATAGCCCCGCAATGCCATGTCATAGACAGAGAGCGCTTCCATAAAAAACTCTTCCATCCGCGCCTGCGGTGGCGGAGAGAGGGGGGGATCGGCGGTCAGCAGCTGATGGGTTGCCTGAAAGTGCATCTCGCTGAGCTCACTGATCGAGACCATGGCGCGCAGGGCCAGGCGGGCGCAATCGTAGGCTTGCGATAGATCCTCTTCACGCCCCCGCTGCACATAGTCAGACAGCGCCGCCACATAGTGCGCGCGCACCTGCGGAAGGTCGGCTTGATCGCGATCCACTTTCAGGCCGCTCATGAGAGTGCCTCGATCTTCATGGCCAGGACCAACCTGTCGTCATTGCTGCGGCCATGTGCCTCAAGGATATGATCAGCGCAGTCCGCCGCAGAGGTCAATGCCCTGATATCGCTACGATAGTTGCGCGATATGCCATCGGTTGTCAGCACGATCATATCGCCGATGTGCAGCTTGGTGGACTGTATATGCAGGCCGGAAAAGTTATGCCCCAGTGCGCCGCCTCGCTGCATCAGTGTGTCGCTGATCTCTGTGCCCCGGTGGACAAGCCCGTCGATGTCGCCAACGGCGGCCCAACTGAGTGTCAATTGCCGCAGGTCAATCATTGCGCCAGCCATGGCCGCCCCGCGCATACCCTGAAGCGCCCGATGCGTGGCGTCAAAAGCCGCGCCCAGCGAGGTGTCGCCAGCGTTCTTTATGGCGTTCAGTCCGGTGGAGGCCGCCCTGTGGGCGTCGGGGCCGCTGCCCATACCGTCAATGACATAGGCGCAGATAGTGTTGCCATTGCGCAGGATCATATACCCATCGCCACAGCTATTTGCGATCTTGGACTGCTGCGCGACACTCCAGCTCAGGGCATTTGCGCAATCGGGCGGGCACACGAGCTGAACTGTCATCGTCTGCTCCACTTCACGACGGTCACAATCACGCCAAGCCCAGGGGACGACGTGATATCAAACTCATCGACGATCCGGCGGGTGCCCGGCAGGCCCAGCCCGAGGCTGTTTCCGGTGGAAAACCCGTCGGCAAGGGCGCTTTCCAGGTCGGCAATGCCGGGGCCGCGGTCCTTGGCGGTGATCTTGATCCCGACGCGGTCAGGCTGGTGGATCGTCGCAAGCTCGATTTCACCCTGGTCGGCATAGACGACGATGTTGCGGGCAAGTTCAGAGATGGCGGTTGCAACCAGCGCCTGATCCGGGCGGCTGAACCCCAGCTCCTCTGCCCGTTTTCGCCCCAGTTGGCGCGCGGAAATGACATCCGTATCGTATCGGATCGCCTGGACCAATACGTCGGGGGGGTGCTGCATCTGCATCCTAGCCCCCGTTGATCAATGCAAGGCCGCGATCTAGGTCGAGCGCGGTTGGAATATCCGGCAGTGTGAGCCCAAGCAGAACCATCGACAGCGCCACATCCGGCTGAATGCCCACGATCACCAACTTGGCGCCGCGCAGACGGACGGAATAGGCAATTTCGCTCAGGGTCTTGGTGCCAAAGCTGTCGAGAATGCCGATCGCGCTGACGTCAATGATCACCGCCTCGGCCCGGCAACGGATGACGTCTTCCAATATTCGGTGTTGCAGGTCGAGGATATCGCTATCGCTGAGATCTTCTTGAATTGAGGCAATCAGGACTTTGCCCTGCTTCAGGATGGGAACTTTGACGGCCATGTGCTCAATCCTTCAGCAACTGTTCGGCCATTTCGATGCCGCGCTGCAAGTCTCCTGCCGTGTTTAATGCCTCGCCAGTGACGCCAACTTTGACCAGCGATTGGGCGACTTCGGCGGAGAGGCCGGTGAGCACTGACAAGGCCCCCATCAAGCGGGCCGCCGCCATGGTCTGGATCAGATGATTGGCCACCGCGCTGTCGACGGCGGCAACGCCGGTAATGTCCAGCACAACGGCGCTGGCGCGGTGCTCCTGAATCCCTTCCAGCAATTGCACGGTGAGCGCCCGGGCGCGATGGCTGTCGAGTGTTCCGACGACGGGGATGAGCAGAAGCCCCGGACGCAGTTGCAGGACCGGTGTCGGCAGTTCGCTGAGTTCGCGCTCACGTGCCTGGATCGCCTCCTCGCGTGCGTCAACATAGGTTTCCAGCGCCAGGCTCATGTCGAAATGGGCAATCTTGAACAGGGACATGACCAGATGAAAAGCCTTGTGCGGGTCTTCGTCCATGCGCTCCAGCACGACATGGGCCAAGCGGTTCAGGTAGTAGGCGTAAGATCCGATATAGAGCGTCGGCGTGACGCCGGTGCGTTCGTGAATGCTGCCAATACGGCGCCTATCTGCCACGTAGGCGTCATTCAGATCGGCGCTGACCAGCTCGCGAAAATAGCGCATCTGTCCGCGTTTGACCTGGGCGATATGAGCGTCATCCCTGAAATGCCTGGCCGCGGTTTCATCATTGAGCAGATGCGCATAGAAGGCCTCGATGATGTGTTCGCCAACATCATCGGTGAGTTCACCCAACTCGACGGTGCACGCGCGGTCTTCCTCCGTTAAGTCAAACCAGCGAAAGATCTTTTCCAGATCGAGGTTGCCGCTACCCTCGGCAATGGAGGACGAAATCAACTCACTCATAAAAACCACCTATGACACATCGCAAAACGAACAGCGCGACAGCTACAGGGTCAGGCTACCTGTGGTCTGTTAACAGTGGATTAAGCATCGTGAGATCGTGATCGGGCGTCCGTCGCCCCGAGGTATACACAAGCGGCGGGCGCAGCTTCTGGGAGCGGGCCTATTCCCCCCGTGGGAAACGAGCGTTGTTTTCAACCTCGTTCAGATCCATGTGGTTGCGCATGTAGCGTTCGGATGCTTTTTGCAGCGGTTGATAGTCCCAGGGGAAATATCCGCCTTTGCGCAGCGCCTCATAGACCACCCAGCGACGGGCTTGGCTCTCTCTCACGTCGGCATCGAAACAGTTCAGATCCCAGCGTGCGGCGGCAAGCGCCTTCAGTGCCTCATAGGCGTCGCTGTGGTCGGGGTTGCCGGCAAGGTTATCCAGCTCGTGCGGGTCGGCCTCCAGATCAAACAATTGATCGGGATCCAGCGCGCAGAGGTTCAACTTGTACTGGCCTTGGCGCAGCGACACCAGCGGGGCATAAGAGGCCTCGGCGGCATATTCCATTGCCACCGGCGTGTTGCGTCTACCGCCTTGCCCCAGAGCGACAAGGCTTTCGCCCGAGGTCCAGGGCATGACCTCATCCATGCTGACACCGGCCAAATCACAAAGCGTCGGGCAGACGTCGATGTTGGAGACCGGATCGGTGACCAGCCCGGGAGTCATATTCGGCGCGGAAATCATCATGGGAACGCGGGAGGAGCCTTCATAGAAGCTCATCTTGAACCACAGGCCGCGCTCGCCCAGCATATCGCCATGATCCGACACAAACAGGATGATCGTGTCCTCGTCCTGGCGGGTGCCACGCAGGGCCTCCATCACCTCGCCGATCTTGTCATCAAGGTAGGAGATATTCCCGAAGTAGGCGCGACGGGAGCGGCGGATGTCCTCTTCGGTGATGTCAAAGTTGCGCCAGTCATTGGCATCAAAGATCCGCTTGGAATGGCTGTCCTGATTGTCATAGCCGAGATCGCCAACCTCGGGCATCAGATGGGCG
>NZ_JAATOX010000177.1 GCF_011806385.1 Phaeobacter sp. HF9A | reverse complement strand
CCCCGGCGATGCGCGAAGCGCAGCGCAAACCCTCAAATGTCCAGAAGGATCAATCCTGCGCGGTCTCGCCAGGTGGCAGCGGGCGGGCCTCGATCATGACAATGGCCTGCGCCCAGGGGTGATCATCGGTCAGGGTCACGTGGATATGGGCGCTGTGGCCCGGCGGGGTCAGCTCTGCCAGACGCGCGGCGGCCCAGCCGGTGAGCTGCATCACCGGCTGCCCGGTGGAGAGGTTGGAGACCGACATATCCTTCCAGGCAATGCCCATGCGCAGCCCGGTGCCCAGCGCCTTGGAGCAGGCCTCCTTGGCGGCCCATCGCTTGGCATAGGTGCCCGCCACATCCCGGCGGCGTTCGGATTTGGCTTGCTCAACCTCCGTGAACACGCGCGCCTTGAAGCGGGTGCCAAAGCGATCCAGCGTGCGCTGGATGCGGTCGATATTGGCCAGATCGGTGCCGATGCCCAGGATCAGGTCACGCCCTCCGTTCAGGTCAGTCGCAGGGTCAGGATGTTCAGGCTGGCCGCGCCGAACAACAGGCCGAAAGCCGCCTCGAACCCGCGTTTGCTGCGCCCATAGCGCCGGGCGACCAACGCCGCAACCAAAAGCCCGGCGCGGCGGCCCTCTGCCATCGCAGTGCCACAGATCGTGAGGGTCGCGGGCCCCGGGCTGCCACAAAGAGTGACCCGGCCCAGCACAATTGCAAAGACCGGCAAGAGATAAGAGCTTGTATCCATCGCGATAGTCTCCTGCGGGTCCTCCGCTGGTCAGTCGGACAGTGCGCTCAGTTCTTGTTGGCGCGGTCCTGTTCGGCCCGGAGCGCGGATTTGGCCCCAAGCCCGAGGAAATAGCGCACCAGCAGAAACGACAGGGCGACCTGAAACAACACAGCCGCCAACAGCAGCATTCCGCCGCTTGGCTGGCTGAGCATAAATCGGATCTGCGGCACCGCAACGCTGAAGATGGCAACCGCCACCATGGTCAGCCCCAGCATGACAACCGTTGCCTGCCGGGCAAAGTGCCACATCTCCGCGTTCTCCGGCATGCGCTTTTTGCTGCGCACGAAGAACTGACCCTCCGCCATGCCCGCCGACATCGCCGGAATGATCGACATGCCCGCATTTGCAATGTCATAGCCCGTGACGGCCTGCGCCAGAACGACCAGAACCATCAGCGCCATCAATGTCGCGATATAGACCAGGGTAAAGCGGCGCAGGCTCATGCGACCGCCCCGCCGCGCGCTTCATCCATCAGGCGGCGCATTTCCTGCACTGCCGGGGCGAGACCGCGGAAAATCGCCTCGCCGATCAGGAAGTGACCGATATTGAGTTCCATAACCTCCGGGAAGGCCGCGACGGGCTGCACGGTCTCGTAGGACAGACCATGGCCAGCGTGCACCTCCAGCCCCAGCGAATGGGCAAAAGCGGCCATCTCGCGCAGCGATTCCAGCTCCTTGTCGCGGGCGGCGAAATCGCCCTCGGCGTGGAAATCGCAATAGGCGCCGGTGTGCAGCTCGATCACCTGGGCGCCGATGCGATGGGCCGCCTCGATCTGTTTCTGATCCGCCGCGATAAAGATCGACACCCGGCAGCCCGCATCGCGCAGCGGGGCGATGAAATGAGCCAGCTTGTTTTCCTCGCGCGCGACCTCCAGCCCGCCCTCGGTGGTGCGTTCCTCGCGTTTTTCGGGCACGAGGCAAACCGCATGCGGCTTGTGGCGCAGGGCGATGGTCTGCATCTCCTGCGTTGCGGCCATCTCGAAATTCAGCGGCACCGAGAGCGTCTCGACCAGCCGGTCGATATCCTCGTCGGTGATATGGCGACGGTCCTCGCGCAGATGGGCGGTGATACCGTCGGCGCCTGCCTCCTCGGCCAGTTTGGCAGCGCGGATGGGGTCCGGGTAGGCGCCGCCGCGGGCGTTGCGGACAGTGGCGACATGGTCGATGTTGATGCCAAGGCGGAGCACGGAATTGGACATGGGGCAGCCCTTTGTCATGAGAATTCTTTTGCCGGGAGCCTAGCCAGCAGGCCCGCAGAGGCAAGGGCCATCGGCCTGAGCGGTACAATTATCCCGGCTTGCCGCGCAGCCTGCGCCGCCCTGCGCGATCATTCCGGCCGCGCGGCCCTGGACGAGCGACTGGGCGAGCGGCTGGGCGGTTTGGGATTCTTGGGGGCATGGGGGCTGTTCACGGCTTCCAGTTCGGCGCGTTTCTTGATCGCCTCGAACTTGGCCTTGATCTTGCGCTTGCGCCGCTGCTGATAGCTGCGGATCACCGGCACCGAAAGAAAGTAGCCCACCGTGCCCACGATGATGCCCGGCATAATCCCGCCGATCATATAGGGAAAGAAGACCTCGTCGTAGAAAACCACCAGCCCGGTCCAATCCGCAGGCGTGCCGGTGGCATAGGCGTAGATGTTATACCAAAGGTCCCAACCGGCAGCGAGGAACTTGTCCACCAGGGTGGTATCCACCCCATCGACGGGTTGACGCCCCAAGATCCAATGGCCGGTCTGGAGCGAGATCACGCCGATCGGCACATAGGTCAGCGGGTTGCCAAAGAAGGTCGCCGAAAGCGAGGCAAGGATATTGCCGTTCATCACCCGCGACAGGATCGCCGCCACCAGGAAATGCATCCCGTAAAAGGGGGTAAAGGTCGTGAACAGCCCGGCGGCGATACCGCGCGCGATTCGTTCCGGGCTGTCGGGCAGGCGGCGGATTCGGTGTTTGACATACAGGAACGCCCTGCCCCAGCCCCCGCGAGGCCAGAGAAACTCCGCTACCACCCTCAGTGGCGGGCGTCTATCCCGGCGTCTGAATACCAAAGGATCGTCCTTGTGTTCCGGGGCTGAGCGCCTAGATCGGGCGGTGTTGGGTTCTCGTCCGATCCCGGTGGCGCACGACCGCAGCGACGTCGCTCTCAGCTTCCAATGTCAGTATCAGCGAATGCAGCTGCTCCACATCACGCAATTCCACATTGATCATCAAGCGGTAAAAGTCGGGTTTCCGGTCGATGAATTCAAGGTTGGATATATTGGCTTTTTTCTCGCCAATTAGAGTACAAATGCGCCCCAACACGCCCGCATCATTGCCAATGGTCAGCTCCAGCGTGGTGCCATAGGCGGCCGGATGCGCGCCGGAGTGCCAATGCACATCGACCCAGCGCTCCATCTGGTCTTCGAATTCGCTCAGCCGGTCACAATCGGCGGCATGTACGACCACCCCCTGCCCGCGCGAGGTGATGCCGATGATCCGCTCGCCCGGCAGCGGTTCGCAGCAGGGCGCGCGTTCGAATTTCTGTCCCGGCTCCAGGCCGATCACGGCACGGCGGGGGGGGAACTCATCGCCGTCCTTGTCGATCAGCTCGGGATAGACCGCCTGCACCACGTCATGGGCGGTGAGATCCGCCGCGCCAAGCCGCGCCAGCAATTCGGAGGCGTCACTGACACGTAGGGCGCGGGCGGCGGTTTCCAACGCCTTGTCGGTGGCTTTCTTGTTCACATGCTCAAAGGCGGAGCGCGCAAGTTCATGGCCCAGTTTGACAAAACGCTCGCGGTCCGCCTCGCGCAGGGCGCGGCGAATGGCGGTGCGGGCCTTGCCGGTGGTCGCAATCTCCAGCCAGCTGACCTGAGGCGTCTGCCCCTCGGCGGTGATCACCTCCACCGACTGGCCATTGCGCAGCCGGGTCCAGAGCGGCACCCGGATGGTGTCCACCTTGGCGCCGACGCAGGCATGGCCGATGCGGGTGTGGATGGCATAGGCAAAATCGATCGGCGTCGCGCCCTTGGGCAGCTTGATCACATCGCCCTTGGGGGTGAAGCAGAAGACCTGGTCGGAATACATCTCCAGCTTGACCGCTTCGAGGAATTCGTCGTGGTCATCCTCGCCGTCGAATTGTTCGGTCAGCGAGGCGATCCATTTGGCGGGATCAACGGCAAAGGGGTTCTCGGTGCGCACGCCATCGCGATAGGACCAATGCGCCGCCACCCCCGATTCGGCGACGTCATGCATCTGCCGGGTGCGAATCTGCACCTCGACGCGCTTGCCATCGCGGCCCGACACGGTGGTGTGGATCGAGCGGTAGCCGTTGGTTTTCGGCTGGCTGATATAATCCTTGAACCGCCCCGGCACCGCGCGCCAGCGCTGGTGAATGGCGCCCAGGGTACGGTAGCAATCCTCCTCGGAACGGGTGATCACCCGAAAGCCATAGATGTCGGAAAGACGGGAAAATCCCTGGTCTTTTTCCTGCATCTTGCGCCAGATCGAATAGGGTTTCTTGGCGCGGCCAAAGACCTCGGCCTCGATGCCCGCCTTTTCCAGTTCCAGCCGCATGTCGCCGGTGATCCGGTGGATCACATCGCCGGTTTCCCGTTGCAACGTCACAAAGCGGCGGATGATCGACTGGCGGCCCTCGGGGTTCAGCACCTTGAAGGCCAGGTCTTCCAGCTCTTCGCGCATCCACTGCATGCCCATGCGGCCCGCAAGCGGTGCATAGATATCCATGGTTTCGCGCGCTTTTTGCGCCTGTTTCTCGGGGCGCATGGCGCGGATGGTGCGCATATTGTGCAGACGGTCGGCGAGCTTGACCAGGATCACCCGCAGGTCCTTGGACATCGCCATGAACAGCTTGCGGAAATTCTCCGCCTGTTTGGTCTCGCGCGAGGAAAGTTGCAGGTTGGTCAGCTTGGTGACCCCATCGACCAGCATCGCCACCTCCTCGCCAAAGCGGGTGGTGACTTCCTCGTAAGAGGCCTTGGTGTCTTCGATGGTGTCATGCAAAAGCGCGGTGATGATGGTGGCATCATCCAGCCGCTGTTCGGTCAGCAGGGCAGCAACCGCGACGGGGTGGGTGAAATAGGGTTCACCCGAATGGCGGAACTGGCCCTCGTGCATCGCCTCGCCAAAGGCATAGGCATCACGCAGGCGCTGTTCATTTGTCTTGGGATTATAGTCGCGGACCAGGGAAATCAGGTCATCAGCAGATGTCATTGCCGGTCCGCAACCTCTCTTTTAGACCCGGGTCAGCCCTGACCCTGGGCCTCCATCAACGCACGCAGGAGCTTTTCTTCGCTCATGTCGTCTTCTTGCGGCTTGTCCGCTTCGCCACCCATCAACAGAGCCATGGAGTCTTCTTCCGGCTCGTCGACCTCGATCTGGGTCTGATTGCTTTCGATCAGACGCTCACGCAGGGCGTCGGCGCTCTGGGTTTCCTCGGCAATCTCGCGCAGGGAGACGACGGGGTTCTTGTCGTTGTCGCGGTCCACGGTGAGCGGCGCACCGGCAGCGATCTCGCGCGCCCGGTGGGCAGCCAGCATCACCAGCTCAAATCGGTTGGGAACCTTGTCAACGCAGTCTTCGACCGTCACGCGGGCCATAGGCGACTCTCCAATACAGTTCTGGGTCCAGAGGGGGTGCTTCTATGCGGATTTTGAGGGCTTGACAAGAAGTCAGAGTTCACAATTGCAGGAAAACTGCCCTGATCCCGCCGATCAGAGCGCCGTCACCTCGTCTTTCTCGACCTTTGGGCGTGCCGCAAGCATCTGCGCCACGCTTTGCCCCAGCACCGGATGCCGCCAATCGGGCGCGATATCGGCCAGGGGCACCAGCACAAAGGCACGGTCCTGAACGCGCGGATGTGGCAGGATCAGTTGCTCCGGCGCGTCAACGCGCTGCCGTTCGGGGGCGAGGTCGCGCCAGCGCTCATAGGTCTGCCGGTCGGGCAGCACCTGCTGATCCACCGCCAGAAGGTCCAGATCCAGCGTGCGCATCCCCCAACGCTCGGTCCGGGTGCGGCGGAAGCCCG
>NZ_JAATOX010000176.1 GCF_011806385.1 Phaeobacter sp. HF9A | reverse complement strand
GCCGTGTGGCAGAGACCGAGGCCCGCCCTCTTATCCGCCGGGTGGCGCGGGATGCGCTGACGCTGGCCACCGCGCAGGAGGCCGCCGAGGGGATCCGTGTCAGCGGTGGCAGCGGCGCCAATTTCGCCTCCTTGGAGGACAGCCTGCGC
The DNA here is from genome assembly GCF_011806385.1 of Phaeobacter sp. HF9A. Classification (GTDB taxonomy): domain Bacteria; phylum Pseudomonadota; class Alphaproteobacteria; order Rhodobacterales; family Rhodobacteraceae; genus Epibacterium. Next base: position 5,711 of record NZ_JAATOX010000176.1, on the reverse strand, counting down.
AGCTATGACGCGCTGGTGGAGGCCCATATGCTGGCCTGCGCGGGCGAGGTCGATGCGGTGCTCGATGGTTTTGGCGCGCGGATCGAGCGGGCGCATGAGACCTTTCTGGACCGGGCCACCCATGCGCTGATCACCCATTTGCAGGACTGGGGCGACAGCAGCCCCTGGCAATATGATCCCACCGGCCTGCGCCTGCTGCTGCGCAGTGCCTGTTCCGTCATGGGCAAACGGCTGCAAGAGCAGCTGGAGGACCGGTACTCCGAGGCGCTGAGCGACGTGGCGCGGCATCTTTATGATGCCTTTGGCGCGCGGGTGGAGGGTATCCAGATCGCGGTGCCCGACGCGCCGCCGCTGCCCGCCCCGGTGGCGCTGGCCCAGACCATCGCGCTGGATGTGCGCGACAGCTGGTGGGGCAACTGGTGGCGCCGCACCCGGGGCTATGCCAGCTTTGCCGAGACCTATCGCAGCCAGATCAGCGCCGAGACCCAGCCCTTCATGACCGCGCTGAAGGTGGAACAATGCGGCCAGATCCGCAGCGCCGCGCTGGCCTGTCTGGCCGACTCCCTGCGCCAGCATCGCGATATCCTGGTGGAAATCGCCGAGGCCAGTGCCGAGGGGAGGCCCTCACAGAACCTCGCCCCTGCGGGCGACGACGCGAAACCCGCCGCCCATGCCGCCGCGCTCACCACCCTACGTGCCCTCATCGCCTGAACCGCCAGACCCGCCTGAACCGCAGCCCCCGGAGACGCCTCATGCCTGATCAAACCCGCAAACCCCGGATCGCCCTGATGGGAGAATTCAGCGCTGGCAAAAGCACGCTGACCAACCTCTTGCTGGGCAGCCGTCCGCTGCCGGTCAAAGTCACCGCCACCCGGCTGCCGCCGGTCTGGATCTCCTACGGGGCCGAGGCCGCCGAAGTGCATATGGCCGATGGCAGCATTGAACCGGTGGCGCTGGATCAGCTCAACGACCTGCCGCTGGAGCGCGCGCGCCGGGTCGATCTGCGGCTGCCCTCCGAGGCGCTGGAGCTCTGCGATCTGATTGATATGCCGGGAATTTCCGATCCCAATATGCCAGCGGATGTCTGGCAGGCGGTGCTGCCCGAAGTCGACAGCGTGATCTGGTGCACCTCTGCAACCCAGGCCTGGCGGCAGAGCGAGGCGGCCTTCTGGTCGATCCTGGCGCCGCAGCTGCGCGCGCCCGGCACCCTGTTGGTGACCCATTTCGACAAGCTCACCAGCGATAGGGATCGCGCCCGGGTGCTGCGCCGACTGGCGCGCGAAACCGAGGGCAGCTTTGGCGCGGTCTTTCCCATCGCGCTGCCGCTGGCGCTGGCGGCGGGCGAGGATATGGAGGCCTGGAAAACCAGCGGCGCGGATCAGTTTGTGGAACATCTGATTGATCTCTTGCTGAACTGGGAGGACCATGCCAGCGCGGGCCGCGCAGAAGAGGCGCCCGCGCCGGATCTTGCCGCGCTCAGCCCGCGGTCAGACCTTGCCCGGCCCCGCCTGCGGGCGGTGCGCAACCTGACCGCCGTGGCGGATGCCGCCGAACAACGCCCGCCGGAGCCGGAGGCCGACAGCAGCTTGCGCATCCTGCCGCGTCGGGTGCGCCCGGTGCCCGAGGCCGCCACCCCGCGCCCGCGCCGCGCCCGGTTGGAACGGAGCGCAAAATGATGCTGCACAGCGCCCCCCCGACCCCGCCGGGCTCTGCCCCTCACTCCTTGCTGCGGGATCTTGCCAGATTGCGCGATCAGGTGCCCGATTGCCGGGTCGCGGCCTATTGCGATCTGGAGACCCGGCTGGTGCTGCGCCATGTCTCGGCGCCCGGCATCCGGCAGGAAACGCTGGACCGGTTGAGCGCCGAAGCCCAGCAAGGGTTTGCCCTGCGTCAGGCGGCGCAGGAGGCTCTGCCAATGGCCTACCCGCCCATCAGCACCGAGGCCGAAGACATCCGGCTGATCGACGACGGCGGCGTGCGGCTGTTCCTGCGCAGCCCCGATGCGCCGCAGGATGCGCTGCTCCTGCTCTGCGCCAGCACTGAGAGCGCAATGCGTCTGCGCCCCGAAGCCATCGCGCTCTTGCACCGGCTGCAAGGCGAGACACCGGGACCGGGACCGGCATGACAACACATCCCGCCCGACACCTGCCTGATATGGCACAGGACAGCCCGCTGCTGCGCCGGCTGCGCGCACTGGCCGCGCCGCCCTCGCGCCAGCACCCGGCACTGCCGGAGCGCATTCTGCATCATATCGACACGACCATCCTGCCGCGTGCTCTCATCCTTGCGGTGGAGGGCGCGCCGCTTGCCCGGTTTGATATCACCCAACGCGCCCTGCTGCGGATGGAGGGGCCGGACGGGGCGCTGGAAAGCCACGAGTTCAACAGCGCCCGCGAGGCCGCCCCGCGCTTTGCCGAGACGCTGCTGCGGCTTTCGGCCCATGTGCCGGATCATGCGCGGATCACCCTGACAGCAGAGGCCCGCCCCCTGCGCAGCGCCACGACCCAATGCAGCGCCGCGCTGCTGCAAGAGGCGCTTGCGGGCCTCGCTGCCGCCAGCCCTGAGGAGGCCCTGACCAAGGCCTGCGCATCGGCGCTGGCGCGGGGCAGGCTCGAGGGCGAAACCGGCCATATCACCTGTGACGGGCCCAGGCCGGAGCTGTATCCCGTGGCCGAAGTGGCCCTGTCGCGCCTGTGGCAAGAGCAGCAGCACCGCGCCCCGCAAGCCCAACCTCTGCCCGCCGGTAAACCGCTGTTGCGGCTGACGCAGCTCAGCGCAGCAAGCAGCCTGGCCGTGGTGTCGCAGCGCGGCAACCATGTTGCGCTGCTCCTGCCCCCCGAAGCCGCCGAGCTTCTGGCCCGTCACTGGCAGCGCGGCACCGCCTGACGGCCCCTCCGTCCGTGAGGATGCGACCCACCAAAAGCGCGATCACGCCGCTGCGGCGCGGATTGCGGCGGCTGGCGGGGCAATGCGTATTTACGGCTGCGTAACGTAAGACTTGCAACAGCTCATCCGCTGCGCTCTATTCGAGAGGCCGGATGCATTGCTGCGACCGGCCACAGGTGAACCGGGGCTGCGCCACGACACTGCGCCCGGGATAGGACAGGACCGGAGCCGACGCATGATGCATGTCCCCCTCCCCTTTTACGTGCCGGAGCCAAGTGGGGTCCCGCACGCCTGCCCACACGGCCCGCCCCGCAGCAGCGCCTGTGTTCGCCGCGTTTCCCCTTTGGGGCGTACCCTTTTAGATGACTGATAAGAAAAAGAAAAAACCGACGTCCTTTGACGTGGCCCGGCTTGCCAATGTACATCGCTCGGCGGTGTCTCGTGCGCTGTCCGGCAGCGGGCGGGTCTCTGAGGACACCCGCAAGCGGGTCATCCAAGCGGCACAGGAGCTGGGGTATCGGGTGAATTTCCTGGCCCGGGGCCTGCAAAACCAGAATTCCGGCCTGGTTGGGCTGGTCGCCTCGCGCCTGGACACGCCCTATCGCGCATCGCAGGTAAAGGTCGCCGCGCGCGAACTTCTGGCCAAAGGCTACTGCCCGATCCTGATCGTCGCCGAGGGGGATGTGACGCTGTCGGGCCTGATTGATCGGCTGTTGAACTATAGCGTCTCCGGCATGATTGTGACCTCGGATTCCCCCCCCGCAGAGATCATCGAGGAATGCAAGCGCCTGTCGGTGCCGGTGGTGCTGATCAATCGCGACCTGCGCGAAGTCGCCGCCGACCGGGTGCAGCTGGATATCCAGGCCTCTGGTCAACTCGCCTTTGACATGCTGCGTGAGGCGGGAGGCCGGCGCTTTGCGGTGCTGGACCCCAGCCAGGAGACCTTTACCGTGACCGGCCGCGCCCGTGCCTTTGCCACCTGCTGCCACAGCGCCGGGATGCCCGCCGAGGTGATCACCCCCGTCGGCCAGAACTACGCCGACGGGCTGGAGGCCGCGGATCTGTTTATGGCAGCCAAATGCGAGGCCGATGCCGTCTTTTGCTCCACCGATCTGCTGGCGCTGGGGTTTCTGGACGGGATGCGGGTCAAATACGGGCGCAGGTTGCCGGAGGATATTCAGATCCTCGGCTATGACGATATCGAGCAGGCGGGGTGGCTCGGCAATAACCTCTCCACCATTTGCCAGGACGCCGGGGCGGCGGCGATGCTGGCGGTGGATCTGCTGCAGGCGCGCATCGAAGACGGCAGCCGCCCGTTTGAATGCGCCACCATTCCAATCACGCCGGTGCATCGTGCCACCACCCGAAAAATCACAACCTGACAATATGTTGCGCAGCGCAGCAGCGCCCCTGCCGGGCCCCGACGCGCCCGGTCAGACGGCGCTTCGATCCTGATCCACGCCCATGAGGTTATGCTTCAGCTCGGCAAAGCTGCGGGGTTTGGAAAAATAAAAGCCCTGGAGAATATGACAGCCGATCTGGCGCAGCAGCCGCGCTTTTTCCAGCGTATCGACCCCTTCGGCGATGATCTTGACGTCTAGGGAATGCGCCAGATCCACCACCGACGCCACCATCCGTTCGGCCCGTTCGCTCTGGCCCAACGGGAAAATGATGTTGCGATCAATCTTCAGCGCATGGGGTTCGATGTTCAGAACCCCGTTGATGGAGGCATGGCCGGAGCCGAAATCATCCACGTCGATCAGGAACCCCATGTCCTTGAGCGCATCAATACAGTAGATCAGCGCATCGCCTTCCTCCTCGCAGGAAATCGATTCCAGGATTTCAAAGGCAAACCGGTGCCGATCCTCCGGGATCTGCGCCCGGACCGTTTCCAGAAAGCCCGGCTCCATGATGCGCGGGGCGCTGACGTTGAAGGCGACGCGCGGCACATCAATGGCGCGCTCGGCCAGCTCCTTCACCTGTTTCACCGCGGTTTCGAAAATCCGGCTGTCCAGCTCAGCCTCCAGCCCCAGCTGTTTGGCAATGCCCAGGAAGCGATCCGGGGTCAGCACGCCGAGTTCGGGATGATCCCAGCGGGCCAGAACCTCCACCCCGGCGAGTTCCCAGGTGCGGGAGTCGTGCTGGGTGTGGTAGTAGGGCAGGATCTCCCCCACATCCAGGGCATGCTGCATGCGATCCGCCAGGGCGCGCTCCGCCAGAGCCTCCTGGCGCATCTCGGAGGTGAAGACCTCGACCGTCGCCCGCCCCGAGGCTTTGGCGCGATAGAGCGCCGCATCGGCGTTGCTGAGCAATTCGCTGCTGGTGATCTCGCCCGGATCGCCGCTGGCAACCCCGAAGCTGGCGCCGAAATTGCAGCGTTTGTTGCCCCAGACCAGAGGTTGCAGGACCGCTTTCAGCACGCGCTCCGCCAGGATCTCCGCCTGGCGGAGCGAGGTGCCCGAGCGGCAGAGCACGACGAATTCATCGCCCCCCACCCGCGCCACCAGATCGCCCGCCTTGGTATGTGCGCGCAGAACATCAGCCACATGGCACAGCACAAAATCGCCCGCCTCATGCCCGAGGATATCGTTAATCTTCTTGAACCGATCAAGGTCGATGCGCACCAATGTCACCGGCTCGCGGCTGAGCCGTTCTGCCAGTTCCATGTCCAGGTGCCGCCGATTCGCCAGCTTGGTCAGCGGATCGCGCAGCGATTGTTTCTCGATCCGGTCCTTGGCCCGCTGCAAGGCTTCGGCCGCCTTGCGCTGTTCGCGTTCGCTGCGGATCAGCTCGGTGATTTCGGACCGGGTCACCACCTTATCGCC
>NZ_JAATOX010000175.1 GCF_011806385.1 Phaeobacter sp. HF9A | reverse complement strand
TTACAATATCTTAGTTTGTCTTGCCCTCAGTGGGTCAGCTCGCGCATGCCGCGTTCCAGCCCGTCGAGGGTCATCGGCACCATGCGATCCTCGAAAATCTCGCGGATCATCTGGATCGAATGGGTGTGCGGCCAGCGCGCCTCTGCCAGCGGGTTGATCCAGAGATGCGAGGCCCATTGCGCCCGGGCGCGCTCCAGCCAGACTTGACCGGCCTCCGGGTTCCAATGCTCGTTGGCGCCGCCGGGATAGGCGATCTCATAGGGGCTCATCGAGGCATCGCCGACAAAGATGCATTTGTAATCCGGCCCATAGGTCCTGAGCACCTCATGGGTGGGCGTCTGGGCATCCCAGCGGCGTGCATTGTCGCGCCAGACGCCTTCATAGAGACAATTGTGGAAGTAGAAATACTCCAGATGCTTGAACTCGCTGCGGGCGGCGGAAAAAAGCTCCTCCACCAGTTTGATATGCGGATCCATCGACCCGCCTACATCGAGAAACAGCAGAACCTTGGCGGCGTTGTGACGCTCGGGGCGGGTTTTGACGTCGAGATAGCCGTTTTCGGCGGTGGCGCGGATGGTGCCGTCGAGATCCAGCTCCTCGGCGGCGCCCTCGCGCACCCAGCGGCGCAGGCGTTTCAGCGCGACCTTGATATTGCGGGTGCCGAGTTCGACATCACCGTCCAGGTTCCTGAAGTCGCGCTTGTCCCAGACCTTGACCGCGCGCTGGTGGCGGCTTTCGTGCTGGCCGATGCGCACCCCTTCGGGGTTGTAGCCATAGGCGCCAAAGGGCGAGGTGCCGGCGGTGCCGATCCATTTGTTGCCGCCCTGATGGCGGCCCTGTTGCTCTTTCAGCCGCTCTTTCAGGGTTTCCATCAGCTTGTCAAACCCGCCCAGGGCCTCGATCTCGGCGCGTTCCTCGGCGCTCAGATGCTTTTCCGCCATCTTGCGCAGCCATTCCTCGGGGATATCGACGGCCTCCATCACCGCAGAGGCGGGGATCTGGTCGAGACCCTCAAAGGTGGCGGCAAAGGCGCGGTCGAATTTGTCGAGGTTGCGCTCGTCCTTCACCATCACCGCGCGGGCGAGGTAATAAAACGCCTCCACGTCATAGGTGGCGAGCCCGGCCTTCAGCCCCTCAAGAAAGGCGAGATATTCGCGCAGGGACACCGGCACGGCGGCGGCGCGCAGGTTCTCGAAGAAGGGCTGGAACATGGGGTCTCCGGTGGTCGGTGCGCGAGGGCGGATCAGGTCAGCATGCGGTGGGTGACGATGGTGGCAAACATCCCCAGCATACCAAAGATGATGCCATAGACAGCCCCGTATTGCAGCATATCAGCAAGATTGCCGCCACGTTTGCGGGCCTTGAAAGCCCCGAGGGCGGCGCCAAAGAACAAAGCAAGGATAACGATCATATGGGTCTATTCCAGGTCGTGGGCCGGGGCGTGCGCGGGGCGCCGCAGGGGCCGGTTCAGGGCATGCGCTGCCGTATAGCCCGGCTGGCGTCCGGGTGCAAAGGCCGTGATCAGCCCCGGCCTGCGACAGTCTTGCGCAGCTGGTCGATGCCGCTGGCCTCAAGGCCCAGACCATAGAGCGCCCAGCCGAGGCTTTCGCCGCGCAGGGCGGTGGCGTCCTGGCGGTTGCCCTCGATATCGGCCAGCCGCGCCTTGAGCAGCAGCAGGGTGGAGAGCAGGGCGGCGTTCTGGCCGCGCCGGGCGGCGGGAATGGCTTGCTCCAGGAGCGGCGCGACCTCGGCCAGATGGCCCTCGCGCAGGGCATAGGCGGCAAGGCGGGCCTGGATCAGCGCGCGCATGTCGGCGCTGTCGGGGCCGGGGGCGAGATAGCGCAGGGCGGTGCGGAAATGATCATCCGCCAGCCTGGGGTCGCGGGCCTGTTCGGCGCGCCCCAGCAGGAAATGGGCAAAGGCGCGGCGGTGGTCCTGCCAGCCCTGCGCGCGGGCAATGCGGGCGACCTCATGCGCGGCGCGGCGGCTGCTGGCCTCGGAGCTATGGCCGCTGAGGGCGGTTTCCACCGCGCTGATCCAGCTGCGCGGTGTTGCGGGCAGCGGCGCGGAGGCGCGCGCCTCGCCCCTGGGGTTGAGCCGCGCCAGAATGCCGGGGAGACGCGCGGCGACCTCGGCTCTGCTCATGCCGGTGCGCAGCGCCGGATCATAGGTCGCGCGCAGCATCAGCATGTCAAAGCCGGTCAGAACGCTGTGCACATTGTCGTCGTTGAAGATCGAATCCGGCAGCCGGTAGAGATCATTGAGCGGCCCCAGCGCCTGTGCCAGTTCTTCGTGCAGGCAATCGCGCAGCTCTTGCGGGCTGACATCATCGGGCACAAAGATCGCCAGCCGCTCGCGGTGGCGCAGGGCGGTCCAGTCGCTTTGCGGGGCGCGGCGGTTGCGGCGGTATTCCTCCAGCGAGCTGACGTTGGGTACCACGAAACAGGCGGCCTGTGGCAGCACCCGTTGAATGCGGGCGCGGCTGACCGGTTCAATGGTGATGCGCGCCGGACTGGTGTCAGGCACCAGGTGCAGATCCAGCCCGGCCTCCGTGCGCAGCCGGTGCAGCAGCGCCTGAAGATCGCGGGTCAGTGTGGCCGGCGCGCGGCCCCGGACGGTGAGGGTGACGGGGCCTTCAAAACGGGTGAAGACGGGCAATTGGCTGCCGCCCTCAAGCTGGAAATGCAGGTCCAGAAAATCGCGCGCCATATCGGCGTTGGAGCGCTGCGGCGGCGTCGGGCGTTGCGTGGGAAAGGCGCGGATCGGCGGCAGGGGCTGGGCGATCTGCGAGGAGGCGCGGGAGGGGGGCGCCTTGCCGTCGCTACAGGCCGCGAGCGTCAGCGCCAATATCGCCGCCAGATGCAGCGCGCCCCGGCGCGGGGGCTGACGGGGGGATCGGTCGAAAACGCTGGCAAAGATCTCGTGCATCACTCGCTGTGGCCTGTCTGGTCGCATCCGCCCTATGATGCAGGAAACTCTCAAGAATTCGACAAAGCCGCGCCGCCGCGCCAAAATTAATCCGCGGCTGCGCTCTTCTTGCCTTGTGATCAGGCTGATCAGGCCGGTGTTGGGCGCGGTCTGACCTTACCGGCCGCGCCGCGCCATAAAGGCGAGACGTTCAAACAGATGCACGTCCTGTTCGTTCTTCAGCAGCGCCCCATGCAGTTTCGGCAGCGCATTGGCACCGTCGCGTTTGAGATCCTCGGGGCTCAGATCCTCGGCCAGCAGCAGCTTGAGCCAGTCGATCACCTCGGAGGTGGAGGGTTTCTTCTTCAACCCCTGGGTTTCGCGGATCTCGTAGAATTGGGTCAGCGCCGCAGAGAGCAGATCCGCCTTGATATTGGGGTGATGCACCTCGACGATCTTTTTCATCGTCTCGGCATCGGGAAAGCGGATGTAGTGAAAGAAACAGCGGCGCAAAAACGCGTCGGGTAGTTCTTTTTCATTGTTGGAGGTGATGATGATCACCGGCCGCTGCGCCGCCTTGATGGTTTCGCCGGTCTCGTAGACGTGGAACTCCATCTTGTCGAGCTCTTGCAGGAGGTCGTTGGGGAACTCGATATCCGCCTTGTCGATCTCGTCGATCAGCAGAACGACCTTTTCCCTGGCTTCAAAAGCGTCCCAGAGCTTGCCCTTCTTGATGTAGTTGCGCACGTCATGCACGCGCTCGTCGCCAAGCTGGCTGTCGCGCAGCCGCGAAACCGCATCATATTCATAAAGCCCCTGCTGGGCGCGGGTGGTGGATTTGACGTTCCACTCGATCATCCGCAGGCCAAGCGCGCCGGCGACCTGTTTGGCCAGCTCGGTCTTGCCGGTGCCGGGCTCGCCTTTGACGAGCAGCGGACGCTCCAGCGTGACGGCGGCATTGACCGCGATTTTCAGGTCTTCGGTGGCAACATAGTCCTTAGTCCCCTGAAATTGCATGACTCTCCCCTTGGTTGCGCCCTGAAACTGTCGAAATGATCTGATAGGGCCGGGTTTAATCACAGCGCACCGTTATTGTGTAGTGACATTCGCGGCGCAGGGGATTAAACGCTGCGGCATGGGAGAGCTTTGATGCTTGGAAAATTCGAACAAACCAAGACCAGGGGCCAGACCGAAGGAGCCGAAATGAAGCAAGACGTGTTTCTGCCGGAGGACTATCGCCCGGCCGAAGACGAGCCGTTCATGAATGAACGGCAGATGGAATATTTCCGCCGCAAGTTATTGGATTGGAAAGCGGAACTCCTGGACGAAAGCCGTGACACCATTGAAGGATTGCAGGAAAACACCCGCAATATCCCAGATGTCGCAGATCGCGCCAGCGAGGAAACCGACCGGGCGCTGGAGCTGCGCACACGGGATCGTCAGCGTAAACTGGTGAGCAAGATCGACGCCGCTATTCGCCGCATTGATGAGGGCGAATATGGCTACTGCGAGGTCACCGGTGAGCCGATTTCCCTGAAGCGTCTCGATGCCCGTCCGATCGCCACCATGAGCCTGGAAGCCCAGGAACGGCACGAGCGCCGCGAAAAGGTCCATCGCGACGACTAAATTCATAGTCTGTCCACACTTTTCTAAAGCGCCGGGGCTTTTGCTCCGGCGCTTTTTCGTTATGAGCTTTGTGCAAAGACGGCAGACTGTGGGCAGATGGATTTCAAAGATTTCAGGATAACAGTGATCGGGGCCGGGATCGGCGGGCTTGCGGTGGCGCAGCTGCTGCGGGTGCGCGGGGCACAGGTGACGGTGCTGGAGCAGGCCGAGGAGATTTCCGAGGTCGGCGCCGGCTTGCAGGTCACCCCCAATGGGGTCGCGGTGCTGCGGGCGATGGGGCTGGCGGATGATCTGGCCTGGTGTTCGCAGCGCGCCCGTGCCGTGGTGCTGCGCCATCATCGGGCGGGGCGCGAGGTGCTGCGGCTGGATCTGGATCAATACGCCCATGATCTGCGCTATTACTTCGTGCATCGGGCCGATCTGATCAATCTGCTTGCCGATGCGGCGCGCCGGGCCGGGGTGCAGGTGCGGCTGTTGCAGCGGGTCAGCGGCGTGGAGCCGGGATCGCGCCCGGTGGTGCATCTGGCCAATGGCGCGAGCTGCGCGGCGGATCTGGTGATCGGCGCGGATGGGGTACATTCGCGGGTGCGCGGCGCGCTGAACCCGGTTGCGGCGGCGAAGTTCACCGGTCAGGTGGCCTGGCGTGCGACTGTGCCCAATACATCCGCCCTGCCAGCCGAGGCGCAGGTCTTTATGGGGCCGGGGCAGCACCTGGTGGCCTATCCGCTGAAGGATGGCTCGCTTGTCAATCTGGTGGCGGCGCAGGAACGCAAGCTCTGGGCCGAGGAAAGCTGGAGCCACAGCGATCAGCCGGAGAACCTGCGCCAGGCCTTTGCCAGCTTTGGCGGTCTGGCGGGCGAGCTGTTGGGGGCGGTGCGCGAGGTCAAGCTCTGGGGGTTGTTCCGCCACCCGGTTGCGCCCCATTGGGGCGGCGATGGCGTGGCGCTTCTGGGGGATGCGGCGCATCCGACGCTGCCCTTCATGGCGCAGGGGGCGAATATGGCGCTGGAAGACGCCTATGCGCTGGTGGAGTGTCTGGAGCGAGCGGCAGATGTGCCAACAGCGCTGAGCGCCTATCAGGCCCGACGCCGGGCACGGGCGGTGCGGGTTGTCGAGACCGCCAACAAGAACGCCTGGAAGTACCATCTGCGCGCGCCCCTGAGCTGGCCCGCGCATCAGATCCTGCGCGCCGCCGGAAATCTGGCGCCGCAAAAAATGGTGAGCCAGTTCGACTGGATCTATCGCCATGACGAGACCGCGCTCTGACCAAGCGGTCAGATCCTCCGCAGGCGGAGACCGCGCCAAGTGAGATGTTTCGCCTCGGGCTTTGCCCGAGGCGACTCGCGCCGCGCGCGCCCAACGGGAGCGGGGGCATTTTATG
>NZ_JAATOX010000174.1 GCF_011806385.1 Phaeobacter sp. HF9A | reverse complement strand
GGCAACCACCCTTGCCTCCAGTCGCCAATAGCGCGCCAGCAAGGTCACAGCCCGGGTCACATTCAGCACCATCAGCGCCAACCAGAGCCCGTGATTGCCAAGAAGCGGCACCAAGACCACCAGAGACAACCCGTAGATCGCCACCGACTGGATCATCGCGATGCGCATGTCGCGGGTCCAGGTCGCCCCGATATAGACTCCATCCAGCATATAGCTCGCGACGCTGACCAGGGGCGCCAGCGCCACCCAGATCAGATAGTGCCGCGCGGCCTCCCGCACCTCGGGCGCGGTGGTCATCAGGTCAATAACCGCCCCGCCAGCGCCCCAGAACATCAGCGTCAGAGCGGCCGCAAACCCCAGCCCCCAATAGCTGGCCACCAGACCGGCGCGGCGCAAACGGCGGACATCGCGTGCGCCGACGGCGCCGCCCACCAGAGCCTCGGCGCTAAAGGCAAAGCCGTCGAGCGCAAAGGCGGTGATCTCCAGGAATTGCACCAGCACCTGATTGGCCGCCAGCGTCACATCGCCCATATCCGCACCAAGAAACAGGAAAGTGGTGAAGGACAGCGTCAGCAGCACCGAACGCACCATGATGTCACCATTGACCTGCATCATCCGGCGGATGCGGACACGGTCAAAAATCCGCGCCCAATCATGCCATTGATCGCCACCAAAGGCCGAGCGACACAGCCAGAGCCCCAGAAATATGCCGCTCCATTCGGCGATCAAAGTCGCCGTGGCCACGCCCTCGACGCCCCAACCGAGCCCCAGCACGAACCACAGATCCAACAGGATATTGAGCCCGTTCATCCAGATTTGCAGCAAAAACACCGCCCGGGTGCGCTCCATCGCGATGAGCCAGCCGGTCACCGCATAGAGCCCGATGGTCGCGGGCGCGCCCCAGATGCGGATCTCCAGATAGGCGCGCGCCAGCCCTTCGACCTCGGCGCTGGCCGGGGCCAGGGCAAAGGCGGCCCAGAACACCAGCGCTTGGGCCACCACAAAGAACAGCCCCGCAGCCCCCGCCAGGATCAAGCCGCGCATCAGCAAAGCGCCGGTCTCGGCGACATCGCCCGCGCCGCGCGCCTGTGCTGCCAGCCCGGTGGTGCCCATGCGCAGGAAGCCAAAGACCCAGTAGATCGTCGACAGGATCACCGCCGCGATCCCCACCGCCCCGATCGGCGCGGCCTGTCCCAGCTGGCCAACCACCCCAGTGTCCACTGCGCCGAGGATCGGCACCGTGGCATTGGACAGCACGATCGGCAGCGCGATCTTCAGCACCCGGGCATTGGTGATCGCCCCTGTATCCTGCGACATCGTTGATCGTCCTTGGAGTGTCCGCGCCTCAGCGCTCGGTGACGAGCGCCTGCGGCATCAGGAAATGCCCGGTCGCCTGAGCAAAGAGCTTATCCTTGTGATCCTGCCATCCCGCCACATGCACCGAGGCATAGCGCCGACCGGAGCGATTGACCGTCGCCCGCGCATAGGCATCGCGCGGCAGGCCCGAGCGTAGGTAATCGACCGTAAAATCAATGGTCTTGGGCAGGCGCGGCATCTGCCCAGCGCTCAGCCCCTCCAGCTCCAGTTCACCGGATTCAAACTGCGGCCAGAGATGGAACCACTGCAAGGTGATCACGGCCGTGACCTCCAGAAAGGCCGCCGTGGCGCCGCCATGGATCGCTGGCAGCGTCGGATTGCCGATCAGCGCATCATGGTAATGCAGGGTGGAGGTCAGCTCATCGCCGCGTCGCTCGAAGGTGATGCCGAGAAAGCCGATATAGGGCACCGACTGAACCAGCGCGCTGAGCGCCGCGTCGCGGCGTTGCTTGACCACCTGAACCGGCTCTGGGGGGCGACGTTTCATTCTGCACGCTCCACGGTAAAGGCACCGGAAGCGGTGGCGACCGGGGTTTCGCTGGCCTCGTCCATTGCCACCGCCCGCACGAAAGCAACATTGCGGGCCATGTGATGACAGGTCGCGGTGGTGGTGATCGCATGGCCCGGCGTCGCCCCGCGCATATATTCGATGCGCAGATCGATCGTCGCGGTGCTGTTGGGCAGGCTTGGATGACACATCACCGCCGCCCCGCAACAGGTGTCCATCAAAGCCGAGACCGCGCCGCCATGGATCACCCCGGTTTCCGGGTCGCCAATCAGTTTCTTGTCATAGGGCATGACGATCACCGCCCGCCCCTCGCCGATCTCGCGCAGCTGCATCCCCAGCGCCTTTGAGTGCGGAATCGCCTCAATAAACTGGCGCGCCTGTGCGACCTTGTCTTCCATGCGATGCTCCTTGACCGGCTGTCGGTCATTTATTCCCCGCCCGGCGCATAAGCGCAAGGGCAAGCGCGAGGACAGGCACGCGGACAGGCAAACTCCTCGTTGCACCGACCGGTTCAGTTGCATAGGTTGCGGACGAAGGAGAAGACCGATGTCCGAGAAAACACTGTCGTTCAAAGAGATGTGCGCCGCCTTCGATGTGACCCCGCGCACCCTGCGCTATTACGAATACATCGAACTCTTGCAGCCGGAACGACAGGGCCGGTCCCGTTTCTATGGCCCGCGCGAACTGGCGCGGATGAAGCTGATCCTGCGCGGCCGCAAATTCGGTTTTCAATTGGAAGAGATCCGCCAATGGCTGCTGATCTATGAAAACGAAGGCAATGAGGCGCAAAACCGCGCCTTTATCGAGATGGCCGACCGCCAGCTGAAGGAGCTGGAAACCCAGCGCCAGCAAATCGAAGAAGCGATGACCGAATTGCAGGATCTGCGCAGGGTGACGCTGGACCTATTGGATTAACCAGCCCCGGCTCGCAGATCATGATGCGGTGACTGGGTGAACAGAAAACGGAGTTCCCCATGCCGCGCGTATTATTTGCCATGCTGCTGTTGTTCCTGACCGCCCTGCCGCTCTCCGCCGATCCCTACTACCCCTCTGCGTCCAAAGCCTCGCGGCTGGCCACGCTGGACAGTTTCTGGGCGCAGTGGAAGGCAACCTATCTGCGCGAGGGCTGCGGCGGCGCCTATGTCGATATCGCCGGTGATGGCAAGGCCACCTGGGGCGGCAGTGCAAGCAACACGCTCACGGTATCTGAGGCACATGGCTATGGCATGCTGGCGCTGGTGCAGATGGCTCCGCGCGACCGCAGCGCCCGGCGCCTGTTTGATGGGTTTGTGCGCTTTTACAACCTGCACCCGGCGGCCTCCGACCCCGGCTTGATGGCCTGGAACCAGACCCGCGATTGCCAGGATGCGCCAGATGGCGGCGATGCCTCTGCCACGGATGGCGACCTTGATATCGCGCTTGCCCTTCTGCGCGCCGACCAGCGCTGGGGCGGCTATGGCGCCGCCGCGCGCAAGGCCCAGACCGCGATCCTTGCGCAGGATGTGAGCGACGACAATATGATGCGGCTGGGCGACTGGGCGGTAGACGGCGCCTATGGGCATTCTTCGCGCGCCTCCGATTTTATGCCCGCGAGCTTTGCTGCCTTTGCGGCGGCTGGCGGGTCCGATGCCCGCCGCTGGCGCGCCATTCGCGACCGGGGCTATAGCGTCTGGACCGATCTGTCCCGTCGCTATGCAGGTCAGACAGGTCTGGTGCCGGATTTCCTGGTGCAACTCCCCGATCATCCCCGCCCTGCCAAGGCGCATTTCCTTGAAGGCGCCGACGATGGCCGCTTCTCGTGGAATGCGCTGCGCTTCCCCTGGCGCCTGTCGCTCGACTACCTGGAAACCGGCGATCCCCGCGCCAGGGCGCATCTGCAACGGATCAACGGCTGGATCCAGGGCGCAACCCGGGGCGACCCGCAGCGCATCGCCAATACCTATCGGCTCAATGGCCGTGGCGTAGGCCGCGCGGGCAAGGGCTCTGCCGCCTTCATCGCCATGTTCGCCGCCTCCGCCGTGGCCGGCAGTGGCAAACCGGAGGCCGATCAAGCCTGGAGCGATGCGCTCTGGCAGGCGCTGAATGCGGTGCCGCTAGAAGACGCAGATTACTACGGCAATACGCTCAAACTGCTGGCGATGATCGCCCTCGCAGAACAGGGCCCGCACCGCTGATCCGGCGTGGGCGCCCTCACCTGACGTCATGGTCAAAAATGACGCAGCGTCGAAGTTACGTAAACGTCAACTTCATGTTGTAACCTAGGAACAGCCGCGCTTAAGTTGACGCAGATGCAACCAACGTAACGTGATCCATGAGTGAAGACACCAAATCCATTCGCGAGATGTGTGACGAATTCGATGTCACCCCGCGCACCCTGCGCTTTTACGAGGCCAAGGAGCTGCTGTTCCCGATCCGCGACGGGCAAAAGCGGCTGTTCACCAAACGCGACCGGGCCCGGCTCAAGCTGATCCTGCGCGGCAAGCGCTTTGGTTTCAGCCTGGAAGAAATCCGCCAGTTGCTGGACCTCTACCATACCGGCGATCAGCAGCTCACCCAATTGAGCCGCACCTATGAGATCGCCCAGGAGCGCCTGGCCGATATGGAACGCCAGCGCGCCGAACTGGACGAGGCCATCGCCGATCTCAAAGACCAGCTGAAATGGGGCGAAAAGATCATCGCCTCGATGAAAACCAGCGCCGAAGCCGCAGAATAGCGCGCCCGGACCCAAACAAGACAGATCCAACGCCAACCGACGAGGACCAAGATGCCGAGCTACACCGCCCCCACCAAGGACACGCAATTCGTCCTGCATGACGTGCTGAACATCAAGGAGGCCGGAATTCCCGGCTACGAGGAGTTGGATCGCGACTTTACCGGTGCGGTGCTGGAAGAGGCCGGCAAAATCGCCCGCGATGTGCTGCACCCGCTGAATGTGGTGGGCGACACCGAAGGCTGTCGGCTGGAAAACGGCATGGTCTATACGCCCACCGGCTTCAAGGCGGCGTTTGAACAGATGAAAGAGGGCGGCTGGCCCGGTCTGGACATGCCAGAGGCTTACGGCGGCCAGAACATGCCCTATGTGATGGCCACCGGCGTTGGCGAATATTTCTCCGCCGCCAACCAGGCCTTCACCATGTATCAGGGTCTGACCCATGGCGCGGCCTCGGCGATCCTCGCCCATGGCACCGAGGAACAAAAAAACACCTATCTGCCCAAGATGGTCTCCTGCGAGTGGACCGGCACCATGAACCTGACGGAGCCCCATTGCGGCACCGATCTCGGCCTGATGCGCACCAAGGCGGAACCTGCGGGCGATGGCTCCTATAAGATCACAGGCCAGAAGATTTTCATCTCCTCCGGCGATCATGACATGTCCGACAATGTGATCCACCTGGTGCTGGCCAAGATCCCGGGCGGGCCTGAGGGCATCAAGGGCGTGTCGCTGTTCATCGTGCCGAAGTTCATCGTCAACGAGGATGGCACGCCGGGTGAACGCAATCCCGTCTCCGTCGGCAAGATCGAAGAGAAGATGGGCATTCACGGCAACTCCACCTGCGTGATGAACTACGACGGCGCCACCGGCTGGCTTCTGGGCACCGAGCACAAGGGCATGCGCGCCATGTTCACCATGATGAACGAGGCCCGTCTGGGGGTGGGCATGCAGGGCCTGGCCCAGGCCGAGGCCGCCTATCAGAACGCGCTGGCCTATGCCAAGGACCGGCTGCAAGGCCGTGATGTCACTGGCACCAAGAACCCAGACGGCCCCGCCGATCCGCTGATCGTGCACCCGGACATCCGCCGCAACCTGATGGATCAAAAGAGCTTTGTCGAAGGGGCGCGCGCCTTCATCCTCTGGGGGGCCACCCTCATCGACAAGGCGCATCGCGGCGAGGACAAGGCCGCCGACGGGCTGATCTCGCTGATGACCCCGGTGATCAAGGGCTTTCTTACTGACAAGGGCTATGACATGACCGTTCAGGCCCAGCAGATCTACGGCGGCCATGGCTACATCGAGGAATGGGGCATGTCGCAATA
>NZ_JAATOX010000173.1 GCF_011806385.1 Phaeobacter sp. HF9A | reverse complement strand
AATCCTCATGTCAGATCAGAGTTTTCAAGATAGGTCAACACTACTTACCTAATGTTTCGCGCGCGAAACATTAGGTAAGTAGTGTTGACCTATCTTGAATAACTTCTGTTGAGGTGTCCATGGGCATGCACAAGAAGTCTTCCCAGTGGTATCGACTTTCGAATGAAAGTGGCAGCGTCATTGAACGTCTTCCCCGAGGCTGCGTGAACAGTTACACGATTTCGCTCTTAGCCTGCAGCGAACAAGTCAATACAAGGAGACTTTGCGCGTCTGGGAGGGGAAAACAACGCAAGTGAGCCAAAGCTCGCGCAACAGATGCCAGATAAACAAGCAGGGAAGGCAGGCTGAATAAAGTGCGATAGAACAAATCATAGGATCTACACCCAAAACCGGTGTTTTTTCTCAAGAAGCATGCTAAGCCGATACAATTATGAAGGTAGAGCATTTATTCAAATTTTTGGGACAGGCCGGCAGTTTGAGACAAGGTGTGCACCTCGGGGCATGGAATGGATAAGAGAATGCTAAAATTCGTGGAGGTGCTGTCGCGTCAACAGAAGGCCTCGATCTTCTTTACTATGGATTTGGCTCTGCTGCCGGTTGCGTTTTACTTGGCGCTGGCCCTACAGGAAATGCCGGTTTCGGCTTTGGTTCTGATGGGGCAGATGCTGCCCATCCTGCCATATATCTTGCTGCTGACTGCCGGGGTGATCTATAGGCTGGGCTTATCGCAGGTGCAGCTGATCGCATATGAACGCCACGCGGTTAGTATGAGCGCGTTGGTGACAGTGGTGGCTTCTGGCAGCGGGGCACTCTTGTGCAGCCTGTTTGGCCCGGAAATCCCTCTGGGAGTGCATGTGGTTTTTGGCCTGCTGTACCTGTTGATGATGGTTGGCGTACGTGCGGTGATGCTGCAAGTGGTATTGGCGCTCTATCGCCGCGCGCGACCGCGGCGCCGGGTGTTGATTTACGGGGCGGGCAATACCGGCACGCAACTGGCGCAGGCGCTGCGCTCGCATGAGGGCATTGATCCCGTCGCCTTTGTCGATGACAACAAATCCCTTCAGGGGTTGCGGCTGGTGGGTCTGCCGGTGCATTCCCCCGCGCATATCCCCGAACTGGTCAAAGCTGGCGATATCAGCCGGGTTTTGCTGGCCATGCCCTCGCAGAGCCAGCCCAAACAGGCGCAGATCATCCAGCGCATGCAGAAACTGGGGCTGGAGGTGCAGGCGCTGCCCTCCTTTGCCCAGCTGATCGGCGAGGAAGCCCTGGTCGAAAAGCTGACCCCGGTACCACCGCAGAAGTTTCTGCGCCGGGAAGCGCGCAAATTGCCGCTGCATGGATGTGCCAGCTCCTATGAGGATCGCATCGTGCTGGTCTCCGGCGCGGGCGGCTCGATCGGCTCCGAGCTCTGCCGTCAGGTGCTGACCTGCGGGCCGCGCAAGCTGGTGCTTTATGAGCTCTCCGAACTGGCGCTTTACACCATCCATCAGGAGCTGAGCCAGCAGCTGGAGGGCACCGGCATCGAGCTGGTGCCGGTCTTGGGGTCGGTTACCGACCCGCGCCAGGTGCGCCGGGTGCTGGAGCGCCACCAGGTGCAGGTGGTGCTGCATGCGGCGGCCTATAAACATGTGCCCCTCGTTGAGGCCAACCCGCTGGCCGGTCTGGCCAATAACGTCTTTGGCACCCAGACGCTGGCGCGCGCGGCGGCGGAATTCGGCGTTGAACGCTTTATCCTGATTTCCTCGGACAAGGCGGTGCGGCCGACCAATGTGATGGGCGCCTCCAAGCGCATGGCGGAACTCATCGTGCAGGATCTGGCCTCGCGCAGTGGCGAGCTGGGCGATGGCACGGTGGGCGATACGGTCTTCACCATGGTGCGCTTTGGCAATGTGCTGGGCTCCTCGGGATCGGTGATTCCGCTGTTTCAGGAACAGATCAGCCGTGGCGGCCCGGTCACCGTCACCGACACCCGCGTCAAACGCTACTTCATGACCATCCGCGAGGCGGTGCAGCTGGTGCTTCAGGCCGGGGCCGAGGCGCGCGGCGGCGAGGTCTTCGTGCTGGATATGGGCGAGCCGGTCTCGATCCTCAACCTGGCCCGTCAGGTGATCGAGAGTGCTGGCTATTCGGTGCGCGACGAGGATCACCCCGAGGGCGATATCGCGATCGAGATCATCGGCCTGCGCCCCGGGGAAAAGCTGGAAGAGGAGCTGACGCTCTCGAGTGAGCTGACCACCACCGCCCATCCCAAGATCTTCTGCGCCCGCGAATCCGTGCTGTCGGAGATCGAGGTCGCGGCGCTGTTGCGCGCCCTGCGCCAGGCGGTTGCGGCGGGCGATGATGCCGGGGCGCGGCAGGTGATCCTGCGCTGGGTCGAAGGCTATGTGCAGCCGCAGGCGGATCGTAAAACGTCCTGAGAGCCACAGGTTGCAACAAAGCGCGCCCCGCGGCGGCCCGGTTTGGGGTTGAACGTTGATTGCCACACGGGACTGAGGCAGTAAGCAGGTAAACGACACTCAACCAAGGACGTCGCCCGCCGTGACCTGCCGCCAGACATCATCGCGCCTGCGCCGCGCCCTGAAAACCGTATTGGGCTGGGGGCTTGGCAGCGGTCTGGCCTGTCTGGCCCTGCCGCTTCAGGCCGAAGAGGCGCTGGCGGCCACCGCTGCCACCAATGCCGAGGCGCCCCGGGGCTTTGCCTGGCCCGAGACCCCGAGCCTCAACTTTTATGGCAATCCAGGTCTTCTGGATATGCCAAGCGCGGAAATGATGCCGGATGCGCAATTTGCACCCTCGGTAAGCAGTTTTGGCGGAATCACCCGGATGAACCTCCAGGTGCAAGCGCTGCCCGCAGTTTCGATCGCCTTCCGTTATACCCAGATTCAGGATCGCAACCTGTTTGGGTTTGGCGATTTCTATGACCGAAACTTCGATGTGCGCTTCCGGCTGTGGAAAGAAGGAACCTATCGGCCAGCGGTCACGGTCGGGCTACAGGACTTTGCCGGAACCGGGATTTTCAGTGGTGAATATGTGGTGGCCACAAAAACACTGTCACCAAAATCCTTGCCGGGGCAGTTTAAGCTCACCGCTGGGCTTGGTTGGGGGCGCCTGGCGAGCAGTGGAGCCATCACCACTCAGGGAAGCCGGCCGGGATTCACGCCTGGGGATACGGGCGGGAAACTGGGCTTTGATCGTTGGTTCCGCGGTGATATCGCCCCCTTTGCCGGGATTGAATGGACCAATGGCCCATGGGGGCTGAAGGCGGAATATTCTTCTGATGGGTATTATCAGGAAACCGAGCTGTCAAATGTCTTCGAACGCCGCTCGCGTTTCAACTTCGGGGCAGAATATCAGGCAAGCCGCCAGCTGCGGCTGGGGGCCTATTATCTTTACGGCTCCGAATTGGGCGTCAGCGCCCAGATCCAGCTGAACCCGCGCCATCCGGTGACGCGCATGCAGGTTGCGGCCCCCACGCCGGTGGTGCCGCGTAGCAGCTGGGCTCAGGATGAGGCGCTCTGGACGCAGGCCTGGGCGGGCAGCCACAGCGCGCAGATCAAGGTCCGCGATCTGCTGGCCGAGGCGTTGAAACAGGACGGGCTGATCCTGGAGAGCGTAACCCTGAAAGGCACAAGCGCCGAGGTTCGCATTCGCAACACCAAATACCATTCCGAGACGCTGCCGATCGGCCGCGCGGCGCGGGTGATGTCGCGGGTTCTACCGCCTTCGGTGGAGAGCTTCCGCATTGTGCCCACGGCGGGCGGTCTGGGGCTTTCCGCCGTCGAGATCCGGCGCTCCGATCTGGAGGCGCTGGAACATGCGCCACAGGCCGCGGATGCGATCTGGGCGGTGGCTGCGGTGGAGGATGCCGGCAGGCCGGCAAAGGATGCGCTGGCTTCCGAACAGCTTTATCCAGCCTTCGCCTATTCGTTCACCCCTTATACCGCGCCGTCTTACTTTGATCCTTCGGTGCCGCTGCGACTGGATGTGGGGGTTGACTTGAAGGCCAGCTACAGCCCGGCGCCGGGCTGGAAGGTTGCGGGGGCGATCCGGCAGCGGATCTGGGGCAATGTCGGCGATGGCCGCCCGGGCAGCTCGAAGCTGCCGCAGGTGCGCACCGACGCGCGCGAATACGCTCAATATGGCACCACGCTGAACCAGCTCTATGTGGAGCGGCGCTGGAAACCGGGTCACAACCTTTATGCCCGCGCCACGCTCGGCTATTTCGAGAGCATGTATGGTGGCATCTCGGGCGAGCTCCTGTGGAAGCCGGTCAACAGCAATCTTGGTCTTGGCGCAGAGCTGAACTATGTGCGCCAGCGGGATTTCAACCAGCAGCTGGGGTTCCGCGATTATGACATTCTGACTGGCCATGCCTCCGCCTATCTGGAGCTGCCGAAGAACTACCTGGCGCAGGTGGATGCGGGGCGCTATCTGGCCGGGGATATCGGGGCGACCTTCTCGCTGACGCGGACTTTCAACAATGGCTGGCGGCTGGGCGGTTTTTTCACCCTCACCGATGTCTCGGCCAAAGACTTTGGCGAGGGCTCCTTTGACAAGGGCATCCGGCTGACCATTCCGCTGGGCTGGCTCTTGGGCAAACCCTCGCGCAATGCCTATGGGCTGACCATTCGCCCGGTGCAGCGTGACGGCGGCCAGAGGGTTTCGGTGCCGGGGCGGCTTTATGGTCAGGTGCGCAGCGCTCATCGCAAGAGTCTGGAAGAGCAACGGGCGAGGTTCTGGGAATGAAATATCTGTACCGCCCCTTTGCAGGCCTGATGATGCTGGCGCTGCTGGCGGCCTGTGCGCAGGGGCCGGAAGACACCCCGCTGGAGCTGGAAGTGGGCCAGGTGATCCGGGAGCAGGTGCGGTTGCGCAGCAATCGCAAGAACAAGCCACAGCCGCCCACCCTGACCCGCGCCCTGCTGGATACCATTCAGGAGCCGCATGTGGAGATGGTGATCGAGGATGTCGATCTGCGCGATTACCTGACCCTGCAACTGGCGCGCAATGACGACCAGCCGGGCCGGATCGAAATCTGGCATACGGTGGACAATATCACCTTCGGCTTTCGCGATGGCATGCTGATCTCGACGCGCGGTCTGCGTGGCACGCTTTTGTCGGCCCAGGTGCCGGCGGACGGGCAGGGGGCAATGGGTCCGGCCAGCGGCGGCCAGCGATTCTATGAGTTCAGCGGCGATGACAATGGATCCTATCAGATCTGGTTGGCCTGTGATTTGCAGGATCTTGGCGCCAAAGCGCTGGATGTCGTGGGCAAAACCTACCCCACCCGGCATCTGCGGGAGGTCTGTCAGGGCCAGGACGGTGGTCGGGTGATCAATGACTACTGGGTTGATTCTTTGGGCGGCCGGGTGCGGCAATCGCGGCAATGGGCGGGGCCGGATATCGGCTACATCCGCACTCGTCAGGTGGTGGATTGAGGCAGAACCAGAGAGATCCGGCCTAAAATGTCCAAAAGGCGCGCGGTTTTTCGGCAACGTCGAAATAAAAACGAAAAAGCAACGATCTTGCTGCTATTGCAAGCGTTGAAATAGGTTGGGCGCTCGCATAGTGTCCGTTCGAGGATCCCATATCTCCATAGGAGTTTAAGTTATGAAAAACATTATCGCAGCTTCCGCTATTGCCATGCTGGCAGCAACCGGCGCATTTGCTCAGGCTCAGGCTCAGGCTCCGGTAGGCGGCGCAGGTGCTGGTGGCGGCGCAGGTGCTGGTGGTGCAGCAGCAGGTGGCGTAGGCGCAGGTGCTGCAGGTGGTATCGGCCTTGGTGTTGGTGGCCTGGGTGCCGCAGGCATCGCAGCCGCCGCGGTCGCAGCGGCTGTTGTGGTTGGTGTTGTTGTCAACAACGACGATGCGTCGACCACCACCACCACCAACTAAGGTGTACGATCCGGCCGCCTGGATTAAGGCGCC
>NZ_JAATOX010000172.1 GCF_011806385.1 Phaeobacter sp. HF9A | reverse complement strand
AACCTCCTCATTATAGTTAGGATTTTCTCCCATGTTTGCAGGACAAAAACTCCCCCAGGTGACCTTTCGCACCCGTGTCCGTGACGACAGCATTGAAGGCCCCAACCCCTTTCGCTGGCAGGACATGACCACCGCCGACTACTTCGCAGGCAAACGCGTGATCCTGTTCTCGCTGCCCGGCGCCTTCACCCCGACCTGCTCCACCTACCAGCTGCCCGGATTCGAGAACGGTTTTGACGACTTCAAGGCCGAGGGCATCGACGAGATCTACTGCATGTCGGTCAACGACAGCTTCGTGATGAACAAATGGGCCGAGGCTCAGG
This sequence comes from Phaeobacter sp. HF9A, assembly GCF_011806385.1. Classification (GTDB taxonomy): domain Bacteria; phylum Pseudomonadota; class Alphaproteobacteria; order Rhodobacterales; family Rhodobacteraceae; genus Epibacterium. The sequence goes on along the minus strand of NZ_JAATOX010000172.1, from coordinate 5,632 downwards.
GCATCAAGAACGTCAAGGTGATCCCCGATGGCTCCGGCGAGTTCACCCGCAAGGTCGGCATGCTGGTCGCCAAGGACAACCTCGGCTTTGGCATGCGCTCCTGGCGCTATGCGGCCATCGTCAACAACGGTGTGGTTGAGGCATGGTTCGAAGAGCCGGGCCGCGATGACAACCACGCCGAGGATCCCTATGGCGAAAGCGCGCCGGAAAACCTGCTGAAATACCTCAAGGAGAAAGTCTCCGAGGCGGCGTAACCCGCGCCCGGCACTCTGGCAGACAGGAACCCCCGCGACGCCGCCCCGTCGCGGGGGTTCTTTCGTATAGGTGCATTGACCTAACGGCACCTGCCATTGCGCATTTGCAAACAGCGACGTATATGCCCGCCACACCGGTCGCAGCCTACCCGGTCAACAAAACAAGGACTGAAAACTTGAAAACACTTGTCATCTGCTCTGGCGGGTTGGACTCCGTGTCCCTCGCCCATATGGCTGCCGAAACCCGGCAGCTCACCCGTCTGGTCTCCTTTGACTATGGCCAACGCCATAAGAAGGAGCTGGATTTTGCCCGCGCCGCTGCCGAGCGCCTCGGCGTGCCCTTCCACCTGATCGACATGCGCCCGATTGGCGCCGCGCTCAGCGGTTCGGCGCTGACCGATGATATCGACGTCCCAGATGGCCATTACGCCGAAGAGACGATGAAGATCACCGTGGTGCCCAACCGCAATGCCATCATGCTGTCGATCGCCTTTGGCATCGCGGCTGCCAATGGCGACGATGCGGTGGCCACTGCCGTGCATGGCGGCGATCACTTTATCTACCCCGACTGCCGCCCCGCCTTTACCGAGGCCTTTGACGCGATGCAGCAGGCGGCCCTGGACGGCTATGCCAATACCCGGCTCTGGACGCCCTTCGTGCATCGCTCCAAGGCCGATATCGTCACCGAGGGCGCGCGCCATGCCACCCCCTTTGCCGAGACCTGGTCCTGTTACAAGGGCGGCGAGACCCATTGCGGGCGCTGCGGCACCTGCGTTGAACGGCGCGAGGCCTTTCACCTGGCCGGTGTGACCGACCCGACCACCTATGCCGACCCGGAGTATTGGCGCGAGGCCATCGCCAAGCAGGAGCAGAGCTGATGTTTCGCATCACCAAGGAGTTTCATTTCTCCGCCTCGCATCAGCTCAGCCACCTTCCCGATGATCACCAATGTGCCAGGCTGCATGGGCATAATTACGTGGTTGTGGTGGAACTGGCGGCGCCGGAGCTGAACGCCGACGGGTTTGTGCGTGATTATCACGAGCTGGCCGCGCTCAAGACCTATATCGACGAGAGCTTCGACCACCGGCATCTGAACGACGTGCTGAGCCTCCCCTCCACAGCCGAAAACATGGCGCGCCATTTCTATCAATGGTGCCATGAGCGCTGGCCCGAGGTGAGCGCGGTCAAGGTCTCTGAGACGCCAAAAACCTGGGCGGAGTATCGGCCCGAGGTGCAACAATGACCCTGCGCATCGCGGAAATCTTTGGCCCCACATTACAGGGCGAAGGCGTGCTGATCGGCGAACCCACGGTGTTCGTGCGCGCGGGGGGCTGCGACTATCGCTGCAAATGGTGTGACAGCCTGCATGCGGTGGATAGCGCCTATCGCGACACCTGGGCGCCGATGACGGCCACGGAGATCATGGCCGAGGTCCGTCGCCTGTCAGATGGTCAGCCGCTGACGGTTTCGATCTCGGGCGGCAATCCGGCGATCCAGGATTTTGCGCCGCTCATCGCCCTTGGCAAGGCCGAGGGCTATCGTTTCGCGCTGGAAACCCAGGGCTCCATCGCGCAGGATTGGTTTGCGGCGCTGGATACGCTGGTGCTCAGCCCCAAGCCGCCCTCCAGCGGCCATCGCACCGATTGGCTCAAGTTCGAGCGCTGCCTGACGGCGGTCGGGGACGCGGCCCAGACGGTGCTGAAGATCGTGATCTTTGACCAAAACGACCTCGCCTATGCCCGTGCCACCGCCGCGCGCTATCCGCAGCTGCCGCTGTTTCTGCAACCGGGCAACCCGGAGGTCGACCCTTCGCAGCCGGTGGATCTGGAACAGGCGAGCTCCAGGCTGCGCTGGCTGATCGACAATACGGTCGGCAAGGGCTGGTTCGCCCCCCGTATCCTGCCGCAACTGCATGTGCTCGTCTGGGGCAACATGCGCGGCGTCTGAGCAATTGGAAATCTGATATGACCGATAGTATCTATAGCAATCTCAAACAGTTGGGTGGCGCGACCGTGTTGCCCGACAGCCCCGAAAAAGCCGAGCTGGAACGGGTGCCCAACCCGCAGGCCGATGTGGCCTATAACGTGCGCTTCACCGCGCCGGAGTTCACCTCGTTGTGCCCGATGACCGGGCAGCCCGACTTTGCCCATCTGGTGATCGACTATGTGCCGGGGCAATGGCTGGTGGAGAGCAAATCGCTGAAGCTCTACCTCGGGGCTTTCCGCAATCACGGCGCCTTTCACGAGGATTGCACCGTCTCCATCGCCCGGCGGCTGGCGGATTTTCTGGAGCCGCAATGGCTGCGCATCGGCGGCTACTGGTATCCGCGCGGTGGCATCCCGATTGATGTGTTCTACCAGACCGGCCCCCTGCCCGTGGGTGTCTGGATCCCGGATCAGGGCGTACCCCCCTACCGCGGACGCGGCTAGACAAAGGGCCCTCATGTCGCATTCCCAAGTCGCCCCCGGGTTGTTAAGTTCGGGGGCGACCGCGATGGGGGACCGGCCATGACACAGCCCTTGGGAGATCTGATCGTCTTTGACGCCGAGTGTCTCTTCTCCCCCGGCTTTGCGCGTTTCATGACCCGCCATGATCGCGCCGAGCGATTCCGCTTTGTCGCGGCGCAGTCCCGGACCGGTCAGGATATCTATCGCGCCCATGGGCTGGATCCCTTTGATTGGTCCACAAATATCGTGATCGTTGACGGCACGGCCTATACCAAGCTCGCCGCCTTTTGCGCTGCCATGCGGGTGATCGGCTGGCCGTGGCGTGCGCTGGCCCTGTTGCGGCTGATCCCTGCCAGCCCGGGTAACTGGATCTATGATCGCATCGCCCGCAACCGCTACGCCTTTGGCCGCCGCAGCTGCCCGCTGCCCTCCGCCGCGCTGCGAGGGCGGCTCATTGAATAGCGCTCTGCCCGCACGACGGGTTCTGGTGCTGGGCGGCTACGGGGTCTTTGGCGGAAAGCTCTGTGCGGCACTGTCCCAGACAGCCGGGTTTGAGGTTCTGGTGGCCGGACGCGCGCTCGATAAGGCGGCGCGCTTCTGTGCCGATCACGGCGGCGCGCCTCTGCAACTGGATCGTGCCTCCCCGACGCTGGCGGCAGAGATCTTCGCTTGCGCGCCCGATATCGTGATCGACGCCGCCGGACCGTTTCAGGCCTATCAGCAGGATGGCGCACCCTATGCGCTCGTCCGGGCGGTGATCGCGGCGAAGGCGGATTACATTGATCTCTCGGATGATGCGGCGTTCTCGGCCGGGATCCGGCAGCTGGATGCAGAGGCCCGCGCCGCCGGGGTTGCGGTGATCTCCGGGGCTTCCAGCGTGCCCGGGCTGTCCTCTGCGGCGGTCACGGAGCTGGCGCGCGGGCTGAGGTCCATTGCGCGGATCGAGACGGCAATCCTGCCCGGCAACCGGGCGCCGCGGGGTCTTTCGGTGATGCGCGCCATTCTCGCTCAGGTCGGCCAGAAAATTCCCGTCACCCGTGGCGCTCAGTCCACAGAGGTCATCGGCTGGGCGGGCGGCAAACGCGAGCGGCTGAGCCTGCCCGGTACGGCAGAAATAAGCCGGAATGCCGCCTATATCGGCGCGCCCGATCTACAGCTGTTTCCGCAGCATTTTGGCGCGCCCACGGTGCTGTTTCGGGCGGGGCTGGAGCTGCCGCTGCTGCATCACGGCCTGTGGCTTCTGGGCCTGCCGGTACGGGCGGGGGTGCTGCGCAGCCTTGAGCCGCTGGCACCGCTACTACGCCGGATTGCGCAGCTTTTTGAACCCTTTGGCAGTGATCGCGGCGGCATGAAAGTGCGGGTGTGCGGCCGCAACGAGGCCGGTCAGCACGAGGAGCGGAGCTGGACGCTCATCGCAGGCGCCGGGGATGGGCCGGAAATCCCGACGCTGCCAGCCCGGGCTCTGTGCCATAAGGCGCTGGCGGGCAAGCTCGCACCCGGTGCGCGCCCCTGCCTTGCAGAGGTCACGCTGGACGAGATTTTGGCCACCGCAAAGGGTCTGTCGCTCCAGAGCGGCAAAGCCTCGCAGCCCCTGGAGCCCGTGTTCAGGACTGCGCTGGCAGATCGGTTTGACGCGCTTCCCGCACAGGTGCGGCAACTGCATGACACCGTCGATGCGGCGGTCTGGCAGGGCGAGGCGCGCGTGGACACCGGTCGCTCTGTCCTTGCCCGGGTGCTGTGCCGGGTGATCGGGTTTCCCGCCGCCAGCCCCTCGGTGCCGCTGCGGGTCGAGATCCAGCGCGAGGGCGATCACGAGATCTGGACCCGTCACTTCGCCGACAAACGGTTCCATTCGGTGCTCAAACCTCATGGCTCGCCCGGCAGTGGCCAAGTCACCGAGCGGTTTGGCCTCCTGCGCTTTCAAATCGACCTCAGCGCCGCTCCGCAGGGGCTTGGCTTTCCGGTCAGCCGAGGCTGGTGCCTTGGCCTCCCCCTTCCCGGCTTTCTGCTGCCCCGCAGTGACACCGCGGAATTTGAGGAAGATGGCAGGTTTTGTTTTGATGTCACGGTAGGCATGCCCCTTGCGGGGGTGATCGTGCGGTATCGTGGCTGGCTCAGGCCGCTGTAAGCGCTTCGGCCACGGCCAGCTCTGCCATTTTCAAAATCGCGTCGCGGTTCTCTGCCACCGCGATAAAGCGGCCGTTGTGGCAGAACTTCGCGCCCGCAACGCCGCTGGCCTGTTCCAGCGCGGCATCGGTAAGACCAGCCCAGGCCAGCGGCAGATCGGCGCGATTGGCAAAGGTGTCACCGTCCAGGCGGATGGTGGTCAGGGTCCAGTCACTGCCGCGCGGATGCAGCACAAAGAGCAGATGATCCGCCCCCGCCTTGTCGACGGCAGAGCGGAAGGGCATGCCCATCGGCAGCTCCAGGATCGGCGAGTCGCCCGCCTTGGTGATCGCCTCCAGCACCATGGCTTCGGCGCGGCGCTTGGCGGCCTTGCGCCGGATCGTGGCCTCGACAAAGCTGCGCGCGACAGCCAGCGCTTCGGCGAAGGCGCGATCCTCGGCATCCGGGTCGCGATCATCAAAGACCGGTTTCAGCGTTTCCAACAGCGCGGGAAGCGTCAAATCCGCGAGCGGCCCGGCGACCGAAGGATCGACCGCGCCATTGTCCATCAGGTCGATCGGCAGCACAAAACTGGCGTCAAAGCTGGCGTGGATATCCGCCAGATCCGCCTGCGGCACCTCCAGCGCGCTCAGGTATGCCATGCCGAAGTGTTTCCAGATCAGACCAAAGGAGCTGAAGGGATGGCCATCGTCGCGCTTGGGAGCGTCCTTCTGGTGGTGGTCAAAAATCCCGCGGTCGGGATCATAGTCACGCCCGACATCATAAATCACCCGATCCGCCGCCGGGGTGATCCAAGCCTCGTCG
>NZ_JAATOX010000017.1 GCF_011806385.1 Phaeobacter sp. HF9A | reverse complement strand
GGCGCGGCCCTGCCCCCGGGCGATTTGCAAAGCAAAGCGCAAACTCTCTGGCGATTTGGGAACCTAGAAATTATCCGAGACGCGGAACCCCTCCGGGATATGATCCTGCCCGTCCAGCAGAAGATCGGCTATGACCTCGGCCACTTTGGGCGCCATGCCAAAACCGATCTTGAAGCCGCCATTGGCGATGAAATGGCCTTCGCGATCCGGCCATGCCCCCAGCATTGGCGCGCGGGAGCGGGCGCGCGGGCGCACTCCGGCCCAGCGTTCCAGGACCTTGACCCCGGCCAGTTGCGGCAGCGCGGCGATAGCGCGGGTGATCACCTGATCAAGCTGCGCATCGGTGTCATCCGGTCGCGAGAACTCCCGCTCGCTGGTGGAGCCAATCGCCAGGGTGCCATCTGCGTGAGGGATGAGATGTAGCCCGTCCACGTAGAGCTGTGGCAGCGGGCCCGCATCGAAGCCCAGCAGCGCGGCCTGTCCCTTGACGCCATTGCCGAGAGCGCGCGGCGACAGGGCGTTAAGATCCAGCAAGCCCTGATAGCCGGTGGCATGCAGCACCTGACCCCTTTCCGGCGCGTCGCCGACCACCTCGACGCCGCCCGCGCGCAGGGCGGCAACCAAGGCAGCGCAGGCGCGGCGCGGGTGCATCCGGGCCGAGAGCGTGTCGTGGATCACCAAGCCGGTGGCGCTGGGCGGGCACCAGGGGCCGAACTCGGACGCGGGCCGCACCTGCCAGGTGGCGCGCGCCTGCCAGAGCGCCGCAGCGCTTTCGCAGCGCGCCCCGGCAAGCTCCAGCCCGCGTTGATCGTTGATGGGTTGCAACCGCCCCAGACGTCCATAGCCCGCCGAGACCCCACCTGTGGCCTCAACCCCGGCCCAGAACTCTTCGGCCATCAGCAGGCTTTCAAGCTGAAACGCCTTCTTGGGGTTCCAGTTTTCCGGCACATGCGGGGCGAGAGCGCCGACCAGCCCGCCGCTGGAGCCCGCGCCGGGGCCGTTGGGATCTACCACCTGCACCTTTGCGCCACGCTGATGACAGACCCAGGCGATCGAGAGGCCAAAAATCCCCGCACCGCGAATGGTGATTTCAGCAGTTGCCATTTCCATGCCCTTTCGTCAGGTTCGCCCTGTCCGCACGATCCCTAAAGGAAATCGCCATGACAGACCAGCAGGCCCGGCTGAGCTGGCGGGACGGCATGTTGCCGGTCTCGGATCAGTTTGATGACCCGTATTTCTCGCTCCAGAACGGGCTTTTGGAGACAGAGCACGTGTTTCTTGCGGGCAATGATCTGCCCGCGCGCTTTACCCCCGGGTTTCAGATTGCTGAACTGGGCTTTGGCACCGGGCTCAATATGCTGGCGGCCTGGCGTGCCTGGGAGGAGAGCGGCCAGAGCGGCGCGCTGCGTTTCACCAGTTTCGAGGCCTTCCCCATGGCGCCTGCCGATATGATGCGCGCGCTGGAAGCCTTTCCCGCCGTTGGCCCCTGGGCCGAACGCTTCCTGGCGCAATGGCAGGGCGGCGGCAGCTGTGATCTGGGCACATTGCAGCTGGAGGTGATCCTCGGCGATGCGCGCGAGACCCTGCCTGCCTGGGCCGGGCAGGCGCAGGCCTGGTTTCTGGACGGGTTTTCCCCCGCCAAGAACCCGGAACTCTGGCAAGAGGATCTGATGCAGGCGGTGGCCGATCACACAAGCACCGATGGCACGGCCGCGACCTATACGGCGGCCGGTTTTGTGCGGCGCGGGCTGGAGGCTGCCGGGTTTCAGGTGGAGCGTACCCCCGGATTTGGCCGCAAACGACATATGACCAAGGCACGGAAGGTCTGAACCATGAAACAGGGATGCAGCAGGTCATGAGCAAGAACGACACCAGGATGGGCATCCTGCTGATGATCGGTGCGACCATCGTCTTTGCCCTGCAAGACGGGATTTCGCGCCATTTGGCGAGTGAATACAACGTCTTTATGGTGATCACGATCCGCTATTGGTTCTTTGCGGCCTTTGTGATCGCGGTCGCCCTGAAACAGAGCGGCTCTCTGCGTAAGGCGGCGCAGACCAGCCAGCGCGGCGTGCAGATCTTCCGCGCCTTTGTGCTGGTGGCCGAGATTTGCATCATGGTGACGGCCTTTACGGTCTTGGGGCTGGTAGAGAGCCATGCGGTGTTTGTCTGCTATCCCCTGTTGATTGCGGCGCTTTCGGGGCCGATCCTGGGGGAGCAGGTGGGCTGGCGCCGCTGGGCGGCGATCGGCCTGGGTTTCATCGGGGTGCTGATCATCTTGCAACCGGGTTCGGGCGTGTTCCAACTGGCGGCGCTGATCCCGCTGGCGGCGGCGCTGAGCTTTGCGCTCTATGGTCTGTTGACCCGCTATGTGGCGCGGCGTGACAGCACCGCGACCAGTTTTTTCTACACCGGCGTCTATGGCATGATCTTTGTCACGCCGCTGGGGCTTTGGTGGTGGCAACCCATGACGGCGCCGGATTGGGGTTGGATGGCATTGCTCTGCGTGATGGGCGCGCTGGGGCATTGGCTGTTGATCAAATGCTACGAGATGGCCGAGGCCAGCGCCGTGCAACCCTTTGCCTATATGCAGCTGCCCTGGGCCGCGGCGATCGGGCTTGCTGTCTTTGGCGAGGATCTGCGGATCAATGTGGTCATCGGCGCCGGTTTGGTGGTGGCGGCCGGGCTATTCACCTTTTGGCGCGAAAACCTGAAGCGTGCGGCCCGCTAGCTCCTGCGTAAAGGGGACGGGCAGGGGGTTTTGCCCCAGCCGCGCGCGATAGACCGGCAGGCTCTCGGTGACCCGCATCACGTAGTTGCGGGTCTCGTTGAACGGGATATGTTCCACCCAGTCGATCACATCCACAGATGGGTCGCGCGGATCGCCGTAGCGCTTCATCCAGGCAGTCGGACGGGGTGGCCCGGCGTTGTAGCCCGCCGCCATCAGCACCACATTGCCATCGAACTCCGCCGCAAGCCGCGCCAGATACTGGCTGCCAAGGCGGGCGTTATAGGGCCAGTCCTCGGTCAGGCGGGCGGTCTTGTGATCCGGCAGAATGTCCAGCTCGCCCGCGACCAGCTGGGCGGTGGCAGGCATCAATTGCATCAATCCGCGCGCGCCGGCGTGGCTGATCACCACCGGGTCAAACTCGCTCTCCCGTCGGGCAATGGCGAGCGCCATCTCGGGTGCCATGGGCAGATCCATCTTGGCAAGCGGATGCAGCGGATAATAGGCGCCGGCAAGCTCCAGCCCATCCTGCGCGGCGCGTTTGGAGATCATCACCGCCAGATGCGGCTGATCCATGTCCACCGCCATCTGCCCCAATTGCAGCGCCTGTTCCGGCGGCAGGCCCTCGACCAGATGGGTCAGGAAGCGCTCTGCCAGCGACAGCTCGCCAGCCTGCAACAGCGCCAAGCCGGCCCGATAGACCGAGGATTTGAGGAAGGGCGCCTGTTTCCAGTCCACATCGCGCGGCGCGGCAAGGGCGGGATCAAAGCCGCGCCCAAGCGCCTGGGCCGAAAGCAGCCCGTAATAAGAGCTCTGGTATTTCGCGCCCAGTCGATAGGCCGCATGGGCCTTGTCGATCTCGCCCATCTGCGCATAGGCACGGCCCAGCCAATAGCCCGCGCGGCCGACCGAAACCGGGGTTTTGACCGCCGCCAGGAAACGGGTGAAATGATAGGCGGCAAGCTCCGCGTCGTTCAGTTTGCGCAGGGCGATATAGCCTGCAATCCATTCGCAATCGGCATAATCATAGCCATCCTCGGCGCTGGCAAAGTGATAGGCGGCGAGCTTATAGGCGCGGGTGTTCTCGCCGTCCCGCATCAGCTGGCGGGCAAAATCACGCCGCCGGTTCAGCCATTTGGCAGGTTGGCCCAAAGCCTCGGCAGAGGTGGAGCGTTCCAGCATCATGGCGATGGCATCGTCTTGCCGCCGCTTGGCGTCCCGCCAGGCAAACCGGTCATAGGCAAGGCCGGGATCGTCCTGCAAACTGGCGGGCACAGCGGCGATTTTGGCATCGACGCCGTTTTCCTGTTCTTGCAGCGCCAGCCGCGCCTCGGCGAGGCGGCGGCTGTTGTCATCCACCAGATCCAGCATGCGGCGGCTTGAAACCTTGTGCCCGTCCCAGAGCAGTTGCTCCAGCCGGGCCGCGTGATGCGGGGCGAGCAGCTTGCCATGGCGCGACAGATAGGCGTTCTGCATCTCTTCTGGCATCGCCATGCTGCGCCAGGCGTTTATAAGGCTGGCCTCGCCTTTGGTCTTTTGCCCGGCCTTGATCTGCGCCTCGCCGAGGCTCAACGCGCCTTCGGGGGTCTGGGGGGCATAGCCGTCGTAGAAGGTCAGGATGCTGGCGGTGTCGGCCTCTGCCATCGGTTCTTCGCTCTGGCGGCGCAGATAATCGAGCCCGGGCCAGTCGGGGCGCCGCTCCAGAAAACCCAGGATGGCGCGCGGGTTACCCTCGCCGCTGCGCAGCCAGTGCCAGGCAATAATATCACGATCAATAGAGCCGACCTCGCCCGCATCGCGCAGGGCCTCAAGCCAGTTCTTATCCTGCATCAGGGACCAAGCGCTCTCCAGCCCGCGCGCGGCAACGGGGGCACCAAAAAGGGTCGCGCAAATCAACAACGAGCTGGCGAGTCTGCGTGTCATCTCTTGCTTTTTCCAGCATTCCGGGGATAGAGGCTGTGACGATACCGCGTGTGGAGAGGGGCGCAACTCAAATCCCCGACAGCGCGTGTCTCCGGGCAAGCTTTTGCCCGTCCATAAACCCAAAGTTGGAGCATTCCCATGTTCAAAGGCTCTATGCCAGCCCTCGTCACCCCGTTTCGCAATGGTGAGTTGGACCTGGAAAAGCTTAAACACTTGGTGGAATGGCATATTGCGGAAGGCTCCGCCGGTCTGGTTCCGGTGGGCACCACCGGTGAAAGCCCGACCCTGACCCATGAGGAACACGAACGCGTGATCGAAGTGGTGGTCGAGACCACCGCCGGTCGGGTTCCGGTGATCGCGGGGGCGGGATCCAACAATACCACCGAAGCGATTCGCCTGGTCGAGTTTGCCGCCAAGGTCGGTGCCGACGCGGCGCTGGTGGTCACGCCCTATTACAACAAACCGACACAGCGCGGCCTGGTGGCGCATTTCACCGCTGTTCATGATTGTGTCGATATTCCGATTATCATTTACAACATCCCCGGCCGTTCGGTTGTGGATATGACCCCGGCCACCATGGGCGAGCTTTCCAAGCTGCCGCGCATGGTCGGCGTCAAGGATGCAACCGGCGATCTGGCCCGCGTCAGCCAGCAGCGGGCCAGCTGCGGTGCGGAGTTCATCCAGCTCTCCGGCGAGGATGCCACGGCGCTGGGCTTTAACGCCCATGGCGGTGTTGGCTGTATCTCTGTCACTGCGAATGTGGCACCCAAGCTCTGCGCCGAATTCCAGGCCGCGACCCTGGCGGGCGACTACAAAAAAGCGCTGGAATATCAGGATCGTCTGATGCCGTTGCACGAGGCGATCTTTGTCGAGCCGGGGCTGGTGGGCGCGAAATACGGCCTGTCAAAACTGGGGCTGTGCTCCGAAGAGGTGCGCTCGCCGCTGACCGAGCTGGCAGACAGCACCAAGGCGCAGATCGACGCGGCGATGGCATTTGCCGGTTTGATCTGAACGGGCCAGGATTGATGAGGAAGAACAGCCCCGGTTCTGCGGGCTGTTCTTCCTGATGCTATTGTCGCGGCGATCGCGCCTTCGATGCGTCGAAAAAGAATGTCTCGACTTTAGAAGTCCTGCCAGATTGCCCGTGCCGCATTGCCATCGTGGGCTTCGGCCGGCGCTGCGGGGAGGATGATGTCATCCTCTGTGTCCCAGACGTCGCCATGGGCGGTCGGTTTGATCACGGGCATGTCTTCGCGGTGGTGCGGATCGCTCCGCCCGGTTTCAAATCGCGATACGAGGTCGGCCAGCTTGTCAGCGTCATTATTCAGCAACTGGCTGGCGGCGGTGGCCTCTTCGACCATCGCGGCGTTTTGCTGGGTGACCTGATCGAGCTGCGACATGCCGGTGTTGATTTCGGCAATACCGGTGGATTGTTCCCCTGCACCTTCGGCGATTTCTGAAATCAGGCTCGCAATATGCGACACTCGGGCGACGATGCTTTCGAGCGCTTGTCCGGCCTTGCCAACCAGGTCCACACCGCGGCCGACCTGCTCGCCGGAGTTCTGAATCAACGCCTTGATCTCGCTTGCCGCATTGGCGGAGCGTTGCGCCAGGGTTTGCACCTCGGCGGCAACAACGGCGAAACCACGGCCTGCCTCTCCTGCGCGGGCGGCTTCGACCCCTGCGTTCAGTGCCAGCAGATTGGTCTGAAAGGCGATGTCGTCGATGACGCCGATGATCTGCGAAATCTGGTTCGCCGAGGTCTCGATCTCGGTCATGGCCGTGACCGCGTTTTGAACCACGGTGCCACTCTGATCCGCCTCGGAGCGCGCCTCCTTGACGATGCCGTCCACGCTTTGGGCCCCCTCGGCGGAGGATCTTACGCTTGCAGTGAGCTCGTCCAGCGCCGCGGCGGTTTCTTCCAGCGTGGCGGCCTGGGCTTCCGTGCGTTGCGACAGATCGCCGGAGGAGCGATTGATCTCCAGTGCGCCGGCGCGGATGCTTTGTGCCGCGTCAATGACTTCGTTGACCAACAGACAGAGGCGGGAGACAGCGCTGTTGAAATCAAGGCGGAGCTTTTCATGTTCTTCGGGGAAGGCGGTGGTGATCTCATGGGTCAGGTTACCCTTCGCCAGTTGCACCAACCCGCCGCTGAGCTGCGCGACAACCTCGTCCTGTTCCGCCTGTTTGTGCTGGCGTTCCTGTTCGGCCTGTTCGGCCACCTTCAGGTCGCCCTTGAACACCTCTAGCGTGCGCGTGATTTGGCCGAATTCATCGCCATAGTCGGTGCCTCTGATGATGGTGTCGTATTTGCCATCGGCAACCGCGTGCATGTCGTGGTTCAGCGCCTCCACCCGGCGCGTCACGGTGCGCGCGGCAAGCCAAGAGAAGAACAAAACGCCCAGAGAGACGCCAAGCGCCGTCAGCAAGGAGTTTCGGATCAGGGCTGTGACATGGGTCGTGGCCTCGTCGTAATTGATTTCAAGGACCGCGCCCCAGGATTCCCCGTTGGGGATCCGAATGCTGTCCGTAACTGCAATCACGTCGCCATCCTCCAGGCCCGGCGTATGCGGAAGATAGCGTTGCTCACCGGTGATCGCGGCAGAGATGGCCTCGGTTGTGGGCAGCGGCTCGAGCACCTGATGCCCGCCTTCATGTGGCGAGGATGACGTGGCAATGCCATTGCTATCGACCATGTAAACAAGGCCCGTTTCCCCCAGAAGATCGGATTGCGCGAGGATCTCATTCATGCGGGTGACGGGCACCTGAACCGCAACGACACCGGCAAAGGACATGCCGTTATACACCGGAGCGGCAATGAAAATCGCCGGTGCGCCATTGCTTGCCCCATAGCCTTTCAGGCTGCTCATGAAGGCCTGGCCGCTTTCCAGCTCCCGGGCGCCGCGATAGGCCTCGCCCAGGCCGCTGTCCTTATAGGGCCCGTCCAGAAGATTGGTGGCAAAATCGCTCTCTTTGAAGACCGAGTAGATCACGTTTCCATTCGGGCCGATCAGGAACATATCATGGAAATTGCGGGCCTGTTGATAGGCGCGAAATCCTTCGTGGTATTTCTTGTGGCGGAGCGTCCAGACCGATTTGTCCTCGGCGGCCAGGAGCTCGTCTCGCTGTCCGGACGGATTGGGGTTCTCATCCACGTAGAGACGGCGCAGATAGGCCGATGGTTCCTCGCCGTCGACCGGCATCCAGCCACGGCCAAAGTCCTTGATCCCGAGGTTGACGGACCCGTTCAGCGCCAGGGCGCCGACCTCTGCGTTCAGGTCGTTCAGCCAGGTCTCCAACGCGTTGGCACGTTCGTTCAGGAGGGTGCGATAGGCCACCCGCTGTTCATCGCTGAATTCGCTTACCGCGCGAATCGTTACCACGCTGCCCGCCACGAGGAGGAGAACAATCGCTGGCACCGCGATGGTCACGGGCAGCTTCAGGCTCATGGCGGTGTTTTTCCAGAACCGCAGGAACATACTCATACACAGATCCCCTTCGAAGGACGTATCTTAGGCGGGTGCGCGCAAAGACAGTCGAAGCCTGTCGTAATTTCTTTTCCTTCCGCTTAACGGCGCTCAGGCACACGCAGATTTTACGCTGTCGCGGATCTGTGCTCTGGGTTGGTGCCCCGGGTTGGCGCGCCGCAACGAAGCGGCTAGGTCTTGTGGCGACAGTTTCGATATTGCCCAGACAACAGGAGCACAAAATGACCCTAAATGTTTATCTTTCCGGTGAAATTCACAGCGATTGGCGCGCTGAAATCGTTGAAGGCGCACAGGCGCTTGATGCGCGTTTTGACGGGCCCGTCACGGATCACGATGCCTCGGACGATTGCGGAGTCGCGATTCTCGGGGCGGAGGACTCGACGTTCTGGCACGACCACAAGGGGGCCAAGCTCAACGCGATTCGCACCCGCAAGGGGATCGAGGAGGCCGATGTGGTGGTTGTGCGCTTCGGTGAGAAATACAAGCAATGGAACGCGGCCTTTGACGCGGGATATGCGGCTGCTTTGGGCAAGTCCCTTGTGGTCCTGAGTGAGCCCGAGCATGCGCATGCGCTGAAGGAAGTTCATGCCGCCGCGCTTGCCGTCGCCCAGTCCCCCCGTCAGGTGGTGGACATTCTGACCTATGTGACAACAGGTAAGCTCCCGGGCTGAGCAGTCCAAGGCATTGACCGCCCGCTTGGCGCAGGGGGCGGTCGATATGATGCGGGGGGCTAGAGCGGTGAAGGCGCGGAATTGCGGGTCTGACGACACAGATTATTAACGAAGGCGCTGAACTATATGCGAATGCACAGATGTGTCAGAATCCCGATTCCAGCTAATTGATAAGATGCCATGTTGATTAACGCTCCCAAACTCGACCGGCGCGCGCGTCATAAAGTTTCCCCCGAATACGAAGATTCCGGCCTGTTCAAAGGCGGGCTTATTCAGGTGCAGTTGGCGATGGTGCCGGTTTTTGGCACCACCTCGCGCGGGGATTGCACCGTGCAGGCGCTCAACGCCGAGGGTGGCAAGGTGACGGCGGTTTTTGCCGGACGTCGGCGGCCCCATTTCCAGGCCCTCTATAGTCAGCTCCGCTATATGTTCGCCCAGGCCCAGGCTGCTGACAGTCGCCGCGGGGTCGAGATGCGTCCGATTACGGATATCCAATTGCCGGTGCAATGCGAGGGCGCATGGCGCGCGGTGACCTCCTGCGATGAGACGGGGCAGGAGCGGCGTCATCTTCAGTTGCTTTTGGCGCGTTGGGCGTTTGTGACCGATGACGGCCGCACGTTGCACTATGGCGTGGCGCCGCGCCGCCCGTCCGTTTCCGACACCGCAGGCGCCCAAGGTGGCGAGGGCGCACGCCAATCCGGCGCAGGGCGAAACGCAATGCAAGACAGGATGCCGGGCATGGGCTGGGCATCGGCCTTGAAACAAGGGGTGGCGATCTGAGCGTGAAACAGGACGGGGCGCCGCAGCGCCCCGTTTGGTGATCCGGTTTTCTGCCGGGTCAGCCCTCTTTTTGGATTTCCACGCTATGCGGATAGGGGATGGAGATGCCCTCGGCGTCAAATGCTTCCTTCACGCCCTGAATCATCGCCCATTTCAGTTCCCAATAGTCCTCGGCCTTGCACCAAAGGCGGGTGGTGACGTCGACGGAGCTGTCCCCGAGGTTGGTCACCCGCACCCAGGGGGCGGGATCCGACAGAACCCGCGCGTCCGCTTCGGCCAAACGCAGAATAATGCCCTTGGCGGTCTCGATATTGTCGCCGTAGTCGATGCCATAGGTGATATCGAGCCGACGCGTGTCATGCGCCGAGAAGTTGGTGATGATTGCGCCCCAGGCCTTGCCGTTGGGCACGATTATCTGCACGTTGTCCGCGGTCACCAGCTCGGTCACAAAGAGATTGAGATCCTTCACGGTGCCCGATGTGCCGCCGATATCCACGAATTGCCCCAGCTTATAGGGGCGAAACAATACCAGCATCACGCCGGCGGCCAGATCGCTCAGCGTGCCTTGCAGGGCCAGGCCAATGGCCAGGGTTGCGGCGCCGAGCATGGCGACAAGGCTGGTCGCCTCGATGCCGAAAATGCCCAATACGGCAACAGCCACAATCGCCAGCAGCACCCAGCGCACAGCGCTGGCGGCAAAGTTCCCGAGAGTCGGGTCGATTCGCGGTGTTTTATTGATACGTTTGCGCACGGCAGATGAAATCATCCCAGCGGCCATCCAGCCGATGATCAGAACCACCACCGCCTTGGTGCCGCTGATGATCAGCGGCCACATTGCGCCCGCTTGCTCTATTATTTGTTCCATGTCAGTCCCCATCTTGCTGCGTTGCTCAGGCCGCTGCCAAAGGACCGGCCTGACGGAAGCGATGTATTGATCGCGGCAGGTTTTTGGTCCTGCTCGCTTCCTTTTTGCGTCAAACTGCCGGTGGAAATCGAGCGGTTTTTGAGACTCGCCTGAAACCCGCGCGACTGACACCGCTTCCATTCCGCATCTGCGGCCCGCCAGGGCATGTGGCGTAAAGCCCGGCTATACACCAGATATTGAGGTGCATGCTGCAGTTTTGTCGTATAGGGGGGTAATGGTGCTGCTGGAGAGAATTGAACTCTCGACCTCTCCCTTACCAAGGGAGTGCTCTACCTCTGAGCTACAGCAGCGCCGTGAGCGGGCTTCTATGCATATTCGCGGGGGGATGCAAGAGCATCTGGACGCTTTTTTTCGACTAAGTTAGAGAAGTTTCATGGCAGAGAAAAAGAAACCCTCCGGCACCCCGTCTGAACCCTCTCGTGAGGACCGCCTGAAAGCGGCGCTGAAGGCGAATATGGCCCGGCGCAAGGCACAGGCAAAGGCCCGGTCAACGCAAAAAGACGACGCTTCCGGCGACGCGAAAGGATAGAGCAGATGGATTCGATTTTGGTAACCGGCAACGGGCCGCTCAACGGAGAGATCCCGATTGCGGGCGCAAAGAACGCCTGTTTGACGTTGATGCCGGCGACATTGCTCAGCGACGAGCCGCTGACATTGACCAATGCGCCGCGCCTGAGTGACATCCGCACCATGACCGCTCTGCTGCAATCGCTGGGGGCCGAGGTCTCGGCGCTTCAGGGGGGCAAGGTCCTGGCGATGTCGAGCCATGGGCTCAACAACCACACGGCGGATTATGACATTGTGCGCAAGATGCGGGCCTCGATTCTGGTGCTGGGTCCGATGCTGGCGCGGGATGGCCATGCGGTGGTGTCACTGCCCGGCGGCTGTGCGATTGGCGCCCGTCCGGTGGATCTGCACCTGAAAGCCCTGGAAGCTATGGGCGCAGAGATGGATCTGCGCGATGGCTATGTGCATGCCAAGGCCCCCGGCGGGCGGCTGCGCGGCGGCGTGGTGGAGTTTCCCTTTGTGTCGGTCGGTGCGACGGAAAACGCGCTGCTGGCCGCGACCCTGGCCAAGGGCACAACCGTGCTGAAACGCGCCGCGCGGGAGCCCGAGATCATTGATTTGGCAAATTGTCTGCGTGCCATGGGGGCGCAGATCGAGGGCGACGGCACCGATACGATTACCATCCAGGGTGTGGATCGGCTGAACGGCGCGACTCACCCGGTGGTGAGCGACCGTATCGAGCTGGGCACCTATATGCTGGCCCCCGCGATCTGTGGCGGCGAGGTGGAGCTCTTGGGCGGAAAGCGAAGCCTGCTGGAGGCCTTCTGCCAAAAGCTCGAAGAGGCCGGGGTGGAGATCACCGAAACCGACAAGGGTCTGAAAGTAAGGCGAAAAATGGACCGCGTGCGCGCGGTCGATGTGGTGACCGAGCCCTTCCCGGGTTTTCCCACCGACCTGCAAGCACAGATGATGGCCTTGATGTGTACCGCCGACGGGGTGGCAACGCTGGAAGAGAAAATCTTCGAGAATCGCTTCATGCATGCGCCGGAGCTGATTCGTATGGGCGCTCAGATTGATGTCCACGGCGGCACCGCGACGGTGACAGGGGTGAAACAGCTGAAAGGTGCGCCGGTGATGGCCACAGATTTGCGCGCCTCCGTGTCACTGATTCTCGCCGGTCTGGCGGCCGAAGGGGAAACCCGCGTGAGCCGGGTCTATCACCTTGATCGCGGCTATGAGCATGTGGTGCGCAAGCTCTCTGCCGTGGGTGCGAAAATCGAACGCATCAAGGAAGAATGATGTCGGATGCGCGCTTTGACGACGGGCGAGAACGCCCGCTGAACCTCGGGGCCTATGAGGCCGCCGACCTGGAGGTGATTTCCTCGCTGGCGCAGGATGCGGTGTTCCCGGTCACGGAAATGACCTGGCGCCCCTCCGCGCGCCGCTTTGCGATTCTGCTGAACCGCTTCCGCTGGGAGGACCGCACGGCGGCGGAACGGCGGGGGCGGGCCTATGAGCGGGTGCAGTCGCTTCTGGTGGTGGAGAATGTGCTGGCGGTGGCCTCGCAGGGGGTGGACCGCACCGACAAGGACATCATCCTCTCCCTGCTGGCGGTGAGCTTTGAGCCCGATGAGGACGGCGCTGGGCAAGTTCTGCTGACCTTGGCGGGCGACGGCGCGATTCGCCTTTCGGTCGAGGCGTTGGAGGTCACGCTGAAGGATGTCACCCGTCCATACCGCGCCCCCTCGGGCCACGTGCCGCAGCACGGGGACTGACAGACAGGCTTGAGGCGGGCAGGGTGGCGGTTTAAGCAGGGCCAAACCCTGAAGGAGGCCGCCATGCCCGTTTTCCTCGACACCACGGATGCCACGTTTGAACAAGCCTTCACCACGCTTCTGGGCGCCAAGCGTGAAGACAGCCCGGATGTGGATGCGATCGTTGCAGATATTATTGGGGATGTGCGGCATCGGGGCGATCAGGCGCTGCTGGATCTGACGGCGAAATTCGACCGGATGACCCTGTCGGAGGCCACCGAGCTGCGCATCAGCGAGGCCGAGGTGGATGCCGCCATCGCGGGCGTCTCCGAAGCAGAGCGCGCCGCACTTGAACTCGCGGCAGAGCGGATCCGCGCCTATCACGCGCAACAGATGCCCGAGGACCAAAGCTGGACTGACGAGACCGGCGCGACGCTGGGCTGGCGCTGGTCGGCGGTCTCGGCGGCGGGGCTTTATGTGCCCGGCGGTCTTGCGAGCTATCCGTCGTCCGTGCTGATGAACGCGATCCCGGCCAAGGTCGCGGGCGTGGAGCGGCTTGCGGTGACGGTGCCGACGCCGGATGGGCAGATCAACCCGCTGGTCTTGCTGGCCTGCCGGATTTCCGGCGTCGACGAGATCTACCGCGTTGGTGGCGCGCAGGCGATCGCGGCGCTGGCCTATGGCACCGAAACCATCGCGCCCGTGGACAAGATCACCGGCCCCGGCAATGCCTTTGTGGCGGCGGCGAAGCGGCGGGTGTTCGGCAAGGTCGGCATCGACATGATCGCGGGCCCTTCGGAAATTCTTGTGATCGCCGACAAGACCAACACCCCGGACTGGATCGCGCTGGATCTGCTGAGCCAGGCCGAGCACGACGAAAGCGCGCAGTCGATTCTGATCACCGATGATGCGGAGTTTGGCCGGGCGGTGGCCACGGCGGTCGAGAAACGGCTGGAAACCCTGCAACGGCGCGAGATTGCGGGCGCCAGCTGGCGCGATTTCGGCGCGGTGATCACCGTGCGCGACCTGGATGAGGCGGCGGCGCTGTCCAATCGGATCGCACCGGAGCATCTGGAGCTCTGCGTGGCGGATCCGGCCGCGCTGAGCCTCAAGACCATTCACGCCGGTGCCATCTTTATGGGCCACTACACGCCCGAAGCAATCGGCGATTATGTCGGCGGTCCAAACCACGTGTTGCCGACCGCGCGTTCGGCACGGTTTTCCTCCGGCCTCTCGGTGATGGATTTCATCAAGCGCACCACCCTGAGCCAGATGACCCCGGACGCGTTGAAGGCCATTGGTCCCGCGGCGGCAACGCTGGCAAAAAGCGAAAGCCTGGAGGCACACGGCCTGTCGGTTCTGGCACGGCTGGAGAGTCTGAACAGCCCGGAGTGAGGCCATCAAGCGATCCCGCGCAGGGGGGCAATATGGAGGCTCAGCGCGGCGGGCTGCCCACCGCTGCGCTGAGCCTGTTCGGTGCCAGAGCCAAATCCCAAAGCCGTGACACGGGTCGATCAGAGCGCGACTAAGGTTAACAGATGGTTGACGCCAAGGCGCGACAGACCTGTTTTGCCAGCAGCCCGTTCGTTTTAATGACGCGCTCACGCGACACTTGCGCGGGGATTGTGAGGGCAGGGGATTGCGCGCAATTGTGTGCGGGCGAACGATCCGCTATTTCCCTATGAGAGATAAACTGGGACCAGAGCCATGAGCCGGATCAGCCACATTGAACTTGACGACCGCAACCTGCCGCCGCCAACGCCGGAGATCGAGCAGGAGCGCAAGGTGGCCCTGTTTGATTTGATCGAAGAGAACAGCTTTAGCCTGCCCAAGCGCGAGGAGCGGGGGCTGCCGGATGGCCCCTATCATCTGGGTCTTTCGATTCGTGAAAAGCGGCTGGTCTTTGACGTCACCACCGAGAGTGGCGACAAGGCGGCGGAGTTTCACCTGTCGCTGTCGCCCTTTCGGCAGGTGGTGAAGGATTACTACCAAATCTGCGAGAGTTATTTTAACGCAGTGAAAACCCTGCCGCCGAGCCAGATCGAGACCATCGACATGGCCCGGCGCGGCATCCACAACGAAGGCAGTCGGGTGCTGCAAGAGCGGCTGGAGGGCAAGGCCGAGGTCGATACAGACACCGCCCGCCGCCTGTTCACGCTGATTTGCGTCCTGCATTTCGGAGGCTGATGCGTGGAGGAGCTGCCGCAGTCCGTCCTGTTCTGCTGTGACCACAATGCGGTCCGGTCCCCGATGGCCGAGGGGATCATGAAAAAGCTCTATGGCACCGGCACTTACGTTCAATCCGCCGGGGTCAAGAACGATCTGGAAATCGACGGTTTCTGCATCGCCGTCTGTCAGGAAATCGACGTCGAACTGTCGCGCCACCGGTCGCGCTCTTTTGACGAGATGGAGCAATGGGGCGATGATATATCCTCTTATGATCTGGTGATCGCCTTGTCGCCCGCGAGCCAGCGCCGGGCGTTGGAATTGACCCGTTTTTTTCACCTCGATGTCGAATATTGGCCAATAATGGACCCAACTGGGCTGGGCGAAAGCCGGGAGGCCAAGTTAGAGAGCTACAGACAAACCCGAGACCAGATCCTGGAGCGTCTGATTACGCGCTGGGGCCCTCCGACGGAGACTTGAATGAACGACACCATCGCCCGCTACTTTGCCGCCTTTAACGCCGGAGACACCGAGGGCATGATCGCCTGCCTTGCGGAGGACGTGGCGCATCACGTCAACGAGGGCAACATCCGCGTCGGCAAGGAAAAATTCGCCGAATTCTGCGCCCATATGAGCCGCTGCTATCGCGAAGAACTCACCGATATGGTGATCTTTGCGACACCGGATGCCGCCCGCGCGGCGGCGGAATATACTGTGAACGGCACCTATCTGGAGACCGACGCGGGGCTGCCCGAGGCGCGCCAGCAGAGCTACAAGCTGCCGGCGGGGTCGTTTTTTGACCTGCGGGACGGGCTGATCACCCGGGTGACCACCTATTACAACCTCTCTGACTGGATCAAACAGGTCTCGGCCTGATGTCCTTGCGAATCGTGCCCTTGAGCGGCGCGGCGCTGGAGGCCGCGCTGGAGGATGTCGCACGGCTGCGAATCGAGGTGTTTCGCGCCTGGCCCTATCTCTATGATGGGGATCTCGCCTATGAGCGGACCTATCTGCAAAGCTATCGGGACAGTGCCAGCGCGATCGTGGTGGGCGCCTTTGAGGGCGAGACCCTGGTTGGGGCCGCGACCGGGGTGCCGCTCGCCGATCACGCCGTTGATTTTGCGGCGGCCTTTGCGGGCAGCGGGCTGGATCTGGACGAGATTTTCTACTGCGCCGAATCGGTGCTGTTGCCGGGATATCGCGGGCAGGGGGCCGGGCACGGGTTCTTTGACGCACGCGAATCGCACGCTCGGGCGCTTGGTTTCAAGAAGGCGGCCTTCTGCGGGGTGCAGCGGCCCGCCGACCATCCTTTGCGACCCGAGGATTACGCGCCGCTGGATCCATTCTGGCGCAAGCGGGGCTATGCACCGCTGCCCGGCGTCGTGGCCGAGTTCACCTGGAAAGATATCGATCAAAGCGAGAGCACCAAAAAGCCGCTCCAGTTCTGGATCCGCGATTTGTAGCATCAGGTCGCCGGCGCGGTGTTGGGGCGTTGATCCTGCGATGAGCTGCGTCTTTTCCGTTTTGATTGAATGCGCTAGGGCGATGCTCTAGGGCTGGCACGTGACGCAAAGGGAGAGATCTGGCATGAAAATCGCAACCGCGGCGTATCCGCTCGATTATCTCGAGAGCTGGGCGCAATATGAGGACAAGCTCTCGTCCTGGGTGGGGGAGGCGGCGGGGCAAGGCGCTGATTTGCTGGTGTTTCCCGAATATGCCGCGATGGAGCTGGCGACACTGGATGGCGCGGCGATTGCCGGGGATCTGGAGGCCTCGATCCGGTCGGTGTCTGAAAAAATGGAAGACGTAGCGGCGCTGCATCTGAAGCTGGCGGCGGCGCATGGGGTCTATATTCTTGGGGCCTCTGCCCCGGTTGAGGCGGGTTTCGCGCGGCCCGTCAATCGGGCCGAGTTCTATGCCCCCAGCGGGCAGCGGGATCATCAGGACAAGCAGATCATGACCATGTTCGAGCGGGATCCCTGGGGGATCATGTCCGGCGGGCCGCTGAAGCTCTTTAATACCGCGCTGGGCAAGATCGGGGTGCTGATCTGCTATGACAGCGAATATCCCCTTCTGGCGCGGGCGCTGGCGGAGGCCGATATCATCCTTGTGCCCTCCTGCACCGAAGCGCTGGCGGGCTATTGGCGGGTGCGGATCGGCGCCATGGCGCGGGCGCTGGAGCAGCAATGCGTGACGGCGATGGCCTCGATCGTGGGAACGGCGGAGTGGTCGGAGGCGGTGGATGTCAGTAGCGGCATGGGCGGCATCTTTGGCCCACCCGATACGGGCTTTCCAAGCACTGGCGTGCTGGCCGAGGGCAAGCTGAATCAGCCCGGCTGGACCTATGCCGAACTGGCCCCTGGTTTGATCGGACAGGTGCGCGAAACCGGTGTTGTGCGCAACAGAACCCATTGGGACGAGCAGGAAACCCGCATTCAACGGGTCGTTTACCAAGACTTGCTATAAAAGCGCACTTGAAAATCAGGAGAAATGCGCTCATTTAAGCGCACGTCCCGAAATTTTCGGGGTAACACAGATATGGAGACAACATGGCCAAGGAAGATACGCTCGAATTTCCCGGTGTCGTGAAGGAACTCCTGCCAAACGCGACGTTTCGGGTCGAGCTGGAAAACGGCCATGAAATTATCGCTCATACGGCAGGCAAGATGCGCAAAAACCGCATCCGGGTCCTCGCAGGCGACAAGGTCCAGGTGGAAATGACCCCCTATGACCTCACCAAAGGCCGGATCAACTACCGCTTCAAGTAAGGCGGGGTCCGACAAGACAGGAAGAGCCCGGCCCTTGGTGCCGGGCTTTTGTTTTGGCTGCCCCTGTGGGGCAGCGGCCTCCGGCGGGGATATTTTAGAAAAGATGAAAGTCTGGCGCACCTCTTTGCAGCGATGATGTCGTTGCCTATGAGGGGGCAGAACAAGGAGTTTGGCGATGGCATTCATTCTCGGATCGGGCAGTCCCCGACGGCTGGAGCTGCTGGGGCAATTGGGTATCGTGCCGGATGACGTGCGCCCCCCTGATGTGGATGAAACCCCGTTGAAGGGGGAGTTGCCGCGCGACTATTGCATGCGGGTGACGCGTGACAAGGTGCGCGCGGTTGCGGCAGAGGCGTCGGATCTTGTGCTTTGTGCGGATACCACGGTGGCGCTGGGGCGTCGCATTCTGGGCAAGCCACGCGATGCTGGCGAGGCCGCGCAATTCCTGCTGGCGCTCTCGGGGCGGCGGCATCGGGTGATTACGGCGGTGGCGCTGCGGCGGGGCGATCAGCTCTGGCAGCGCGACGTGGTCAGCCAGGTGAAGATGAAACGCCTGTCGGATGAGGAGCTGAACGGCTATCTCGCCACCGGGGACTGGGAGGGCAAGGCGGGGGCCTATGCCATTCAGGGTCCGGCCGGGGCGCTCATTCCCTGGATCAGCGGATCGTTTACCGGCATCGTCGGCCTGCCGCTTGCGGAAACGGCGGTGCTGTTACAGGCTGCGGGGTACCCGCTCTACAAGGATCAGATGCAATGAAGGGCCGTCAGATTATTCTCGACCATATCAACGGGCAGGAAGCTGCCGCGCTGATGGTGGATGGCACGCTTGAGGATTTCCTCATTGCGGGCGAGGCACCGCTGCCGGGGACCATATACCGCGCGCGCGCGGATCGGCCGGTGAAGGGGCAGGGCGGCATGTTCCTGACCACGCCGGATGGGCCAGCGTTCTTGCGGCAGGTCAAGGGGCTGGCCCCGGGGCAATTGCTGCTGGTGCAGGTGAGCGGCTATGCGGAGTCGGGCAAGGCGCTGCCGGTGACGCAAAAGCTGTTGTTCAAGAGCCGCTATGCCATTGTCACGCCGGATGCGCCGGGGCTCAATATCTCTCGCGCCATTCGCGATGAGGATGAGCGGGATCGCTTGCTGGAAATCGCGCATGAGGAAATGGAAGGCGCCGGGTTTGGCCTGATCCTGCGCTCCGCCTGTGCCGGGGCGGACCCGGAGGAGATTGCCGAGGATATCGGCGCCATGGTCACTGCGGCGCGGCAGGTGGTCGATGATCTCGGCACCGAGGTCGAGACCTTGCACGAAGGCGATGCGCCGCATCTTACCGCCTGGCGCGAGTGGGTTGAACCGGCGCAGGTGGAGCAGGCCGCGGGTGGCTTTGATCGCTGCGGCGTGCTGGAAGCGCTGGATGAGCTGCGCAGCGGGCGTATTGCCCTTGGCGGGGGAGGCTTCCTTTATGTGGAGCCAACGCGCGCGCTGGTGGCTGTTGACGTGAACACCGGCAGCGACACTTCGCTTGCGGCGGGGGTGAAGGCCAATATGGCCTGTGCCCGTGGGCTGCCGCGTGCGCTGCGGTGCATGGGGTTGGGCGGTCAGATCGTGATTGACGTCGCCCCGATGCCGAAAAAAGACCGCCGCGCCTTTGAAAACGCGTTGCGCGCGGCCTTCAAGACCGACCCGGAGGAAACCTCGCTGCTGGGATGGACGACGCTTGGCCATTTCGAATTGCAGCGCAAGCGCGGTCGTTTGCCATTGTCCGAGGTGTTGTGATGTCCTGCCCGATCTGTAGCGAGCCCACGGTGCATGCCTATCGCCCGTTTTGCTCCAAGCGTTGCGCCGATCTTGACCTGGCGAAATGGTTGAATGGCGCCTACTCGGTGCCGAGCGAAGATCAGGACGATCTGGAGGAGGCCTTGGACACTCTGGAGAGAGACTCTCAGACCGAGCACTAGCGCGGGGAGTCGCGCTGGGGTTGCGGAAATCTCTTGGCGGTGCCGACAAGAAGCGGGTCTGTTGTGGCCTCTCATTCCTGACCGCATGTCTAAGCGGCTTGCCGGGAATGTAAAAATATCATTTTAAATCAAATATCTAATCTAGCGCACCAGCTGTTGGACCCTGTCCTTTGCTGGTGCGCTCAAGGTCATGTTCACATCACGGTTTACAAAGGTAATAAAATAATACTTAATGATGTGGCGAAGCGGGAGGTTGCTTCGCTAGGGAGGAAATCATGAAACTTAAAAACACGCTTTTGGCGACTGCTATCGCTTTTTCACCTGTTGCCGCCATGGCCGGGGATATGACCATCGGGTTTAGCCAGATTGGATCTGAGTCCGGTTGGCGTGCGGCAGAAACGACCGTGACCAAGCAGGAAGCAGAGCGCCGCGGGATCAATCTGAAATTTGCTGACGCACAGCAAAAGCAGGAAAATCAGATCAAGGCGATTCGCAGCTTTATTGCTCAAGGGGTCGACGCGATCCTGGTGGCGCCGGTTGTTGCAACCGGTTGGGACGAGGTTCTGGAAGAGGCCCAGGACGCCGATATTCCGGTGGTTCTGCTGGACCGGACTGTGGACGCGGACAAGTCGCTCTATCTGACCGCGGTGACATCGGATCTGGTGCATGAGGGCAAGGTGGCTGGCGAATGGCTGGTGAGCGAGATGGCGGGCGAAGACTGCCGTATCGTGGAGCTTCAGGGCACCACCGGCTCGTCGCCGGCAATCGACCGCAAAACCGGCTTTGAGCAAGGCATCGCGGGCCATGACAACCTGAAGATCGTGCGCAGCCAGACCGGGGATTTCACCCGCGCGCAGGGTAAGGTCGTGATGGAAAGCTTCTTGAAGGCAGAAGGCGGCGAGAACATCTGCGCGCTTTATGCCCATAACGACGACATGGCAGTGGGCGCGATCCAGGCCATCAAGGAAGCCGGGCTGGCGCCGGGCGAGGACATCAAGATCGTTGCGATCGACGCCGTTCCGGACGCGCATCTGGCGATTGCCAATGGCGAAATGAACGCCACGATCGAACTGACCCCCAACATGGCCGGTCCTGCGCTTGATGCGCTGGAAGCCTATCTCGCCGATGGCACCGAGCCGGGCAAGTGGATCCAGACCGAATCCCGCCTGTTCACCTCGGCTGACGACAACCAGGCGATCTATGAAGCCAAGAAAGACCTCGGCTACTGAGGATCTTTCTGACGAGACCCTCCTTCACGTCTCGTCCGGGTGCCGGGCTTCTTGTGGCCCGGCATCCTTTTCGTAGGCAGAATACGGTCCATCCGGTAAGAGTCTGATTATGACTGATGACATTCGCCCGGTGCTGCATGCACAGGGTATATCCAAGTTTTTCCCCGGAACCATTGCGCTGGACGATGTAGAGCTGCGCTTGTACCCGGGTGAGGTTCACGCGCTGCTTGGCGAAAACGGTGCGGGAAAATCCACGTTGATCAAATGCTTGACCGGCGCCTATCAGCGCGACGGCGGCACCATCACGCTTGATGGGCAAGAGGTGAACCCGCAGTCGACGGCGGCCAGTCAGAAGCTGGGCATCGGCACGGTCTACCAGGAGGTCAACCTGTTGCCCAATCTGACGGTGGCAGAGAACCTGTTTCTGGGGCGACAGCCCGTGCGCTACGGGATCGTGTCGCGCCGCAAGATGAACGCCTCGGCACGGGCGACGTTGTCTGGCTACGGGTTGGATATCGACCCGGCAGAACCCCTGAGCGCCTATTCCGTGGCCATCCAGCAGGTGGTCGCGATTGCCCGCGCGGTCGAGATGTCCGGCAAGGTTCTCATTCTTGATGAACCCACCGCCAGCCTGGACCGCGACGAGGTACAGCTGCTGTTTTCCGTCATTCGCCAGCTCAAGGCGCGCGGTCTGGCGATCGTGTTCATCACCCATTTCCTCGATCAGGTCTTTGATATCTCTGACCGGGCGACGGTGCTGCGCAATGGCCGCGTGGTGGGCACCCGGCTCCTTCAGGATGTCACGCCCAAGGATGTGGTGACCCTGATGCTCGGGCGTCAGCTGGAGGCCCGGGTGCAGGAACGCAAGACCGGCGCGGTCGGCAAAACGCTGATTGAAATCCAAAACCTGTCCAAACGGGGCATGATCGAACCGTTTTCGCTGGAGCTGCACGAAGGCGAGGTTGTCGGTCTGGCCGGGCTGCTTGGTTCGGGGCGGACAGAGACTGCCAATCTGATCTTTGGCGTGGTGCAGGCCGATGGCGGCAAGATCAAGCTGCGCGGTCAGGACATCACCATCAACCGGCCGCGGGATGCGGTGGCACATCGCTTTGCGCTCTGTCCCGAGGATCGCAAGACCGAAGGCATCGTGGGTGATTTGTCCGTGCGCGACAATATCATCCTGGCCCTTCAGGCGCGGCAGGGCTGGATGCGCCCGATCCCGCGCGCCAAGATCAACGAGATCGCCGAAAGCTACGTGCGGGCGCTTGATATCCGATTGGCCAGCCTCGACATGCCGATCCGGCTGCTGTCCGGTGGCAACCAGCAAAAGGCGCTTTTGGCGCGCTGGCTGGCGACCAACCCGGAATTCCTGATCCTGGACGAGCCGACACGCGGCATTGACGTCGGCGCCCATGCCGAGATCATCGCCCTGATCGAACAATTGCGCGAAGACGGCATGGCGCTGCTGGTTGCCTCCTCCGAGCTGGAGGAGCTGGTGGCCTATTCCACCCGCGTGGTTGTGCTGCGGGATCGCCGACAGGTGAGCGAGCTGACCGGCGACCAGATCACCCCCGATAATATTGTGCGCGCGATTGCCGACGAGGCCGCCGCCACAGTGGAGACAGCCTGATGCTGATGCCTGGACCCAAATCCTCGGTGTTGAGCCGGATTACACCACAATTGATCATTCTTGGCGTGGCCTTGCTGCTCAATGTGATCGTGCTGCCGGATTTCTTTCACATTGATTTTCGCAACGGCCGCATGTTCGGCAACCTCATTGACGTGCTGAACCGGGGCGCGCCGGTTGCGCTTCTGGCCATTGGCATGACGTTGGTCATTGCCACCCGTGGCATCGACCTGTCGGTAGGGGCGGTGATGGCGATTTCCGGTGCCGTCGCGGCCTCCATGGTGGTGGACGGGCACGGCTGGGGCACGGCCCTGCTGGCCGCGCTGGCGACAGGCGGGCTCTGTGGGATGTGGAATGGGGTGCTGGTTGCAGTGCTGCGCATCCAGCCGATCGTCGCGACGCTGGTTCTGATGGTGGCCGGGCGGGGCATTGCCCAGCTCATCACCGAGGGTAAGATCCTGACCTTTATGAACGAAGGGCTGATCCACCTCGGCGCGGGCACCATCGCAGGCGTGCCGACGCCGATCCTGATCTGGATCGTTCTGGGCGTGCTGATGATGCTGGCGGTGCGCCGCACCGCGCTGGGCATGCTGATCGAATCCATCGGCATCAACGAACGTTCCTCGCGCCTTGCCGGGATCAACTCGCGTGTCTTGCTGATCTGCGTCTATCTGGTCTCGGGCTTTTGTGCGGCTTTGGCCGGGGTGATCGTTGCCGCCGATATCAAGGGCGCGGACGCCAACAATGCGGGCCTCTGGTTGGAGCTGGATGCAATCCTTGCGGTGGTGATCGGAGGCAATTCGCTGCTGGGCGGGCGGTTCTCGATCCTGGCATCGTTGATTGGCGCGTTGATCATCCAGTCGGTGAATTCAGTGATCCTGCTGTCTGGCCTGCCGCCCGAATTCAACCTGGTGATCAAGGCGCTGTTGATCCTCGCGATCCTGGTGATCCAGTCGCCGCGCATCAGCTATCTGCTCTATATGCTGCGGGCGACGGAACCCCGCCAGGACCCTGGGCAATCCAAACCGAAAGAGGAGGCGGCGCAATGATCCGTTCCACCCATTTGCCGCTGATCATAACCCTTGCAACCTTTGTGCTGGCCTTTGCGCTCTGTGGCTATGCCTACCCGTCGATGCTGTCCACGCGCGTGGTGGCCAACCTGCTGACCGACAACGCCTTTCTCGGGATAGCCGCGGTCGGGATGACCTTTGTGATCCTTTCTGGCGGTATTGATCTGTCGATCGGATCGGTGATCGCCTTTACCGGTGTGTTTCTGGCGGTGATCCTGCGCGAAACGTCGATCCATCCGCTGATGGCCTTTGCGCTGGTCTTGGTGATCACAACCGCCTTTGGCGGCGCGATGGGGGCGCTGATCCACTACCTGGAAATGCCGCCTTTCATCGTGACGCTGGCCGGCATGTTTCTTGCGCGCGGGGCGGCCTATGTCCTGTCCACCGAATCCGTGCCGATCACGCATGAATTCTATGACGTGCTTCAGGATCTCTATTGGAAAGCCCCCTCGGGCGGGCGGTTCCGCCTGATCGGCGGGGTGATGGTGCTGACCTTCCTGGTGGGGATCATCGTCGCCCATCGCACCCGCTTTGGCCAGAATGTCTATGCCCTGGGCGGCGGGCAGCAGGCCGCACGGCTGATGGGGGTGCCGCTGGCCTCGACCACGATCGGCATCTATGCGATCTCTGGCGGGCTGGCAGGGCTTTCCGGCATCGTCTTCTCGCTCTATACCTCCGCCGGTTACTCGCTGGCCACTGTCGGTGTGGAGCTGGACGCAATCGCCGCCGTGGTGATTGGGGGAACCCTGTTGACCGGTGGCTATGGCTTTGTCGCCGGGACCTTTTTCGGTATCCTTATTATGGGCCTGATCCAGACCTACATCGTGTTTGACGGCACCTTGTCGAGCTGGTGGACAAAGATCGTGATCGGGGGGCTGCTCTTTGCGTTCATCCTCCTCCAGAAAGGGCTGACGTGGGCAACGCAGGCAAGACAACGAACAGTGACTGGCTCCGCCGCTCCCTCATGACCCTGGTTCAGGCCGGGGGCGGGGCCGAGCGCGCAAGCAACCACACGGCATTCGTGGTGGAGCAGCTGGGTCGTGCGATCGTGGCCGGGGAATATCCGTCGGAAACCATGATCCCGCTCGACCCCGACCTGTGCGAGATGTTCGGCGTCTCGCGCACGGTGGTGCGTGAGGCCAAGAAAACATTGATTGCCAAAGGGTTGATCCAGTCCAAGGCCAAGGTCGGCACCCATGTGCGGCCCGCCGATGAATGGTCGATGTTTGATCAGGACGTAATGCGCTGGCACGCCAGCGTCAAGAACCCGACCCGGTTCTACGAGGAGCTGTTCGAGATCCGCATGATCTTTGAGCCCGCCGCCGCCGCACAGGCCGCGGGGCGGGTGAACGGATTGGATTGCGACCATCTGTTCGGCCTCTGTGACGAACTGGCCCGGGCCAGCAGCCGGACCGAATTTGCACTGGCCGATTACGAGTTCCACAAGCAGGTGCTGCGCATGTCGGGCAACCGCTTCTTGCAGTCGCTGGGGGATCTTGTGCAAACTGCGCTCTATTCGTTGTTCATGTCAGAACACGGGCGCGGCTTTGCCGAGCGGCGCGAAATCGTGGCCTCGCGCCATCGCGAGATTGTCACCGCGATCGCATCGGGCACCCCGCAAGAGGCGCGAGAGGCCATGCGGCAGGTGATCGAGGACGGCTATTGGAATGCTGTTCCGGCGGTGGATCGGGCGCATTCCTGAATGCGCGTTGCGGCAGGGGGATCGCGACTGCTATCCTTTGCAGGACACAGGTGGCAGGGCTGGGCGTATCATGAAAAAACACGGCATACTCAATCGCGACATCAGCGCGCTTGTGGCACGGCTGGGGCATCTGGACGAGATTACGATCTGTGATGCCGGGCTGCCCTGTCCCGCTGGGGTGCAGGTGATTGACCTCTCGCTGACATTCGGCAAGCCCTCGCTCTGGGATGTGCTGGAAACCCTCCGGCAGGAGCTGGTGATCGAAGGCGCGATCTGGGCTCATGAGGCACGCGGCCCCGTGGAGGAGCGTTTCCGGGCCGAGCTTGACCTCTGGTCCCCGGACAAGGAGATCGCGGCACAGCAGCTGTCGCACGCGGCCTTCAAGGACCGTAGCCGCCAGTCGCGCGCGATTCTGCGCAGTGGCGAGATCACGCCATATGCCAATATCATCCTGATCAGCGGCGTGGCGTTCTAGCGGCGTTGACGCGGGCCTGCCGCTGGCGCGGCAGGCGGTGGTGTCATGCGGCCTGCGTGCCGCGCGGGATTATTCCCCCGGTGTAAACATCGGATTGCCAGAGACCGTGTCCTGCACTTCTTCTTGCAGGATATCCCAATGCTCGGCGATCTTGCCATCCTCAACGCGGAAGATGTCCACCGCGATCATCGGCTTTGGACCAAAGCCGGAATACCGCCCGTGCAGCGCGACGAGGTCGTCCTCGGCAATCACCATCCCCATCTCGTATCTGAAATCGGGCGGCGTGTTGCCGAAGAGGCCTTTGATCACCTCCCGCCCCGACGGAAACATCGGGTTGTGCTGGATGTAATCCTCGGCCCAGTAGCGGTCAATCGCGGCGACATCGCCATCAATGAACAGCTCTGTGATGGCCTTGACCACCAGCTCCTTGGAGGTGTCCGCGAAGGCAGACAGCGGGGCGAGAGTGGTTGTCGCCAAAAGGGCGCAGGCAGCGATTTTATGCTTCATGGTGAATCCTCTGATGATTGATACTTAGCCGAGCGCCGCCGTCACGGCGCTGTGCATCGGGGTCGGAGCGCGACCGATGAGCTCGGCCAAGGTGCCGCTTTCGTCAAGCAACCAGCCCTCTGCGGCACCGGCATCCGCATCCGCAAGAAGTGCGGCAAAACCGTCCGGCAGGCCGAAGTCCCGCAGGATGGTTTCATAGGTGGCCTTGTCCAGGTTGTTGTAGGGAATGTCTTTTCCCGTCTGTTTGGAGAGTTCAGCGGCGAGGCCCGGCATGGTGAATACCTCGCCACCAAGCTCGTAGATTTTGTTGTCATGGCCATCGCCCGCCAGCACCGCGGCCAGGGCCTCGGCATAGTCCTGACGGGTGGCGGGGCTGACGCGACCATTGCCAACCGCGCCGATAAGGGCGCCAGCCTCGATCGCGGTGGGCAGCGCGCCGGTCCAGTTTTCGGTGTACCAGCCATTGCGCAGGATCGTTGTGGTGAGGCCGGATGCCGCCAAGAGCGCCTCGGTTGCCTTGTGATCCTGGGCAATCAGGAGCGGCGTCTGATCCGCTTTCAGGATCGAGGTATAGACCAGCCGCTTTACACCGGCGGATTTGGCGGCCTCGATGACGTTCCGGTGCTGGCCAGCGCGGTCATTGAAATCGCTGGAGGAAATCAGCGCCAGCACCTCAACGCCTTCAAGCGCGGGGGCGAGCGTCTCTGGGGTGGTGTAGTCAAAGGCGCGGGCCTCAACGCCCAGATCGGCGATTTTCTCCGGCGTGCGCGCGAGTGCCACGATGGAGTCCGCCGGGACCAGGGTCTTGAGTTTGGCGATGGCGAGGCGGCCCAGCTGTCCGCTGGCTCCGGTTACGGCAAGGGTCATGATGTGCTCCGTCATTGAGTTCTGTTTTGCGGCCCATGTGGCGGCGTTGACAGCTGGCAACCTAATCCCTAACTTCTGAAATGGAAGTACGCACAAATTTGTTAGTATGAGGAAAGCGCAGGTTGTCCGAGATATCGCAGAAAGCCGATGTTCTGTGCGAGAAATGCCCCTCGCGGCGGCTGATGAACCATGTGACCAGCAAATGGGGGGTGCTGGTGCTTCTGGCGCTTCAGGACGGCACCCATCGCTAC
The DNA here is from genome assembly GCF_011806385.1 of Phaeobacter sp. HF9A. GTDB lineage: Bacteria > Pseudomonadota > Alphaproteobacteria > Rhodobacterales > Rhodobacteraceae > Epibacterium. Next base: position 23,778 of record NZ_JAATOX010000017.1, on the reverse strand, counting down.
AGCGATCTGCGTCGCCGGATCGAAGGGGTCAGCGAGCGTATGTTGGCGCAATCTCTGAAGACGCTGGAGCAGGACGGGTTCGTGCGGCGGGTGGCCTATAAGGTGGTGCCCCCGCATGTGGAATATTCCCTGACACCGCTGGGCGAGGGCGCCTCTGAGCGGATCGCGGCACTGGCGCATTTCCTGGAAGACGCGCTGAATGAGCAGCTCTTGCAGCAGGCGGATCGCGCCGCAGAGGCCGCGCGGGCCTGACCGGGGCGCGCTATCCGGGCGTGTTTTTCAGGTTGGCCATCAGCTGATGGAACTTCTCGCCCTGCACGGCAACATGATCGCGCAGCACATTTGCGGCGCGTTCCGCTTCGCCGCTGCGCAGAGCCTGGACGATGCTTTCATGTTCCGCCATGGACTGCGCCATCCGCCCCCGAAATCGCAGTTGCAAGCGGCGAAACGGTTGCAGCCGTTTGTGCAGTTTGGCGGCTTCCTGCGCGAGAAAGCCGTTGCCGGACTGCTCGTAGATGATTCTGTGGAAATGCTCGTTTTCCAGGTAGTAGGAATCAGCATCCTTTTGCGCGACGGCCTGCTGGCATTTGCGGTTGGCCTCGGCCAGCTCGGTGAGCGCGGCATCTGAAATACGTCGCGCGGCAAGCCGGCCGCAGACGGCTTCCAGCTCTGCCATCACTTCAAACATCTCGATCAGCTCTACCGGTCCGGGTTGGCGCACGAAGGCGCCGCGACGGGGGATCAGCTCAACCAGGCCGGATAGGGCAAGCCGTTGAATCGCCTCGCGAATAGGGGTGCGTGAGACACCAAATTGTTCGGCAAGGCGAACCTCGTCCAGCCGATCTCCATGCGCGAAAGACCCGTCAAAGATCCGTTCTTCGATCTGCTCTGCAATGGTGTCAGCCTGGCGTTTGTTCATAGCGATAGCCGTATCATGATCTTTTTGAAAATCAAGAATTGAAATCTTGTATACAAAAACATTGACGATAAAAACAATTGACGTTTAGGTTTCCTTCATCCTCGCGATTGCGGGGAGCCAAGGGAGGAAAACATGAAATCAATTTTGAAAGCCGCTGTGCTGGGCGCTGCCCTGACCGCTGCCGGGGCGCAGGCCCAGGCAACCGAGCTGCGCCTGTCGCATCAATGGTCGAACAAGGATATCCGCCACCAGGTGGCACAAATGGTTGCCGATGATGTGGCGGCGGCCGATGTGGATCTGGAGATCAAGATCTTTGGGTCCAAATCGCTGTTCAAACCGCGCGAGCAGTATAAGCCGCTGAGCCGCGGCCAGCTCGACATGACGGTTCTGCCGCTCAGCTACGCCGGCGGACAGCAGCCGGCCTATAACCTGACGTTGATGCCGGGGCTGGTGAAAAACCACGATCACGCCGCGCGGCTGTCCGACTCGCCCTTCATGGCGGCGCTGGAAGAGAAAATGGCCGAAGACGATGTGATGGTGCTGGTGCATGGCTATTTGGCGGGCGGTTTTGCCGGCAAGGACAAATGCATCACCGCACCCGAGGATGTCGCCGGGCTGCAAACCCGTGCGGCGGGAAAATCCTTTGAGCAGATGTTGGCAGGGGCCGGGGCGTCGATTGCCTCGATGGCGTCTTCCGAGATTTATAACGCCATGCAGACAGGGGTGCTTCAGGCCGCCAATACGTCCTCGTCGTCCTTCGTGTCCTATCGGATTTACGAGCAGGTCAGCTGCTACACCCCGGCTGGCGAGGTGGCGCTGTGGTTCATGTATCAGCCGCTGTTGATGAACAAATCCACCTTTGAGGGGCTGACAGAAGCGCAACAGGCTGCCCTGATGGCGGCTTCGGAAAAAGCTCAGGCCTTCTATCTGGAAGAAGCCAAGAAACAGGATGCCGCATCGGCCAAGGTCTTTGCCGATGCCGGTGTCGAGCTGGCAGAAATGACCGCCGAGGATTTCGCGGCCTGGCGCGCGCTGGCGATGGAGACCTCTTACAAGCAATTCGTCGATGAGGTCCCGGACGGGCAGCATCTGCTCGATCTGGCGCTGGCCGTCGAGTGATCCGCATCGGGGAGGGGGCGGCAGGCTGCCGTGCCCTTCCCATCGTTGTCTGAGATCTCAGGCGATCTGATCCGTTACCCTAGGGAGACAAGAATGGCCGGTCATACTTCGGCGACAATTGCACAAGCGGGCCGAAACCCCTTTCTGCGCGCCATAGCCGCGCTTTCGACGCTGGCGGGCTGGTGTTCGGCAGGCATGATCGTTGCGGCGGTGGCGATCACCTGCCAGATGATCGTGGTCCGCTTCGTGCTCAATGGTTCCACCGTCTGGCAAACAGAGGCGGTGGTCTATCTGGTTATCGCGGCGACGCTGATCGGGCTGCCCTATGTGCAGCGGCTGCGCGGGCATGTGAACGTGGATCTGGTGCCGCTGGCGCTGTCCGCACGGCCCCGGTTTGTGCTGGCGCTGCTGACCTCCGCGCTCTCCATCACCATTGTCGCGATCATGCTCTGGTATGGGTATGACTACTGGCATTTCGCCTATGAGCGGGGCTGGCGCTCCGACACCATCTGGGGGGTGCGGCTGTGGATCCCCTATCTGTCGATTCCGGTGGGGTTTGCGCTGCTGCTGTTGCAGCTGATTGCCGACCTCATTGCCGTGTTGACCGGCGTTGATAAACCCTTTGGACTGGAGTGACACCGATGGATCCGCTTCTGCTTGGCGGGATTGTGGCGCTGGCCACCATCCTTGTTCTCTTCTCCGGCGTGTCGGTGGCCATTGGGCTGCTGATCGTGTCGGGTGGGTTTCTGGTTATCTTTGACGGGCCGCGCTCGCTCGAGCTGATGCCGGAAATCCTGTTTGGCAAACTTGATAATTTCGCGCTGCTCTCGATCCCGATGTTCATCATCATGGGGGCCTCGATCGCCTCCACCCGCGCCGGAGCCGATCTTTATGAGGCGCTGGAGCGCTGGCTGACGCGGGTGCCGGGCGGGCTGGTGGTGTCCAACCTTGGCGCCTGTGCCCTATTTGCGGCGATGTCGGGATCGTCGCCGGCAACCTGCGCGGCGATCGGCAAGATGGGCATTCCCGAGATGCGCAAGCGCGGCTACCCCGAAGGCGTTGCTGCGGGATCCATCGCTGCCGGGGGGACGCTGGGCATCCTGATCCCGCCTTCTGTCACGATGATCGTCTATGGCATCGCCACCGAGACCTCGATCGGCCGGCTTTTCCTGGCCGGGGTGATCCCGGGGCTGCTGCTGGTAGGTCTGTTCATGGCCTGGTCGCTCTATTCGACCTGGCGCTCGGGCGAGGCAGGGCGGCTGAGCGCGGGCAGCTATAGCTGGGCGGAACGGTTCGAGATCCTGCCGCGGGTGCTGCCCTTCCTGGCGATCATCCTCGGGGTGCTCTATGCCATGTATGGCGGCATCGCGACCCCGTCGGAGACCGCTGCGGTGGGTGCGCTTCTGTGTCTTATGATCGCGATGATCATCTATAAACTCTGGCATCCTCGCGCGCTCTGGGTGGTGCTGCGTGACAGCACCAAGGAATCGGTGATGATCCTGTTCATCATCGCCGCCGCCGGGGTGTTTTCCTACATGCTGTCCTCGCTGTTTATCACCCAGGCGATTGCCGAGTGGATCGGCACGCTGGACGTCAGCCGCTGGGTGCTGATGGGGGCGGTCAATGTTTTCTTGCTGATCGCTGGGTTCTTCTTGCCGCCCGTGGCCGTGATCCTGATGGCCGCGCCGATTTTGCTGCCGATCATTACCACTGCCGGGTTTGATCCGATCTGGTTCGCCGTCGTGCTGACCATCAATATGGAAATCGGCCTGATTTCACCGCCGGTGGGGCTGAATCTCTATGTCATCAACGGGATCGCGCCGGATATTCCGCTCAAGACCATCCTGACCGGCTCCTTGCCCTATGTGGCCTGCATGATCCTGGCGATCATCTTGCTGTGCCTGATGCCGGGGCTGGCGACCTGGTTGCCGAATATGGTCATGGGGGACGCGCTATGAGCATCCTTGCCGAGCTTCTTTCGACCGTATTTGAGCGCCGCCAGCGCCGGGCCAGTGCGGCGCCGTTGGATGGGCGGCCGCTGGAGGAGCTGGCCATGGCACTGGTCAGCTCCGCCGGCGAGACCTCTGGTCTGGCACTGGCCGAGGAAATCCTGGCCCGGTTTCCGGCACTGGAGGACGAACAGAAACTGGCCTTTTTTCAGCACATTGCGCAGGCGATGAATATCGACCCGGAGACCGTGCGCAACACGCTTGACGCCTATGAGGCCACCCCGTCAAAGGCCACATACCGAGCGTTTATGACGGCGGCGGAACCCCGCCGCCAGGAGCTGATCCGCTATCTGAACCGGGTTCCCAATGCCACCGGCAGCCTGGTGCAGATGCGCGCGGACCTGTTGCGGCTTGGGCGCGGGGAGCCGGAACTGGAGGCGCTGGATCTCGATTTCCGCCACCTTTTTGCCAGTTGGTTCAATCGCGGCTTTCTGGTGCTGCGCCCCATCAACTGGGAAACGCCGGCGCATATTCTGGAAAAGATCACCGCCTATGAGGCGGTGCATGCGATACACAGCTGGGATGATCTGCGCCGCCGCCTGCAACCTGCGGACCGGCGCTGCTTTGCGTTCTTTCACCCCTCGATGCCGGACGAGCCGCTGATCTTTGTCGAGGTGGCGCTGACGCGCGGCGTGCCCGGCTCGATCCAGGATCTGCTGGTCGAAGGGCGCGAGGCGCTGCTGGCCGCAGAGGCGGATACTGCCGTGTTCTACTCGATTTCCAACTGTCAGGCGGGGCTGGCGAGCATCTCCTTTGGCAATTCCCTGATCAAACAGGTGGCCAGTGATCTCGCGGTGGAGCTGCCGGGGCTCAAGACCTTTGTCACCCTGTCGCCAATCCCGGGGCTGAGCCGCTGGCTCCAACAGGAAGGGCTGGACTGGGATATGGAAGACCCCGAGGCCATGCGTGCCATTGCTGCCCATTACTTGCTGACGGCCAAGGGCCGGGGTGGTCTGCCCTATGATCCGGTGGCGCGTTTCCATCTCGGCAATGGTGCCATCCTGCATGCGGTTCACGCCGATGCGGACACGTCACAGAAGGGGCGCGCGCAATCCGGTGGCACCATGGTGAACTATCTTTACGATCTTGCTAAAACCGCCCAAAATCACGAAAAATTTGCGAACACACGAGAGATCGAAGCCGCCGCTGATGTGACGGCTTTGGCCTCCTCCTATGCCCAAATTCAAGAAAGGCACCCCGATGGCAAATCCCCTGTATGATCGCTTGTTTGGTCTCCACGCTGGCAAGGATACGCCTTTCCTGTATTTGCCAGACCATTCGGTGATGACCCATCAGGGTTTTCTCGGCAGGGCCGCACAGATTGCCCATGTGCTGGTGCAATCCGGCATGACGCCGGGGGACAGGGTGGCGGCGCAGGTCGAGAAATCCCCCGAGGCGCTGGCGCTCTATGCCGCCTGCGCGCAGGCGGGGCTGATCTTTCTGCCGCTCAATACGGCCTATACGGCGGATGAGCTTTCCTATTTTATTGAAAACAGCGGTGCCTCTGTGGTGGTCTGCGATGGCGCAAAATCCGACACGCTGGCGCCGATTGCGCACAAGCTCGGGGCCAAGTTGGAAACCCTGAATGCGGATGGCTCGGGCAGCCTGATGAGCCAGGCGCACGAGATGCCGCAGGCGTTTGCCACTGTTGATCGCGACGGCGAGGATCTGGCGGCCTTCCTCTATACCTCCGGCACCACCGGGCGGTCCAAGGGCGCGATGCTGACGCAGAACAACCTGTTGTCCAATGCGGAAACCTTGGCGCGGGAATGGCGCTTCACGGCTGACGACGTGCTGCTGCATGCGCTGCCGATCTTTCATACCCATGGGCTGTTTGTGGCCAGCAACGTGACGCTGGTGGCGGGCGGAAGCATGATCTTCTTGCCGAAGTTCGATCTTGACGTGGTGCTTGCGCGGCTGCCGGAGGCCACGGCGATGATGGGGGTTCCGACATTCTACACCCGGCTTCTGGGCGACGCGCGCTTCACCCGTGAACTGGCGGCGGGCATGCGGCTGTTTGTGTCCGGCTCGGCGCCCTTGCTGGCGGAAACCCATGTGCAGTTCGAAGGGCGGACCGGTCACCGCATCCTTGAACGCTACGGTATGACCGAAACCAATATGAACACCTCCAATCCTTATGAAGGGGAGCGGCGCGCCGGCACTGTCGGTTTTCCCCTGCCGGGGGTGGAGCTCAAGATCACCAATCCGGAAACCGGCGATACCCTGCCTGACGGCGAGGTCGGCCAAATCGAGGTGCGCGGTGCAAATGTGTTCAAGGGCTATTGGCAGATGCCCGAGAAAACCGCTGCGGAGCTGCGCGAGGATGGGTTCTTTATCACCGGCGATCTTGGCGTGATTGATGCTGACGGCTATGTTCAGATCGTTGGTCGCAACAAGGATCTGATTATCTCGGGTGGCTACAATATCTACCCCAAAGAGATTGAACTGGTGCTGGATGAGGGGGACGGCGTTCTGGAGACGGCCGTCATCGGCGTCCCGCACCCGGATTTCGGAGAGACCGTTCTGGGGGTCGTGATCCCCGAGCCAGGCCAGACGCCGGACCTGGATGCGCTGATGGAGGCGGTGAAGGCCAAATTGGCGCGGTTTAAGCATCCCCGCAAGTTGATCCTGATGGAGGAATTGCCGCGCAACACCATGGGCAAGGTGCAGAAGAATATTCTGCGCGACCAGTTCAACGACCTCTTTACGAGCTGACTGTGCTTCGCTCCCCCTGCGGCTCGAATGGCGATTGGGGAGGGGCCTATCCCGGTTTGCTCCGTGTGAGGGCGGCGGCACCCGTGCGGTTGGCCACGCACTGCACGGGATCGCTGCCCTCGCCACATGGTGCATGAAGTTGCGATGAATTAACGTATCAGGAAGAAAAACCTGTAAAGATATCAGAACCGAGTCCCGCGGGCGCTCGGATCGTGATGGAGGACAACGCGGTGCCCAATTGGGTTCGAGCGATGGGCAATGCTTTATGTAATCGCACGTATCAGCCTGTCTGGCTGGCTACCCTCTTTGTGATTGGGGCGTTTTGGTTTGCGGAAAAGCAAAACCGAACCATCTTTGAACAGGATATTCGGGCACAGGTGCAGGCCGAGGCGGGTTTGATCCGCTCTCGTCTGGAGGGGGTATTGAATGCTGATATCCAGCTTGTTCAAGGGCTTGTCGCAGTCGTTGCCACCGAGCCCGAGCTGACGGAGGCACGTTTCAGCGAGATTGCGTCTCATGCCATCGGCGACAAGCCCGAGCTGCTGAACGTGGCCGTGACCCAGGATCTTGTGGTGACAATGGTGCACCCCTACGCTGCGAACAGGTCGGTCCTTGGCCTGGATCTGGGCAAGAATGATGCCCAACGAGAGGCCGTGTTCCGCATGCGCGACAGTGGCGATATGGTGCTGGCGGGGCCGGTTGATCTCGTTCAGGGCGGAACAGGGTTCATTGGCAGGTTTCCGATCTTTACCCAGGACGAGAGCGGCGCGCGCCGATTTTCGGGCATGGTGGCGGCAGTCATAGATGCGCAATGGCTCTATCAGGCGACCGGGATCGTGGCGAAAACCACATCGCTGGATATCGCGCTGTCTGGGCGCGATGGCACGGGCGAGACTGGCGCGCATTTCTACGGCAACGACGAGATTTACGCGCAATCTCCTATCGTTACGGACATCGTCTTGCCGACCGGCAGTTGGAGCATGGCGGTAGTGCCGCGGGGTGGGTGGCCACAACGCCCCGACAATCTCTGGATGCTGCGCCTGATCCTGTCCTGTGCGGGGCTTGCCATGATCGGGCCGACCTTCATGGCGTGCCGTCTTTCAGCCCACCGCCGGCAGGTGATCATGGAGTTGAGCTGGCGCGAACAGGAGCTGGAAAGCAAGCAGACGGAGCTGGAGCAGCTCTCTGCAGTGGCGCAGAATGCCTCTGACAGCATTATCCTGACCGATCCGAACGGGCGAATTATCTGGACCAACGATGCCTTTAGCCAAATGACGGGGTTCTCCGCCAAGGAGGCGTTGGGGCGTACGCCGGGCGAGCTTTTGAATGGTCCCGAAAGCAACCCGGACGTTATTCGCAGGATTGCCAATCATATCAATCGCGGGCAGAGATATCGCACAGAAATTCTGAACTATACCAAGTCGGGCAAGAAAATCTGGGTGGATACCCATCTTGTTCCGGTGCGCGATGACAAGGGCAAGACGCGCATGATCATCGGGATCGAGCGCGACATCACGCAGTCCAAAATCCACGAGGCCGAGCTGGCAGAGGCCAAAAGCGTGGCTGAGACAGCCGATCGGGCAAAATCCGAGTTCCTGGCCAATATGAGCCATGAAATCCGCACCCCGATGAATGGGATCATCGGCATGGCCGAGCTGCTGGCCGACGGCGACCTGGGCGAGGAGGAACGGCAATATGTCGAGATCATTCGCACCTCGTCCAAGGCCCTGCTCAAGATCATCAACGATATTCTGGACCTCTCGCGGCTGGAAACCGGCAAGATGGTTCTGGCGGATGTTGATTTCGACCTTATCCCCTGTATCGAAAGCGCGGTTGATGTCTTGCGGCCCGTTGCCCGCGAAAAGGGGCTGTCGCTTTCGGTGAGCTACGCGGCCGATCTGCCCAAACGGGTCCGCACCGATGATGGGCGCTTGCGACAGGTTCTGGTCAACCTCATTGGAAACGCAGTGAAATTCACCTCTTCTGGGCATGTCAGCTTGGAGGTCACATGTGCCGGTTCAGACCCGTATCTTCTGCGCTTTCAGGTCGAGGATACCGGAATTGGCCTGACCGCGGCGCAGATAGAAAACATTTTTGAACGCTTCTCGCAGGCGGATGCGGCGACGACGCGGGCCTTTGGCGGGACCGGCCTCGGCCTGACCATTTCGCGCCATCTGGCAGAGCAAATGGGCGGTGCTATCGCAGTAAAATCTGCCGCGGGGCAGGGGAGCTGTTTTACGCTGACCTTGCACTGCAAGGAGCCGCAAAGCGATGCGGTCGTGGCCGAAGTCGATCACGCGCCTGATTTGTCGCGCCTGGAGGGTTGCCGGATCCTCTTGGCGGAGGACAACCGCACCAATCGCTTGTTGATCCGCAAGTATCTGGCGTCGCTGTCGGTCGAGCTGATCGAGGCGGAGAACGGGCGGCAAGCGGTGGATCTGTGCCTGCGGGAAGCGCCGGATGTGGTGTTGATGGATATGTCCATGCCGGAAATGGACGGGGTCAGCGCGACCCGCGCAATCCGGTCCTGTGCGATATCGCAACCGCCGATTGTCGCGCTGACGGCCAATGCCTTTGCCAGCGACAAAGAGGCCTGCCTTGCGGCGGGAATGAATGGCTTTCTGTCCAAGCCGGTCAACAAGAAGCAGCTGTTGCATTCTATCGTCTCTGTCCTGGACGTGGGGGAGGAAGATCGCAGTATCGCCTCGATCTGAAGGCGGCCTGAGCCTAGGATTGAGGAAGTGGCCGCGCATGCAGGAGCGGTTTGATCGGGTCTTCAGCCCAATAATCAGCCAAAAGTTGAATCAAATTTTTCATAATGTTTCGCCTGTAATGAGGCATTTCGTCTTGAAATCCAGGTCCCGGAGCGGCAGGCGTCGCCGTCATTTCACCATTTCTTAAAGGCTCAGCGGTCATGGTTCTGCTCTATCGGTAGAGGGGAACCGCATGGATATTGCGATTTGTCAGCACCAGTTTGCGCGGCCACATGCCTTCGTGCGTGGGGTGGTGGGCCGGATCCACATGGTCGGCGTGTCATCGTCCTTTGTCGTAGAATCCCAAAGACATTTCCATACTGACGGCAACGGCCATGCGCGGCTGCCGGATGTGCCTCCAACTGCATTGAGTGAATAAATGACTGGTACTCCTGCTCTGAGCTCCTCGCGTCGTCCGTTCGGAATACTGCGCAGCATTCGCGCCAAGATGGGCGTTATCCTGTTCTTGATGGCTGCCGCCTTCGGTGCGTTTTCCTACATGATGTTCATGGTTCTGGATGGCATTGATGGGGATATGATCGACCTCACCGAGGCGGAGCTGCCGGGGTTGGAAAGCGCGGGTGCGATGTCCACGGTGGCGGGCCATACCAAGGACAATATGATCGCGCTTGTCGTGGCGCAGGATACTGCGGCGATCCAGGCCGCCGAGGAAAAGATCGCCCAAAGATCATCCCAACTCAACGAATTGATCGCGTCCCTCGATGAGGGACAGAAAGCAGAGTTTTCTGCGGAAGCCAAGCGCGCCAACGATGCCCTGACCGCACTTGCCAAGGCCCGGCGGGCCCAGCTGGAGAGTGATCACAACATCGAGACACGTGTACTCGAATTGCACGACATCAGTGATCAGCTGCGCATGGTCATGTCCGAACTGTCGAGCAAGGCTGCGGGGGATCTCAACAAGGGGGCGGTTGCCACTTATAACTCCATTGATTCCTCTCTGAAAACACTGGTTGAGCACGACTTCAACCTGCTGCAAGACCTGCTTGAAGCCAGGGCGGAGCTCAACCTTCTGGCGGGCACAGCGGTGGCCTTCGGCGGGACCAAAGACCGCGAAACACTGGCCCGTCTGACCGAGCTGGCGACGGGTTCCGATGCGCGTTTGCATGAGATCGCAGACAAGTTCGAGGCCGAAGCCCCGGAGGTTCTGGACGCAGAGGTGCTGCGCTCGGCTTCCCAGGTTCTGCAAAGCGTGATTGCACAAAGCCTGTTCCCCTCCGAGACACTGCGCCGTTCTGCAATGAATGCGCGGGAGGATACCGACGCGATCCTGACTGCGGCCGTAAACGAGCGCGTACAGCTCTTGGAGCAAGCGGCGGCGACCGCCAGCCACGAGAATGGCGATGCGCTGCGCAGCCTGATGACGAATGAGGTCGGCTTCATGAACAAGCTGATGGAAATCAGCACTTGGGTCGGCGGGTTCCAGGTCGCAGCGCTGGATCTTCTGAACGCCGATTCAGAAGAGGACATTGCGGATGCTGCATCCAATATGGACATCGCCAGCATGAATCTGTCGCTCTACGAAGATTTCGGGGATGCCCGCGTGCGCGATGCGGTTCAGCGATTGACGCTGCTGACTGATGCCAAGACCGGATTGGCGGCGCAGAAACGGGTTGCTATGAGCGCACATGCGGCCGCCCGCGCGGCAACGTTGCAGACCGAACAGACGGTATTGGAAATTTCGGATCGGGCCTCGGAGCTGGCAATGCGTAGCGTGACCAGCATTGGCGGCATGGCGCGCGACATTTCCGCCGAGGTGGTTGCAGCCAAGCGAAACCTCTTCGCGTCGATCGGTCTGGCCATTGGTGTCTTTGGCGTTGCACTATTGATGATCCAGATGATGATCCTGCGCCCCTTGAATCGCATCAGCGCGAGTACCGAACAATTGGCAGAGGGCGACCGCAGCCCGATCACCGGGTTTGAACGCGCCAGCACGGAAATCTTCCGCATCGCCCGGTCCCTGGCTGTTTTCCGGGATGGTATCGTCGAAAAGGAAGAGATGGAGCAACTGGCCGCCGCGGAGCGCGCGGAGCGTCGCGCAGCGCAGGACAAGGCCGTCGCAGCGCTAGGGAAGGGGATGTCGCGGCTTTCTGATGGCGATTTGACGGCGCGCATCGACGAGGAGCTCTCCGAAGGATACGAGCAGCTGCGGGCTGATTTCAACCAGACGTTGGACACGCTCAACGAAACCATGGGGCAGGTGGTGGAAACCTCCAGTTCGATCCGAAACGGTGCGACCGAAATCAGTCAGGCGTCGCAGGATCTGTCAAACCGGACTGAAAGCCAGGCGGCCACATTGGAAGAAACCGCGGCAGCGCTTGACGAGATGACCGCTAGCGTAAGATCCGCCGCGGAAGGCGCGCGCGACGTGGAAAACAGCACCAACGAGGCGCGTGCAGAGGCGGAGGCCAGCGGTGAAATCGTGCAAAATGCTGTCGCCGCCATGACTGAAATCGAGGAAAGCTCTGTCAAGATTTCCCAGATTATTTCGGTAATTGACGACATTTCCTTCCAGACCAACCTGCTGGCGTTAAATGCCGGGGTCGAAGCGGCCCGCGCGGGCGAAGCTGGTCGCGGTTTTGCCGTGGTCGCCTCTGAGGTTCGTGGCTTGGCGCAGCGATCTTCGGATGCGGCACTGGAGATCAAGACCCTGATCAGCGATAGCTCCAAGCAGGTCGAACGCGGCGTCGAGCTGGTCGGCAAGGCCGGTGGCGCGTTGGAGTCGATCCTGCAACGGGTGACACATATTTCGGATCTGATTTCGGGCATTGCCACTGGGGCTCAGGAGCAATCCACGGGTCTGGTTGAGATCAATACGGGTATGAATCAGCTCGATCAGGTGACGCAGCAAAACGCCGCGATGGTGGAGCAATCCACGGCGGCAAGTCAGTTGCTCGATTCCGATGCGCAGAAGCTGGATGGGTTGGTTGCGCGCTTCCAGATCTCGCGTGATCGCGGGGTGAGCGCATCGAGTGCCGGTCCGGCGCCCTCCAGCTGGGGGGAAGCGGCCAGCGATGATTGGGAGGTGGCTGCCGCGCCGCTTCAAGAGATCGAGGCCGAACCGGCTGTCGAGACGGATTGGTCCGATTTCAATTGGGACGATGACGAACCGGCGACGGGTACATCGTGACCGGCAAGGGCAAGGCGTATCTGGACCAAGGCGAGGGACACAGTGGCTCGCCCAGGTCTGGCGAGGCCGCCTCGCGCAAAAGCGCCGAGAAGGGGCGCGCGCCTATATGACGGTGTCCTGCGGGGCAGATGGTGGGGCCAGATGCTGGCGGATGCGAGATGAACAGGGCCCGAGCCAAACCCATGGCGGTGGCGTGACGGCTGCGGTGTTGTCAAATGCTTGACATGTAACGCAGCTAAACCCACTGAATGCTGCCGACAACAGGAGCTTGCACATGGCCGTTTTTCGCCCCGATCCGCTGCGTTTCCTGACCGGCGCAGATTCCGAAACCACGCGGCCGCGGGCCATTACCGAACCTGGAAAAGGCGGCAAGTTCACCCCGTCCGGCGCGGTCCTGCCGTTTCCCGGCAATACGGTGATATGCCATATCGACCCCAATAGCGACGCGCATGCGGCGCTTTGCGAGATGCAGGAGGATATCCGCCAGAGCAGCTTTGGCGCGCTCTTTACCTATCTGCCTCCCTCCAGCCTGCATATGACCGTGTTTCAGGGCATTTCCCCTGATGAGACGCAGTGGCCCGATGGGATTGCCGAAGGGGCCAGTCGGGACGAGGTGACCGAGGTTTTCAAGGCCCGTTTGCTTGGTCAGGATCTGCCGCTCTCCCGTCAGGTCTCCGCACGCAGTCTTTATGCGGGGCATTCGGTCACGTTGGAGGGCAGCACCGCCGCAGAAGAGAGCGGTCTGCGCGCCACCCGTGTTGCCCTGCGCAACCTGACCGGCCTGCGGCTGGATCACTTCGAGAGCTACACGTTTCATGCCACCTTGTGTTATCTCTTGCGCTGGCTGGACGCCGAAGAGGCGGCGGATCTGATCGCGTTTTCCGATATGTTGTTTGATCGCTACGCGAAACGGCTGGCGTGTATTGACCTTGGTCCGCTCGAACTTGCGAATTTTGAAGACATGCATCATTTTGACCGGGTGGCCTATTTGGGAAAATCTGCCGCGCAGGGTTAAATTGTTTGCGCTAACTCTTGCCTTGCCGCGCATCTCGCGCAAGAAGTCGTCCTGACTCCGAAGAGAGCGAGCCCGCATGACAAAATACCGCTGCAAGCCTTGACCTGCACCGCGCGAGCCTGTTTGACCTTCGGAAAACGACAATCTGACGAATGGCTTTGACCGCCCCGAGAGGGGCCGGGGCAGGAGAGGCTAAGATGTGGAATCTCATCGCTGACGTTGGCGGCACCAATATGCGTCTGGCGGCAGTCAACGCCCAGGGGGCGATCCTGGAGCAGGCCCGCTATGACAGCAAGGGCGACATGAACCTTGAACAGGCCTGCGCCGATTTCGCGGCCCATCGCGGTGGGGCGCCAGAGCGGGCGGTGATCGCGGCCGCCGGTGTGGTGCGCGATGGGGCGGTGCAGCTGACCAACGCGCATCAGAGCTTTTCTGAACGGGGTATTGCCAGCGCGCTGAAGATTGAGCGCGCCAAGGTGCTCAATGATTTTGAGGCGGCCGCCTGGTCGCTGGCCACCGTCGCGGCGGGCGATGTAACCACCCTGCAAGGCCAGCCGGTGTTTCCCAAGGAATCCTGCCTGATTATCGGCCCTGGCACCGGGCTTGGTGTGGGGGCGCTGGTCTGGTCCAATGGCGATCCTTGCGTGGTGCCGGGAGAAGGCGGCCATGTGGCGCTGGGACCGCGCGCGGCGGATGAGGTGCCGATTTTCCAAGCCCTGCGAGAGGAATGGCCCGAGGTCGGCATGGGTCCCGGCCTGGCGGTGGAGGCCGAGGCGATCCTGTCGGGGACCGGCCTGCCATATTTCTACCGGGCCGTCGCCAAGAGCATGGATCTGACGGCACCGCTTTGTACCGGGGCGGAGATCTTTGAGGCCGCCAAGGCCCGGCTCGACACCGCGGCGATGCGCAGCGTAGCGCTCTTTGCGCGCTACCTTGCCGGAGTCGCGGGTGACCTCGGTCTCGTCTTCGCGGCCAAGGGCGGCGTGTTCGTGACCGGCGGCGTGGCCGCCGCCAACCCCTGGATCTTTGATGCAGATTTTATCGCTGCTTTTAATGCAGGCGGGCGTCATAGCAGCTGGCGACAGGAGTTGCCGCTGCATCTGTATCATCAGCCGGATTTTGGTTTGATCGGGGCCAGGAATTATCTCAGCGCCCGTTGAAGGGGCCAGAGCCTAGGGTGTCTCTGTCAATACGACGGAGCGCACCTGTTGCATATGCTCATACATTGCTGTGCGGGCTGCCGATGTGGAGCCAGCGCAAATCGCGTTGGCGATGGCGCTGTGCTGGGTTGAGACTGCCGTCATGTTCTCTTCGCCGAGCTTGGCCTGGCGAGCCTCGGTCCAGTCCTTGGCCTGACGCAGGCTCCGGATTTCTTCGAATAAGGTGAGAAACACTTCGTTTCCCGCCATCTCTGCGATTTTATAGTGAAAGATGTCATCGGCGCGCTCATAGCTTTGCAGGTCGGGCGCGATCAAGGTGTCCTCCATCAGGCGCAGCAGCCGAGCCTTGTCGCTGGCGCTGCCACGCTCTGCCGCCAGCGCCGCCAAGGCGGGCTCCAGCTCCAGCCGCACCTCCATCAGCGCCGCAGGTGAAACGCGGCGCGCCAGCCCGTCCAGCCGCGACGGAGCCTGCGCCGGGGGCGGTTGCAGGAATGTACCCTGCCCATGACGGCGAAACACCAATCCCTCGCGCGCGAGATCGTCCAGCACCCCACGGAGACGGCTGCGCGTCACCTGAAGGGTTTGCGCCAGCACGCGCTCGGACATCAGGCGACCGTCCTTTGCAAGGGAGCCGCCCAAAATGGCGTTGCGCAGCTCCTGGGTCGTGAGCGAGGCCTCTTTTACAACCATCCGGCTTGCTCCGCGAGATCGACGAACATCCGCAGCGAGGTGGCCATCAGGAACAGGCCAAAGCACAGTTTCAGGGCGCGGCGCGGGATGGCGTGGGCCAGTCGCACCCCGACGCGGGCAAAGGTGGTCGAGAGCGGAATGATCACGGCGGCGAGCAGCAGGTTTACATAGCCCAGCGACAGCGGCGGCAGGCCCTCGGCGCCGAAACCGGTTGCCATATAGATCAACGCACCGGGCAGGCCGATGATGAAGCCGATGGCGGCAGAGGTGCCCACGGCCTTGCGGATGTCATAGCCCAGAAAGCTCAGGGTCGGCACGCAGACAGAGCCACCGCCAATACCCATCATCGCCGAGACACCACCGGCAAAGATGCCGAGCCCAGCCCAGACCGGTTTGGAGAACGAGCGCGGCTCCGGCGTTTCCTTGGGTTTGCGCAGCATCAGGTCCAGCGATACGGCCATGGCCACGCAGGCAAAGACCACCAGCAGAACATTGCCCGAAACCAGCCCGCCCAAGACCCCGCCGATCGCGACGCCGACCAGGATCGAGGGGGCCCATAGCTTGAGCAGCGCCATGTCGATGGCGCCTTTCTTGTAGTGGCCATAGCCGGAGGAGAGCGCTGTAAAGACGATGGTCGCAAGGGAAGTGCCGACGGCGACCTGCATCGTCAGCGCCGGGTCCATGCCGGTCAGCGACAGCGCAAAATAGAGCGCGGGAACGATGACGATGCCGCCGCCAACCCCCAGCAAACCCGCAAGAATGCCACCCGCAATTCCGGCACCAGCGGCCACACCCACCAATGGAAGCAATGTTTCGAGTTCCAGCATCTTTGCCCTGTCCTGTCCATTTCGCGCCGTGTTGCGACGCATTCAACCAATTTCAAATTGGTTTATGGAGAGCCTGCAAGACGCCGTCAACCCAAGGAAAGGGCAGGGCTCAGGCGGTTTGGGTAAAGCCGGTGTGAGAATCCAGCAGGTACTGGGCGATCAGTGGTTTGGCAGCGGCCCCAAGCGCGGAGGCATTGGCGCCGATATGGCCTTCCTGGACCTCGGGAAGAATCAGCCCGCGGGAATCCAGCAGCGGCAGCTCTGCGCGGACCCGTTCAACCAGGCTGCGGCGAATATCGGCGGGCATGGCGCCGTCGATCACGATGGCCTGAAAGTCGATGACCGCGCAGGTGGCCAGGGCGGCCCGCGCCAGCGCCGCGGCGGTATGCTCCAGCCAATGGGTGGTTTGTTCGGCAATGCTGCTCCAGTCCTGCGGCTGTTGCCAGAGCACTTCCGGATCAATCTGCGCCGCCACCAGCTGCCGTTCGAGAACCTGGATCGAGGCGGTGTCGAGCAACCGCGCCTCTTGCCCATCCGGCAGCCGCGAGGGCAGGGGGCCAAGCGCCCCCGCATTTCCCCGGCTTCCTTCATAAACGGAATTGTTCAGCACCACGCCACCGCCGAGAAAGGAGGCGATAAAGACATAGAGGCTATCGCGCCAATTGCCGCTGCCGCCGAACATATGTTCGGCGCGGCAGGCGGCGGTGGCGTCATTGATGATAAAGACCTGCAAATCGCTGAACCGGCCGATTTCCGTTGCGGGATCCAGCTCTTTCCAGGCTTCGAGGCTGGCTTTGGAGGCCCCCACCTGTTCGTGCCAACGCCAGAGATCAAAGGGCGTTGCCACGCCAATGCCGCAGATCCGGGCGATGTGATCGGGGCTCAGTGTGGCGTTGATGTCTTCCATGCTGCGGGCCACAAAACCAAAGACCTCAGCCGGTTGCGGATAGGCATACCGCAGGCGACGCTCGGCGCGGATGGTGCCGGCAAAATCAATCAGCAGCAGGTTTGCGCTTCTGCGGCCGATCTTGATGCCATAGGAAAACAAACCCTCCGGGTTGATCCCCATCGGCACCGAGGGTTTGCCCACGCGCCCCTTTTGGCTTTCGCCGCGCAGCACCAGCCCGTCCTGTTCCAGTTTGCGCAGGATCACCGAGGCAGTTTGCGACGACAGGCCGGTGCGGCGCGCGATTTCACTGCCGGGCAGGGCGCCGTCCAGATGCAGGACCGACAGCATCAAGCGTTCGTTATAGGCGCGCACCTCGCTTTGGTTCGCGCCGCTGCTATAGGGGCGTATCATCGACATGACAGGCTCTATGCCCTCCTCCTCGGCTTAGGGGAAGAGACTGCGGGTGATCCATTAATAAATCAAGTTGAATTATTTATTGACTTTGCCACCGGAATCGCGCCTTTCTTGGGCAAGCGTCGCGATGGTTCAGGGATTATGAGGGCCGGGCGAAGTGAGTTGAAACAGTGTTTCTTGGGAGGAAACCATGAAAAAACTTCTGCTGACCACCATTGCCGGTGTGGGTCTGATGGCAAGTGCTGCGCATGCGGATGACAAGATCACGGCCTGTCTGATTACCAAGACCGACACCAACCCCTTCTTTGTGAAGATGAAAGAAGGCGCCAATGCCAAGGCCGAGGAGCTGGGCATGGAGCTCAAGTCCTTCGCCGGCAAGGTTGATGGCGACCACGAAACCCAGGTGGCGGCGATCGAGACCTGCATCGCTGATGGCGCCAAGGGGATCTTGCTGACTGCCTCTGACACTTCCTCCATCGTGCCCGCCGTACAGCAGGCGCGCGATGCCGGTCTGGTTGTGATTGCGCTGGATACGCCGCTCAGCCCGATTGACGCGGCGGATGCGACCTTTGCCACCGATAACTTCCTCGCGGGTGAGTTGATCGGCCAATGGGCGGCGGCGTCCCTGGGGGATGAGGCGGCAAACGCCAAGATCGCCATGCTTGACCTCGGTGTCAGCCAGCCCACCGTTGGGGTGCTGCGCGATCAGGGTTTCCTCTCTGGTTTTGGCATTGAGCTTGGCGATCCGAACAAATGGGGCGACGAGGAAGATCCGCGTATTGTCGGCAACGACGTGACCGCAGGCAACGAAGAAGGTGGCCGCAAGGCGATGGAGAACCTTCTGGCCAAGGATCCGATGATCAATGTGGTCTATACCATCAACGAACCCGCAGCCGCTGGTGCCTATGAGGCGCTGAAATCCATCGGTCGCGAGAATGACGTGCTGATCGTCTCCGTCGATGGCGGCTGCCCTGGCGTGCAGAACGTCAAGGACGGCGTGATCGGGGCCACCTCGCAGCAATACCCGCTGCAAATGGCGGCGCTGGGCGTTGAAGCGATCAAGAAATGGGCCGATGAGGGCGTGAAGCCGGAACCGACCCCGGGCAAGGATTTCTTTGATACCGGCGTTGCGCTGGTGACCGATAAGCCGGTGGATGGCGTTGACAGCATCGACACCACTGAGGGCACCAACCTCTGCTGGGGCTAAGCTTGGGCGCGCGGGGCAGGGGAGACTTTGCCCCGCGGCTCACAGGCAGGCCGGTCCCGGACGGTTCCAAATGGATTGCAGCGCAGATGCGAGCTCCGTCCTCACATCGACGCGAAAAATAGGAAGGGCGGCGGTCATGGGCCGCCGTTTTTCCCGAATAAACCTACCCAAACCCCCACGACCACCCCGCAGGACGCGGGCGATTGGAGGAGTGTCATGTCTACCCCGCAGAGCTACGAGGCCGCCGCCGCTGGAAGCCCGGAGCAAGTGGCCGAGTTCGACCAGGGCCATCAGAGTTTCATCCAGAGGTTTCAGCACGCGCTGCATGTGACACCCTCGCTGGTGCCCTTGATCGTGCTGGTGCTGTCCGTTGTCATTTTTGGCGTCTTGCTGGGATCAAAGTTCTTTTCGCCCTTTGCGCTGACGCTGATCCTGCAACAGGTCGGGATCGTTGGCATCGTCGCCTGCGCCCAGTCTCTGGTGATCCTGACGGCGGGCATTGATCTCTCGGTCGGGGCGATCATGGTGCTGAGCTCTGTTGTGATGGGGCAGTTCACCTTTCGCTACGGGCTGCCACCGGTGATGGGCGTGGCCTGCGGGCTGCTCTGCGGCACCGCCTGTGGCTTTATCAACGGTTGGCTGGTCTCCAAGATGAAGCTGCCGCCCTTCATCGTGACGCTGGGCATGTGGCAGATCGTTCTGGCCTCCAACTTTCTCTATTCCGCCAACGAGACGATCCGCAGCCAGGAGATTTCGACCAACGCGCCCTTCCTGCATTTCTTTGGCGAAAAGTTCAAAGTCGGCGGCGCGGTCTTTACCTATGGGGTGATCTTTTTGATCCTGCTGGTGTTTCTGCTGGCGTATGTGCTGCGTCACACGGCCTGGGGGCGGCATGTCTACGCTGTGGGCGATGACAAGGAAGCAGCAGAGCTTTCGGGCGTTGATACCGACAAGGTGTTGATTTCCGTCTATATGCTCTCTGGTCTCATCTGCGCCTTTGCGGGCTGGGCCCTGATTGGCCGGATCGGATCGGTCTCGCCGACCTCTGGGCAGCTTGCAAATATCGAGAGCATCACCGCCGTGGTGATCGGGGGTATTTCGCTCTTTGGCGGGCGTGGATCGGTCCTGGGCACGTTCTTTGGGGCGCTCATCGTGGGGGTCTTTACCCTCGGGCTGCGTCTGCTTGGTGCGGATGCGCAATGGACCTACCTGCTTATTGGCGCGCTGATCATCGCCGCCGTGGCCGTGGACCAGTGGATCAGAAAGGTATCGGTATAATGGAACCCATTCTCAAAGGCCGCAATCTGGTCAAACGCTACGGCAAGGTAACGGCGCTCGACCACTGTGATTTTGACCTGATGCCGGGCGAGATCCTGGCGGTGATCGGCGACAATGGCGCTGGAAAATCCACCCTTATCAAGGCGCTGTCCGGTGCGGTGATCCCTGATGAGGGCACCGTGGAGCTGGACGGAAAGCCGGTCAATTTCCACTCGCCGATTGATGCGCGCGAAGCCGGGATCGAGACGGTCTATCAGACCCTTGCGATGTCGCCGGCGCTGTCGATTGCCGATAATATGTTCATGGGGCGCGAGCTCAGGAAACCCTGCTGGCGGGGACAATTCCTGCGCCAGCTGGATCGCTCGCGGATGGAGCAGATCGCGCGGGAAAAACTGAATGACCTTGGTCTGATGACCATCCAGAACATCAACCAGGCGGTGGAAACGCTTTCGGGCGGGCAGCGGCAGGGGGTTGCGGTGGCCCGGGCGGCGGCCTTTGGCTCCAAGGTGATCATCCTCGACGAGCCCACCGCCGCGCTGGGCGTCAAGGAAAGCCGCCGGGTGCTGGAGCTGATCCAGGATGTGCGCTCGCGGGGGATTCCGATCATCCTGATCAGCCACAACATGCCGCATGTCTTTGAGGTCGCCGACCGCATCCATGTGCACCGCCTGGGCAAGCGGCTCTGCGTGATTGATCCCAAACAGCACGAGATGTCCGACGCGGTGGCCTATATGACCGGCGCCAAGGAACCTGACCCGGAGCTCAGCGCCGCATGAGCGGGGCGCGGATCGAGAGCCTCTGTGATGGGGTGCTCGACCGGCTCGACCTGAGCCGCAAGGGCCGCCTTTGCGGTGCGCCGGGGGCCGGGAAATCGACGCTTTCTGCCCCTCTGGCCGCCGCACTCAGCGCGCGCGGTGTGGCGGCCGAGGTGGTGCCGATGGATGGCTTCCATCTCGAAAATTGCCTGCTGGAGCGCCGGGGCCTGCTGGCCCGCAAGGGCGCGCCGGAGAGCTTTGATCTGAATGGGTTTTCACGTCTCTGCGCGGCGTTGCGCACGGAGGATCACGTTGTCTATCCGCTGTTTGACCGGGCGCGCGACATTGCCATCGCGGGCGCGGCGGAGGTGGGGCCGCAGTGCCGGATCGCGATCGTGGAGGGGAATTATCTCCTGCTCGATGAACCTGGCTGGAGGGAGCTTGCGCCGCTCTGGGATGTGGCGATCCGCCTTGACGTCCCGCTGGCAGAGCTGGAGGCCCGGCTGGTGCAGCGCTGGCTGGATCACGGCCTGTCCCAACCCGAGGCCGAGGCACGCGCGCGCGGTAATGATCTGGCCAATGCCGAACGGATCGCCGCCGCGCAATTGCCTGCCGATCTTGTCTGGACCCTCTAGAGCCACGTATCTGTGATGGCGTGCCGCGTCGCCGCGCCACCTTGGCGACGATCCCGTGATGTCGTTTAATGGCCATATTATGGTCATGCAGAACGGCTAGGCGCTGTGATCAGTGCTCTATTCGAAAAGGACGGCGGCGGGACAGATGGGTTTTCAAGAACTAGACGCAACCGCCGTTGTGCGGAAAAACTCGCTTGCGTTCATCGAGCAGATCTTCGCTCTGAATGCCGCGCGCCGCCCTCTGGTCATGGTCGCCGACAAGGCCGCCGCCAATGCGCTGCCGGGGATCAAAATCGACAGATGTATCACGCCCCCAGAGCAATCGGGCTGGTACAGGGCCAAGCATCCCCTGATCCACGACAATCTGCCAGCGCAGGTCAGTTACACCTCGGGCACCGAGGGGGAGCCAAAAGGCATCCTTCTGACCTACGCCAATCTCGCCAATACCGCCGAGCGGATCATCGCGCAGATGCAGATGACAGCCGAGATACGCGAATATGTCGGGGTGCCTGCGACCTATAGCTTTGGCGCGGGGCGTTACCGCGCGATCAGCGCCGTGGGCGGGCAGGCCTATCTGCCGCCTCGCGGTTTTGACCCGATGGAGCTGGCGCGGATGCTGGCTGCGGGCGAGGTCAATGCGCTCTCGGCGGTGCCAACACTCTTGCGGATCTTGCTGAACGCGCCCGAGATCATCGGCGCGGCAGGCAAACAGCTGCGCTGGATGGAAATCGGCTCGCAGCATATGACCGCCGACGAAAAGCGCCGGGTGCGCGAGATGTTCCCCAACGCGCGCATCATTCAGCACTACGGCCTGACAGAAGCCTCCCGCAGCACGTTCTTGAATATCTCCGACGTGCCGGTGACGCTGTTGGACTCGGTCGGTCAACCGGTTGCGGGCACCGAAGTGGGGCTGAGCAACGACGGGCGCATCCGCATTCGCGGGCCGCATGTGGCGAAGTCGCGGATTGACGGCGACGGGCTGCATGATTTGCAGGACGCCGAGGGCTGGCTGCAAACCAATGACCTAGGCCATATGCGCGATGGGATCTTGTATTTCGATGGCCGGGCCGATGACCTGATCAATTGCGGCGGGGTCAAGATTGTTCCCGACCAGCTTGAGCAGCGCATCCGTGCGGGGCTGAGCGGTGATGTGCCGATCGCGGTTGCCAAAATCCCGGATGCCCAGCGCGGCGAGGGGGTGCTGGTCGCGGTTCAGGGCGTTTCTGCCAGTACTGAGGCGGTTCGGGATCTGGCGGTTGCCGCTTTGCACGACATGGGCGTGGTGGTCGGAAACGCGCTGCATATCTTGGAGGTGGAGGCGCTCCCGACAACCGAAACCGGCAAGATCAAACGGGATGCTCTGGCGGAGGCATTTACCGCCCAGACGACCAGCTCCCCCATGCAGGGGCATTCCGAGACGGGACGGGCAGGGGGGGATGTGCTCTCGCTGTTCCAACATGAATTTCCGGGCCAAAAGGTGCGTGCTGAGGATACGTTTGAATCGCTTGGCGGTGACTCGTTGCACTTCATCCAGTTTTCCCTGAACTTCGAGCGGCGCTTTGGTCAGTTGCCGGAAAACTGGGAAACGCTGACCGCCGCAGAATTGCAGCAGTATATCGGCGGTCGGCGAAAATCCATTTGGCGCCGCCTGGAATCCCCGACGTTTACACGCGCTTTCTTCATGGTCTGCATTATCGCGCTGCACGCCGAGGCCTTTGTCTATAGCTCGAACTGGGGTGCCGCCTATTTTCTGGTCCTGCTTGCGGGTTATTCGGTGGCCCGGTTCCAGCTGCCAGAGATCATTCGCACCGGCAGCATCAAGACCCTGCTGGGCACCATCAAATATGTGGCCATCCCCACTTTGATCATGGTGGCCGTCTTGCAGGTCTATACCCAGCGGTTCGAAATCCTGCCTTTGCTGCTGGTGTCCAACTATCTGGATCCACATACGTTGCAGGGATATACGTTTTATTTCATAGAGTTCTACGTTCAGTTGCTCGCACTCTCTGCGGTGCTGTTTTCCTTTGCCAGCGTGCGAAAGCTCTTCAGCCAGCACCCGATGCAGAGCGCGCTGGCCCTGCTGGTGGCGATCTTTGCCCTAAATCAGGGCATTGATGCGATCTGGGATGGCGACTACAACTATCACCGAACCCCGTGGAACTATGGCTGGGCCTTTGCGCTTGGCATGGTTCTGGCCACGGCCAAGGACATGCAGGGCGGGATGCTGGCGCTTGCCGCCGCGCTT
>NZ_JAATOX010000171.1 GCF_011806385.1 Phaeobacter sp. HF9A | reverse complement strand
GTCCCCCATGGGGACGCAATGCCGGGCCCAACTCTGCCAGGGGGTCTTGCCCATAGGCAAGGCACCCGCAGGGGCGGGAGCGCTCCGCTCTCAGCCGCAAAAGCGCGGCAAGCTATTCGTATTTTTCCAAAAACGCCTCAGCCTCAAGCGCGCGGAAGTCGGGCAGCGCGGCGCGCAGGGTGGCGTGGTCCCAGTCCCACCAGGCCAGCGCCATCATGCGCTCGGCCACCGGCGCGGCATAGCGGTGCCGGATCAGCCGCGCGGTATTGCCGCCGACAATCGTGTAGGGCGCCACGTCCTTGGTCACCACCGCGCCCGAGGCCACCACCGCGCCATGGCCGATCGTCACCTCCGGCTTGATCATCGCGCCGTGGCCGATCCAGGTGTCATGACCGATATGGGCCAGGCGGCTGCGGCGATGGGCGAACCAGTCGGCGTCATCCTCTGCGTCCTCCCAATAGCTGGCGGAGCGATAGAGGAAATGATGCAGCGAGGCTTTTTCCAGCGGATGATCGGTCGCGCCGATGCGCACGAAACTGGCGATATTGGCGAATTTGCCGATCTCGGCATTGGCGATGTCGCACATGCGGTCACAATAGCTGTAGTCGCCCAGATGACTATGGGCGATCCGCGTGCACGCGCCCAGTTCGGTATAGGCGCCAAAGGTGGTGTTGGTGACGTCGCAGCCGGGTTTGATGCGCGGCTCGGTCGGGGAGAGGTCTGTCATGTCTTATCCCTGTTCCATCCTTGATCCGGCATGCGGCGGGACACCCTAAACCCCATACAACTAGACAAGCATGCCATGACGGCAAGGCCGGAGCAAGGCGGTCCTCGCACCACTGTTGCCAGGACCGCCCCACCGCAAGCGGCGCTTAATGCCCGCCCGCATCGCCCTTGATCAGGCGGCGGCGTAGCCAGCCGGAGAACCAATCCATGATCATCACCATCAGGATGATGAGCACGATGTAATAGGCGACCTCCTCCCAATCCTTTTGGGTGATGATGGCCTGTGTCAGCAACAGACCAATGCCGCCGCCGGTGATCGCACCGATGATGGTCGCCGAGCGGGTGTTGGATTCAAGGAAATACAGCAGTTGCGACAACAGCACCGGCGTGATCTGCGGGATCACCCCAAAGCGGTAGCGCTGCACCGGCTTGGCCCCGGTGGAGGTGATGCCCTCGATCTGCTTCTCATCGACGTTTTCCAGCGCCTCGGAGAAGATCTTGCCGAAGGTGCCGGTATCGGTGATCAGGATCGCCAGCGCACCGGTGAGCGGGCCGGGACCAAAGGCCCGCGCCAGAACCACGGTCCAGATCAGCGAATCCACCCCGCGCACAAAATCAAACAGTCGCCGCGCCGCGAACCGCACCACCCGCACCGGCATGAAATTGCGCGTTCCGAGGAAGGCCAGCGGCAGCGCCACCAGCCCGGCGCCAAAGGTGCCGAGGAAGGCCATCAGGATGGTTTCGCCCAACGCCCAGGCCACATCCCGGTGCTGCCACATCTTGTTTGTCCAGAAGTCATTCCAGATCGCCCCTGCCTCGCCCGCGATGGCGTGCTGTGCCAGCGTCAGCGGCCCCATGCCGTGATAGGGGCTGTCGAGGGTGAAGAAGAACAATTCCCAGCCCATGAAATAGCGAAACACCTCGGCGCGGTTGCGGGTCACGGTCAGGCGGCCCGCGTCGGTGGTGATCGCCAGCCGGTTCTTGGAGACATTGATCCAGTCCGGCACATCGCCCGCGGGCAGCTCCGTCACGACGCCCCGCCCGCGCGAGGGGGTGGCGGTGACCAGACCATAGCCGGGAATGTCATATTCGACGCTCTCGGGACCAAAGCGCACCACATGGCCGTCGGGCAGGTTGATCACCGTGGTGTCGCCCGGGGTGACCCATTCGGGGCTCATGCCCTCGGGGTAGGTGCCCTTGCGCTCGCCCTCGATGGCATAGCTGACCTCGCCGCTGCGGTTGTCGCGGGTGACATGGGTCTTGTAGCTGTAGCTGTCAGACACCAGCGTGCGGGCATTGTCCAGCGATGCGCGCTGCCACAGGCCGGCCACGTCAAAGGTGACGCAGACATAGGCCAGATAGGCCAGGATCACCGCCGGAACGGCGAGGCTCAGCAGGCGTTTCTTGAGGAACAGCTTGTCCATCTGCCCCTTCAGGGGCGCGCTGTTCAGATCCATTACAGTCATGCCGTGGCCCCTTTGCGGCTGGATTTGCGGGTCCGTGTGCGCTGGCCGTGGGTCAGCCGATCCCGAAGCAGGCCGGAGATCTGATCGACCACCACGATGGTGACAAACAGCAGGATAAAGATTGCCGCCGCCTCGTCATATTTGCCCTGCCCCCAGGACATGGCGTTCTTCAGCTCGTAGCCGATGCCCCCAGCGCCGACAAAGCCGAGGATGGCGGAGGCGCGGATGTTGATTTCGAACCGCAACAGCGCGTAGGAGACATAATTCGGCCCCACCTGCGGGATCACACCCAGCCAGATGCGCTGCGCCCAGGAGGCCCCGACCGAGGACAGCCCCTCGATGGGTTTGAGCGAGACGTTTTCATTGACCTCGGAGAAGAGCTTGCCCAGCGCGCCTGCGGTATGCAGCGCAATGGCGATCATCGCGGGCACCGGACCACCGCCGAGCAGAAAGATCAGCACCAGCGCGATAACAATCTCGGGGATCGCGCGCGAGATATCCATGATGCGGCGAAACAGCGGGATCAGCATCGGCCAGCGCGCCATGCCCCGGGTGGACAAGAGCGACAAGAGCGTGCCGAAGAGCGCGCCGATCAATGTGGCGGCGGCGGCGATATTCAGGGTTTCCACCAGCGCCGGAAAGAAATGCACGATATGACCGGGCAGCTGGGTCACCTTCTCGGCGGCCTCCGAAAGCACCTCGGTCGGATAATCCAGAACCCGCTGATAGCCATCGGCAAAGGAGCCCGCGTTGCGCTCGTCGGCAGTGCGGAACCCGGCCACCATCAGGGCCACAAAGAGCACCAGCAGCAAGCCGCCATAGAGCCGTTTGCGCCGGGTCATCTCGGTATATTGCGCCCGGATATCCTCCAGCGATTGCGGGGAGTCCTTCGGGGCCTGCGCGCTCAGATCAGCCATTCATATCGTCCAGAAACAGGGGGGAATCATCTGGCGGCACCGCGTGGCGCTTGCGGCCAGAAATACGGGGCCCGGCATGATGGCCGGACCCCGCGTCTTTGGTGATGAAAATTAGTTGGACTTCAATTTACGCGCTTCGATGATCACCTCGTAGGCGTCGTGGGTGATCGGCATGAAGCCTTTGGATTCACCTGCGGCCACGCCGTAGTAGCAATCGTAATCCATCGCCGGCAGCGACGCCATCAGACCGGTCATCTTGACCTTCACGTCCTCGGGCAGCGCCTTGCGCAGCACGACCGGGCCTTCGGGGATCGGCTTGGACTGCCAGATCTGCACCAGATCGTTCATGTCAACGAGACCCGCATCCACGGCCTTGCGCAGTGCGCCGGAGTTGTAGCCGTCTTCCCAGTTGCCCAGACCGTCGGCCCAGGTCACGCCCGCATCCACATCGCCGTTGTTGACCGCAACGATGGTTTGCTCGTGACCGCCGGTGAATTTGACCTCACCGAAATAGGCGCCGTTTTCCATGCTGGCACCGGTGGCCTGCGGGATCTCGATCGAGGGGATCAGGAAGCCGGAGGTGGAGTTGGGATCACCAAAGCCAAAGACCTTGCCCTTCATGTCGTCGAGCGAGGTGATGCCGCTGTCCTTGCGGGCAAAGCCGACAGAATAGTAGCCATAGCCACCGTCCACATTGACCTTGACCAGAACCGGCTCGACCGCCTCGGGATCGGAGAGATAGGTTTTTGCATAACCCGACGCGCCGAGCCAGGCCATGTCGATGGTGCCGCCCAGAAGGCCCTGGATGACGCCGTTGTAATCCGCCGGGGCAAAGAGTTTGGTTTCAACGCCCAGCAGGTCTTCGGTTTTCTGGCGCAGGCATTCGTTGCTGGCCATGCGGTCCTGAGCGTTTTCGCCGCCCAGGATGCCGATGCGGAATTCGGAAATTTCGTCAGCGGCCAGGACCGGCGAGGTCAGGGCAGTGGTGGCCAATGCGGCAAGGATCAGGTGTTTCATCGTGGAAAGCTCCGGTTGGTTGCCCCCGGAGCCATCTCGCTCCGGGGAGATGAAAAGGGTCAGACGAAAGCCTCGGCCTCCCGCGTCGCGGCGGCGGTGCGGTCCAGGGTTTCGATTTCGGTCGATGTGGCGGCTTCGGAAAAATCCGCGCCTGCCCCGTAAATTTCGCGCGCCACCCCGGTGGTGAGCTGCTCGGGCAGCCCATCAAACACGATGCGCCCGTCGCGCATGCCAACCACCCGGTCGCAATAGCGGCGCGCGGTGTCCAGCGTGTGCAGGTTGGCGATGACAGTGCGGCCGTCTTCCTCGTGGATGCGGCGCAGGGCCTCCATCACCGTCTGCGCGTTCATCGGATCGAGCGAGGCGATGGGTTCGTCGGCGAGGATGATCTTCGGGTCCTGCATCAGGGCGCGCGCGATGGCGACGCGCTGTTGCTGCCCGCCCGAGAGCGCCTCGGCCCGTTTCGGCGCATGTTCGGCAATGCCGAGCCGGTCGAGAATGTCGATCGCCCGGTGCACATCCGCCATCGGATAGAGGTTGAACAGCGTCGCCAGGGTCGAGCGGCGGTTGAGCGTGCCATGCAACACGTTCGACACCACATCCATACGCGGCACCAGGTTGAACTGCTGAAAGATCATCGCGCAGTCCGATTGCCAGGCGCGCTTGTCACGGCCCTTCAGCGTGGTGATCTCGCGGCCTTCAAACTGGATCGACCCTTCGGTCGCATCGCCAAGCCGGTTGATCATCCGCAACAGGGTCGATTTGCCCGCACCGGAGCGCCCGATAATGCCCAGCATGCAGGGCTTGTCGATGTCCAGCGTCGCGGCCTCGACCGCCGTCTTGTCGCCAAATCTCTTGGTCAGCTTGTTGATGCGCAGCACGTTGCGGCCCCCTCTGGTTCCGCGACTGCCTACTCGGGGTCCTCAAATCATTTGTGTCGATCTTGCAAAAGTTTTGTAACGCGCCGCGTTTGAAGCTGCCGCAGGGCCGCTTTCGTGACGGATTGATGAAAAACAATGCCTGTGCAGGGGCGCGCGCAGGCGTTATATGGCCCGCATCGCCACTTCATACTGTCTTGCAGCCAGGAAAGCCGCCCATGTCCTTTGACCGTTCCATCAAGATCGCCCCCTCCATCCTGTCGGCGGATTTCGCCAACTTCGGCCAGGAGATCCAGGCCATCGAGGCCCAGGGCGCCGACTGGGTGCATGTGGATGTGATGGACGGGCATTTTGTGCCCAACCTGACCTTTGGCCCGGCGGCGGTAAAGGCGTTCCGCCCGCATGTAAAAACGGTGATGGATGTGCATCTGATGATCGCGCCGGTTGATCCCTATATCGACGCCTATGCCGATGCCGGCGCCGATGTGCTGACCGCCCATGTGGAAGCCGGCCCGCATATCCACCGCACCCTGCAAGCCATTCGCGCCGCAGGCATGAAGGCGGGCGTGGCGCTCAATCCGGGCACCCCGGCCGAGGCGGTGGCGCATCTGCTTGATCTCACCGACCTCATCTGCGTGATGACGGTGAACCCGGGCTTTGGCGGTCAGAAGTTCATCGACATGACCGGCAAGATCCGCGCCCTGCGCCAGATGATCGGCGACCGCCCGGTGCATATCGAGATCGACGGCGGCGTCGATCCCTCCACCGCACCGCTGGTGGCCGAGGCCGGCGCCGATGTGCTGGTGGCGGGCTCCGCGGTTTTCCGCGGCGGCTCGGTCAGCCAGCCGGAGGTCTACGGCGACAACATCCGCGCCATCCGCGCCGCTGTCAGCGGCAACTGACCCCAAAACGCTATCACCCCGCGCCACGCTGTTGTGACGCGGCAACCGCCATCCGCAAGAATACAATCCCGCTGGCAAACTTGCGCGACACGCAGCCGCCCCGGCAGGGGCGGCTGCCACCAGATATCATGGCGGCCCCGAAGCCAAAGG
>NZ_JAATOX010000170.1 GCF_011806385.1 Phaeobacter sp. HF9A | reverse complement strand
TTTGGTTGCGGGAGTAGGATTTGAACCTACGACCTTCAGGTTATGAGCCTGACGAGCTACCTGGCTGCTCCATCCCGCGGAGATTGTTTTAGTTGGTATTGTTTAGAGAGATTTGGGATGATTATTAGGTTTGGCGGTGCCCTACTCTCCCACGCCTTAAGACGCAGTACCATCGGCGCAACAGCGCTTAACTTCCGGGTTCGGGAAGGGACCGGGTGTTTCGCTTGTGCTCTGGCCACCAAACCGAATAATCATCCCAGGATCTTTGATCCTGGGATGATTATTCGGTCGGCTGTGAGAGACTTGTGAAGCAAGTCTCGTAAGCCGCCGGAAGGCTTGCCGATTTGAGGCAATTCCCAGGATCGAGATCATCAACGAGTTGTCCAAGTTTTTTGCTTTTTGGTGTGGCTGTCTATTACTGGATCAGATCAAGCCAATCGGGCGATTAGTACCGGTCAACTGAATGCATTGCTGCACTTACATCTCCGGCCTATTGACGTGGTGGTCTTCCACGGCCCTCAGGGATACCTTGTTTTGAGGGGGGCTTCCCGCTTAGATGCCTTCAGCGGTTATCCTTTCCGAACATAGCTACCCAGCACTACCGTTGGCACGATAACTGGTCCACCAGTGGTTCGTTCACCCCGGTCCTCTCGTACTAGGGGCAACTCCTCTCAAGTATCCTACACCCACGGCAGATAGGGACCGAACTGTCTCACGACGTTCTAAACCCAGCTCACGTACCTCTTTAAACGGCGAACAGCCGTACCCTTGGGACCTGCTCCAGCCCCAGGATGAGATGAGCCGACATCGAGGTGCCAAACACTGCCGTCGATATGGACTCTTGGGCAGTATCAGCCTGTTATCCCCGGCGTACCTTTTATCCGTTGAGCGATGGCCCTTCCACTCGGGACCACCGGATCACTATGGCCGACTTTCGTCTCTGCTCGACTTGTCAGTCTCGCAGTCAGGCTGGCTTTTGCCATTGCACTCAACGAGCGATTTCCGACCGCTCTGAGCCAACCTTCGCGCGCCTCCGTTACGCTTTAGGAGGCGACCGCCCCAGTCAAACTACCCGCCACGCAGGGTCCCGGATCCAGATAATGGACCGCGGTTAGACATCAAGAGTGCGAAGGGTGGTATCTCAAGGGTGGCTCCACAGGAACTAGCGTTCCTGCTTCGATGCCTACCACCTATCCTGCACATCACAATCCTGATGCCAGTGCGAAGCTGTAGTAAAGGTGCACGGGGTCTTTCCGTCTAACCGCGGGAAGCCTGCATCTTGACAGGCAATTCAATTTCGCTGAGTCGATGTTGGAGACAGCGGGGAAGTCGTTACGCCATTCGTGCAGGTCGGAACTTACCCGACAAGGAATTTCGCTACCTTAGGACCGTTATAGTTACGGCCGCCGTTTACCTGGGCTTCAATTCGGAGCTCTCACCCCTCCTTTTAACCTTCAGGCACCGGGCAGGCGTCAGACCCTATACGTCGTCTTGCGACTTCGCAGAGCCCTGTGTTTTTAATAAACAGTCGCCACCCCCTGGTTTGTGCCCCCGGATTCCACTTGCGTAGGACCCGGGCCTCCTTCTCGCGAACTTACGGAGGTATTTTGCCGAGTTCCTTCAACATCGTTCTCTCAAGCGCCTTGGTATTCTCTACCAGTCCACCTGTGTCGGTTTAGGGTACGATCTTATAGAGGGGCTATTTCCAGGGACCTCTCAGCAGCCCATTCAATCCGATAAGGATGAACTACCTTCGAGATCCGTCACCACCTCATGGCCCAGGAATATTAACCTGGTTCCCATCGACTACGCCTTTCGGCCTCGCCTTAGGGGTCGGCTTACCCTGCTCAGATTAGCTTTAAGCAGGAACCCTTGGACTTTCGGCGAGAGTGTCTCTCACACTCTTTGTCGCTACTCATGTCATCATTCTCACTAGTGATCTCTCCACGGGATCGCTCACACGCCCGCTTCATCGAAAGTTCCTTGCGTCCAATCCTTCCCGAAAGAAGGTAAGGACGCATGGAACTATGTCACACTACGCTCTGCTACCATGCACTATGTGCATCCTCGGCTTCGGCTCATGGCTTGAGCCCCGTTACATCTTCGCCGCAAGACATCTTAATTAGACCAGTGAGCTGTTACGCTATCTTTAAAGGATGGCTGCTTCTAAGCCAACCTCCTGGTTGTTTTGGACGTCTCACCTGCTTTCCCACTTAGCCATGAATTAGGGGCCTTAGCCGGAGGTCAGGGTTGTTTCCCTCTTCACTACGGACGTTAGCATCCGCAGTGTGTCTGCCATCTATTACTCCCGGGTATTCGGAGTTTGGTTAGGATCAGTAAGCCTGTGGGGCCCCATTACCCATCCAGTGCTCTACCCCCCGGGGTATTCGGATGACGCTCTACCTAAATAGATTTCGCAGAGAACCAGCTATCTCCGAGTTTGATTGGCCTTTCACCCCTAGGCACAACTCATCCCGACCTTTTTCAACAGGTGTGGGTTCGGACCTCCAGTGCGTGTTACCGCACCTTCATCCTGGTCATGCCTAGATCACTCGGTTTCGGGTCTGATCCCACGAACTCATTCGCCCTATTAAGACTCGCTTTCGCTGCGCCTACACCTAACGGCTTAAGCTTGCTCGTGAGACCAAGTCGATGACCCATTATACAAAAGGTACGCTGTCAGCCCTCAAGGGGCCTCCAACTGATTGTAGGCGTTCGGTTTCAGGTACTGTTTCACTCCCCTCGTCGGGGTGCTTTTCACCTTTCCCTCACGGTACTGGTTCGCTATCGGTCAGTAAGGAGTACTTAGCCTTCGGAGGTGGTCCTCCGATCTTCAGACAGGATTTCACGTGTCCCGCCCTACTTAATACGTCCCTCAGAGCTTCCTATACGGGGCTGTCACCCGCTCTGGCTGCGCTTCCCAACGCATTCTAGTCACTCATCAGGCTCGGCTGGTTCCCGTTCGCTCGCCGCTACTAGGGAAGTCTCTATTGATGTCCTTTCCTCCGGGTACTTAGATGTTTCAGTTCCCCGGGTTTGCTCTTAAAACCCTATGTATTCAGGTATTAAGTACTTGATTAAGCAGGATATAAGCTGCCCCGAAGAGCAATTATATCAAACTTTCAAGTGGGTTGCCCCATTCGGAGATCCTGGGATCAAAGCCTATTCTCGGCTCCCCCAAGCTTATCGCAGAGTATCACGTCCTTCATCGCCTCTTACTGCCAAGGCATCCACCAAACGCCCTTCTCGCGCTTGATCTGATCCAGAAAGAGACAGCCAGGATGATGTCCTACCGCTTCGCTACTTGAGGACTTTTGCAAGTCCCAAACACCGATGCGCCAGAACAACCTGACAATCGCGACCTGACAGCTGGTAAGTAGCCAGGTCTCTGTTTCTGAACCAAAAAGCATACTTTCCCGCTCTTCCATCCTTTGCCTGTGATGTCGATCTCAGGCGGACGAAAGAACAATGCATGATCGGGTAGATCATGCGGGTTAGTGTACTTGACTTGGACAACTACTGTCGTTTCAGGCAGGCATACATCCGGGCGTCTGAGGAAACATGACGGAACCGGTGCTGTCCACGAGCAAGCTCGCTTCACCCATCTGAGGTCGTTCCCACACTCGGGAGGACCAACAGTGTTGTTGATTTTTCTCTCTAAACGATATCAAGCCCAAAGCCATCTGGCTCTGGAAACAAGCGTCCGATTGGACGTTTAAGACACCTCAGCAAGGTGGCTCAAAGGTCAAATCGAACCCTTTGATCTATTGGATGATGAATGTCTTGCAAGAATGGTGGGTCGAGGAGGACTTGAACCTCCGACCTCACGCTTATCAGGCGTGCGCTCTAACCACCTGAGCTACCGACCCATTCTTGTTAGGGCCGTTTGCAAAGTGGTGGAGCCACCGCCTATCTGCTTGCAGATCGGCGTACAAACGCCCTAGGCGACATCAAATCCCGCAAGGAATTTGGTGGAGCCTAGGAGGATCGAACTCCTGACCTCCTGAATGCAAATCAGGCGCTCTCCCAGCTGAGCTAAGGCCCCTTGCTGAACCTAACCAGTTGGCAAGGTCCTGACATTTTTCTGAAGAGATATGAGGACGGCTCGGTCCTGATGTGATGCGCTTTGTTTGCGCATCTTCTGCTAAGTGATGCACGAGATTAGCAAGCTAATCTGCTAGCATCATCCTTAGAAAGGAGGTGATCCAGCCGCAGGTTCCCCTACGGCTACCTTGTTACGACTTCACCCCAGTCGCTGAGCTCACCGTGGTCCGCTGCCCCCATTGCTGGTTGGCGCACGGCCTTCGGGTAAACCCAACTCCCATGGTGTGACGGGCGGTGTGTACAAGGCCCGGGAACGTATTCACCGCGTCATGCTGTTACGCGATTACTAGCGATTCCGACTTCATGGGGTCGAGTTGCAGACCCCAATCCGAACTGAGACAGTTTTTTGGGATTAACCCATTGTCACTGCCATTGTAGCACGTGTGTAGCCCAACCCGTAAGGGCCATGAGGACTTGACGTCATCCACACCTTCCTCCCGCTTATCACGGGCAGTTTCCCTAGAGTGCCCAGCCGAACTGCTGGCAACTAAGGATGTGGGTTGCGCTCGTTGCCGGACTTAACCGAACATCTCACGACACGAGCTGACGACAGCCATGCAGCACCTGTCACTCGGCCACCGAAGTGGAAACCAGATCTCTCTGGCGGTCCGAGGATGTCAAGGGTTGGTAAGGTTCTGCGCGTTGCTTCGAATTAAACCACATGCTCCACCGCTTGTGCGGGCCCCCGTCAATTCCTTTGAGTTTTAATCTTGCGACCGTACTCCCCAGGCGGAATGCTTAATCCGTTAGGTGTGTCACCGAATAGCATGCTACCCGACGACTGGCATTCATCGTTTACGGTGTGGACTACCAGGGTATCTAATCCTGTTTGCTCCCCACACTTTCGCACCTCAGCGTCAGTATCGAGCCAGTGAGCCGCCTTCGCCACTGGTGTTCCTCCGAATATCTACGAATTTCACCTCTACACTCGGAATTCCACTCACCTCTCTCGAACTCAAGACCAGGAGTTTTGGAGGCAGTTCCGGGGTTGAGCCCCGGGATTTCACCCCCAACTTTCTGATCCGCCTACGTGCGCTTTACGCCCAGTAATTCCGAACAACGCTAACCCCCTCCGTATTACCGCGGCTGCTGGCACGGAGTTAGCCGGGGTTTCTTTACCTGCTACAGTCATTATCTTCACAGGCGAAAGAGCTTTACGACCCTAAGGCCTTCATCACTCACGCGGCATGGCTAGATCAGGGTTGCCCCCATTGTCTAAGATTCCCCACTGCTGCCTCCCGTAGGAGTCTGGGCCGTGTCTCAGTCCCAGTGTTGCTGATCATCCTCTAAAACCAGCTATAGATCGTAGGCTTGGTAGGCCATTACCCCACCAACTACCTAATCTAACGCGGGCCGATCCAAATCCGATAAATCTTTCCCCCGAAGGGCGTATAAGGTATTACTCTCAGTTTCCCGAGGCTATTCCTTAGATCTGGGCACGTTCCCACGCGTTACTAACCCGTCCGCCGCTCAACCCGAAGGTCGCGCTCGACTTGCATGTGTTAGGCCTGCCGCCAGCGTTCGTTCTGAGCCAGGATCAAACTCTCAAGTTGAAAGCAGCTTGCGCTGCTATCCTTGACGTTCGAACCTCTGCACATCACTGGTTGCTTTAACAAAATCACTCAAACACGGGGGTCTGAGTAACCTGCGATCTGACCCGGCTAGGAACCAGAAATGCAACCAATATTTCTCTGTCTTTCGTGCTTCAGTACCAAAGGTACAGAAAGCCGAACAAGACAGTGAAGCTGACATCTTATCATCGGGCCGAAACCCTAAAGACGTTGACATACAGACGTTGATCCATCGAAATGAACCAAACCGCCCACATATCTCTTCAGTCATCCAACAATGTCAAAGAGCTAACACCCAGAGGCCAAAACCAGACCGTCGCGCTAATCTTAAAAGCGCCACCGCCTAACCTCTCTCCGAAGTGCCCCAGTCTTCCCTGGGCGCCA
>NZ_JAATOX010000169.1 GCF_011806385.1 Phaeobacter sp. HF9A | reverse complement strand
AGGCACCCGCGCGGGCGGAGGCATGGCCAAACAATGGCGGCCACTGGCGGGGAAAACGGTGATTGACTGGACGATTGCCGCCTTTCGGACTGCCGGATTGGATCTGATCGCCGTGGTGCGCGACCCGCTCGATACCGCCGCGACAGCGACCCTGGTCAGCCATCCCGACCTTATTCTTGCCGAAGGCGGGGCGGATCGCTCTGCCTCTGTTCGCAATGGGCTCTTGGCCTTGCAGGGACATGACGTCAGCCGGGTGC
Organism: Phaeobacter sp. HF9A; assembly: GCF_011806385.1. Classification (GTDB taxonomy): domain Bacteria; phylum Pseudomonadota; class Alphaproteobacteria; order Rhodobacterales; family Rhodobacteraceae; genus Epibacterium. The sequence continues at coordinate 5,836 of NZ_JAATOX010000169.1, read as the reverse complement.
TGATTCACGACGCCGCCCGCCCCTGCGTGAGCCCGCAGATCATTCACGACGTCTGCGCCGCACTGGACCATGGCCCCGCCGCCGCCCCCGGACTGGCGGTGACCGATGCGCTCTGGACCGGCGCTGACGGTCAGGTCACCGGCACCCAGGATCGCAGCGCGCTCTTTGCCGCCCAGACCCCTCAGGCGTTTCATTTTGACGCAATCCTTGCGGCGCATCTTGCCCTCACCGGCACGGCGGCAGACGATGTGGAGGTTGCGCGCAAGGCCGGCCTGCCGGTTCAGATCACCCAGGGCGACGTCAACAATATCAAAATCACCCGGCCCGAGGATTTTCTTCGCGCCGAAACCATCTTGAGGAGTCCCATGGATATCAGATTGGGCAATGGCTACGACGTGCACCGTTTTGGCCCCGGCGATCACGTGACCCTCTGCGGCATAGAGGTGCCCCATGATCGCAGCTTGCAAGGGCATTCGGATGCCGATGTGGGCATGCATGCGGTGACGGATGCGCTTTATGGGGCGATGGCGGAGGGCGATATCGGCCGCCACTTCCCGCCCTCTGATCCGCAATGGAAGGGCGCGGCCTCGGCGATTTTCCTGCGCCACGCGGTCGAGCTGGCCCACTCCAAAGGCTTCACCATCGGCAATATCGACTGCACGCTGGTCTGCGAATATCCCAAGGTCGGCCCCCATGCCGAGGCCATGCGCGACAGGATGGCCGAGATCACCGGACTGGAGCGCGACCGTATTTCGATCAAAGCAACCACATCAGAACGGCTCGGCTTTACAGGCCGTGGCGAGGGGATTGCGGCGCTGGCCACCGCAACATTGATACGCCTATGACACTTGCAAAACTCCTCGGAACCTGTTGTGGAACCGGTTATTTACGCCCTGCCCCCGGCACCTGGGGCTCGCTCCTGGCGCTGCCGCTGACCTATGCGCTGCATCAGCTTGGCGGCTTTCCGCTGCTGGCGCTTGTGACGCTTCTCGCGATTCCCCTCGGTCTTTGGGCCGCGGCAGAGATGACCCGCGGCCAGGCGAACTTGGATCCATCGGAATTTGTCCTGGACGAGCTCGCCGGTCAGATGCTGGCGCTTTGGGCGATCTCGCTGCCCGCCTGGCTGCATGGCATCACGATCACCGCGCTCTGGCCCGGTTGGGTGGCGGGCTTCTTGCTGTTCCGCCTGTTTGACATCTGGAAACCCGGCCCGGTTGGCTGGGCGGACCGAAAAAAAGGCCCCTTTGGCGTGATGATCGACGATGTTATCGCCGGGCTTATGGCCGCAGTCGGCGTCATCCTTCTGGCCGGGCTGGCACATGGGGTGATGGGGTTATGAGCATTGATGTCAGTGCCTTAATCGACATGGCTAAAGCGCAGAACATTACCATCGCCACCGCCGAGAGCTGTACCGGCGGTATGATTGCCGCGGCGCTCACCGATATTCCCGGCTCCTCCGCCGTGGTGGACCGGGGCTATGTCACCTATTCCAATGCCGCCAAGATGCAGATGCTCGGCGTGCGCGCCGAGACCCTCGATACATATGGCGCCGTCAGCGAGCAAACCGCACAGGAGATGGCCGAAGGGGCGCAGCAGACCGCAAACGTCGTCCTTGCGATCTCTGTCACCGGCATCGCCGGCCCCGGCGGGTCTGAGTTCAAACCCGAGGGGCGCGTGTGTTTTGGACTGGCACAAAAGGGCAAGACCACCCGGACCGAGCAGGTCGATTTCGGCCCCCTTGGGCGCGACCAGGTGCGCCTTGCCAGCCGTGACCACGCGCTGCGCATGATCCTGCGGGCTCTGGAGGCCACAACGGCCTGATTTCGACCCAAATGCCCTTGTTAGAGCCTGATATGCTCAGCCATAGAGCTCCGCCGCGCGGCGCTCAAAGGCCCGCACAATCCGCTGCATGGCCTCGTTGAACACGACGCCAATGATCCCCTGCAACACAGCGTTCTTGAATTCAAAATCGACAAAGAACGACACGTCGCAGCCACCATCCTCGCGGTCGGCAAAAGCCCAGTTCGACTTCATATAGCGAAACGGCCCATCGAGATATTCGGTGTCGATCCTCTTGTCACCGGGATAGAGCAGCACCCGGCTGCCGAAGCGTTCCCGGAACACTTTGAAAGAAATCACCAGATCCGCTTCCATACGCTCTGCCGCGCCCTCGGGGGTGCGACTGCGAATGCGCGCGGCGGCGCACCAGGGCAGAAATTTCGGGTAGTCAGCCACATTCGCCACCAGATCATACATCTGCTGTGCGGTGTAAGGCATCTGTCGGGTTTCCGAATGGGTTGGCATGGGGCAATCTTCGTCTTCTGTACAGCTGGCGCGTGGTGTCCTATGAACGCGCGTGAAATTCAAGGGGGCAAGCATGTCAGAGCGACCATATGTCATTGATGTAATGATCTCGGCCAAGGCCATCGCGGCGCGGATCGAGGAACTCTGCGGGGATATCACCGCCGAATTCGAGGGCACCGACAAGCTGGTGGTCGTCGGCCTTCTGCGCGGCAGCTTTGTCTTCATCGCCGATCTGGTGCGCGAGCTGGACCTGCCCATCGAGGTCGATTTCCTGGAGGCCTCCTCCTATGGCGACGGTATGGAAAGCAGCCGAGAGGTCCGTATTCTCAAAGACTTGCGCGGCGCTATTGAAGGGCGTGACGTGCTCGTGGTCGAGGATATCGTAGACACCGGCCATACGCTGAACCATGTGATCTCGCTGCTCAAGAGCCGCAAGCCCGCGCGGCTCAAATCCATCGCCCTGCTGGACAAGCCCTCCCGTCGCGAGGTCGATTTCCGCGCCGATTGGATCGGCTTTGAAATCCCGGATGAATTTGTTGTGGGCTATGGCATCGACTATGGCCAGCGCAACCGAAACCTGCCGCATATCGGCAAGGTGCGCTTTACCGAAACCGGTTAACAGCAGGCCAAGATCAGCATTCCACCGCCGATTTGCTTTGTTTGCCCGGCAAGAACCGGCGCAGTGCATTTGCGCCCTGCGCCGGAATGGCGCATGCAGATGCAGATCCGCAGATCCAAGGAGATGCATCATGACCATGTCGAAACTGCTTGGTGGCTTTCTGGCCACCACCATCACCCTCGCCCCGATGGCCGCCCTCTCCCAGCCGCCCAAATGGGCACCGGGACACAAGAACAGCGCCGCTCAATTCGCGCCGGGACAAGTCAAGAAACGCCATGCCCATGACGACTATCTCAAGGGCGACTGGCAGGATGTCACCGACTATCGCCAATGGGGCCTGACGCCGCCCCCTGCCGGCCATCGCTATGTGAGGAAAGACGGGCAAATCCTTGAAGTGGTTAAGAATACGCTTGCCATTGTTGGCGCTGTCGCGGTGGTGGACGCGCTGCTCGACTAGGGCTCAGCCCAGCTTGGCGTGGATGGCCCGGGTAAAGATCCCGGTTCCGACCGGGATCAGCTCATCGGGAAAGTCATAATCCGGGTTGTGCAGGCGGGGATGATCCTCGCCCGCGCCAAGCCAAAACATCGCGCTTTGCGCCGATTTGCCAAACTGGCCAAAATCCTCGGAAAACGCCTGCGGGCTCTCTGTCAGGCGCAGCGGGACATCACCACTGCGGCAAGCCTCCTCAAGCAGCGCAACCGCCTCATGCCCATTGGTGCAGGCCTCAAAGACATCGTGATAGCTGATCTCCTGCGCCAGCCCCGCAGCCACGGCCCGCGATGCGACACGCTCGGTCAGCGCTGCCATCAGCGTTTGCATGCGGTGATCGCTCACCGTGCGCAACGTCACCCAAAGCTCCGCCACGCCGGGAGAAACCCCGAAGGTTGGCGCGCCTAAAGTTGCGTGTGTGACGGTGGTTAGCGCGTAATCCTCACGCAGATCGCCGCCGGGACCAAGGGCCGCCAACTCGGTCATCAGCTCGGCCAGCACTCTTGCGGGCGACAGCCCGTCCTGCGGCGCGGCTGCATGCGCCGTGCGCCCGGTTAATCGGATGCGCGCGCCGCGCGAGGCGCAATTGGCCGCCTGTGTTGGCAGTTCCACATGGCCACGCGAAAGCCCCGGCAGATTGTGCAGCGCGAGCACCATATCCGGCGCGATCCCGGCAAAGTCAGGTGCCGCGCGAAAGGCGATAGCGCCTTCGCCGGTCTCCTCAGCAGATTGGAAAATCAACACAACCCGACCGCGCGCCGGGCGTCGATCGGCCAGATCCATCGCCACGCCAAGCACCATCGCCATATGACCGTCATGCCCGCAAAGATGCCCATGTCCAGGCACTTGCGAGACATAGCTGATCTGGTTTTCCTCGGGGATCGGCAAGGCATCCAGCTCGCAGCGAATGCCGAGCACCGGCCCAGCTGCGCGGCCATCGAACACAGCCGCAACCCCGGTGCCACCAAGCCCGGTCAAAACGCGGTCAGCCCCAAGATCGCGCAGAACCTTGGCGATCCGGGCAGCCGTAGCATGTTCCGCCCTCGAGAGCTCGGGGGCGCTGTGCAACTCATGCCGCAGCGCGACCAGCCGGGCGTGCCGCTCGGGTGTCATGCAAGGCCGAGCTTGGCGTTTCGTGCCGCCCGCAAGCGCGCAAAGTCATCCCCGGCGTGATAGGAAGAGCGCGTCAGAGGCGTGGCAGAAACCATCAGGAAGCCCTTGCCATAGGCGGATTTCTCGTAGCTGGCGAATTCCTCAGGGGTGACGAAACGATCCACCGCATGGTGTTTCGGGGTCGGCTGCAAATACTGGCCGATGGTGAGGAAATCCACATCCGCGGCGCGCATGTCATCCATCACCTGCTTCACGGCCATCGCGTCTTCGCCGAGGCCCACCATAATGCCCGATTTGGTAAAGATGCTGGGATCCAGCTCCTTAACCCGCTGCAACAGACGCAGGGAATGGAAATAGCGCGCGCCCGCCCGCACCTCCGGGTAAAGCCCCGGCACGGTTTCAAGATTGTGGTTGAACACATCTGGCTTGGCCTCGACCACGGTTTCCAGGGCGCTGGCGTCGCAGCGCAGGAAATCAGGCGTCAGGATTTCGATCGTGGTGCTGGGCGAGCGATGACGCACGGCGCGAATGGTCTGCGCAAAATGCGCGGCGCCGCCATCCTCGACATCGTCGCGATCCACCGAGGTAATCACCACATGGTTCAGCCCAAGCTTGGCAACCGCATGGGCCACCCGCCCCGGCTCAAAGGCGTCCAGCTCCTCGGGCGGCTTGCCAGTCGCGATATTGCAGAAGGAGCAGGCGCGGGTGCAGACCTCGCCCATGATCATCATCGTGGCGTGGCCCTGGCTCCAGCATTCGCCGACATTGGGGCAACCCGCCTCTTCGCAGACGGTGACCAGGTTGTTTTCACGCATGATCTTGTGGGTCTCGGCATAGCCCTTGCCCCCCGGCGCTTTCACGCGAATCCAGCTTGGTTTCTTGGGCTGAGCGTTGTCGGGACGATGCGCCTTTTCCGGGTGGCGCTGCTCCGGGATCTTCAGATCTCGCACAGGATCTTCCTTGTGACTGCGGCAATTGGTTGCTGGAGCCTATCATAACAGCTGCGATTGGCGACGACCAGTGCTGCATGGCGGCTCTGCTCTGCGCGCAATTGAGCCAGCGCAGGCTGACATCAAGGCATGTCGATCTCAATTCGGCTGCACCTTGCAACCCACGCCTTGGTATTACCAGTAAAAGAGAGGCCGCATTTCGAACCTCCCGCAGAAAGAAAAGAGAAAACAAATAAATCCCCAATCACTTGAATACATCTTAAAATTGGCCATGTTGCACCAGTCGGTTGGGGGATTCACTGCATGAATCCAGCATGATAGCTGGGAAGGCATGAGCAGCTGGCCCCCTACGAAGTACAA
>NZ_JAATOX010000168.1 GCF_011806385.1 Phaeobacter sp. HF9A | reverse complement strand
CATCGGAATCTCCTCGTTCATCCTGCCGAGAAAATTCTACTTCCGCATCCCCTTAAGATCGGGGGGGATTACCACCCTAGCTCCGCATGAAGTTCCTTCAGTCATAGCGGGTACGCATTGGTTCGTTGCATCACCTTGGGGCGCGCGGGAAACGCGGTGGGCAGCAGTGCTTCAGTGACGCTGCGATCCAAACAACCTGACATTGAAGGTCATGTTTGGTATGCCTGTCACAGAGGCCATCGGATAAGTCCGTCTCAGGCGTGGAGAAGTCTGCTCCGCAGCTGATTTGCGCAACAAAGCCATGTGCATGAAGAAATTTTAAATAAACTCCTTGGTATCATGGCGCGCGAGCTACTGCCTGATGGAAGGACGAAACATGAAAAAAGCGCTGATCACCGGGGTTACCGGCCAGGATGGTTCTTATCTGGCGGAACTTCTTCTGGAGAAAGGCTACGAGGTGCATGGCATCAAACGCCGCGCCTCGCTGTTCAACACCGACCGGATTGACCACATCTATCAGGATCCGCATGCCGAACAGGCGCGGTTCAAGCTGCACTATGGTGATCTGACCGATACCTCGAATCTGACTCGCATCCTACAGGAAGTGCAGCCTGACGAGGTCTATAATCTGGGCGCGCAGTCCCATGTGGCGGTCTCATTTGAAGCGCCGGAGTATACCGCCGATGTGGACGCCATGGGCACCCTGCGCCTGCTCGAGGCGATCCGCTTTCTGGGACTGGAGGAAAAGACCAAATTTTATCAGGCCTCCACTTCGGAGCTTTATGGTCTGGTGCAGGAGACGCCGCAGCGTGAAACCACGCCGTTTCACCCGCGCAGCCCGTATGCGGTGGCCAAGATGTATGCCTATTGGATCACGGTGAACTACCGCGAAGCCTATGGTGTCTATGCCTGCAACGGCATCCTCTTCAATCACGAGAGCCCGCGCCGCGGCGAGACCTTCGTGACCCGCAAAATTACCCGCGGATTGGCCAATATCGCCCAAGGGTTGGAGCCCTGTCTCTACATGGGCAACATCGATTCCTTGCGCGACTGGGGCCATGCCAAGGACTATGTGCGGATGCAGTGGATGATGCTGCAACAGGAGGTGCCGGAGGATTTTGTCATCGCGACAGGCGTGCAGTATACGGTGCGCGAATTCATCTCTTGGGCGGCGGCCGAGCTGGGCCTGCACCTTGAATTCTCCGGCAAGGGCGTCGATGAGGTAGCCACAGTGGCCGCGATCACCGGTGACAAGGCTCCGGCACTGAAGGTGGGCGATATTGTGATGCGCATTGATCCGCGCTATTTCCGCCCGGCTGAGGTGGAAACCCTTTTGGGGGATCCCACCAAGGCAAAAGAAAAACTGGGCTGGGTGCCGGAAATCACTGCGCAGGAGATGTGTGCCGAAATGGTGGTCGAGGATCTGAAAACCGCCCGCCGTCACGCATTCCTCAAGGAGCACGGCTATGATCTGCCGGTCTGTATCGGGGAATAAGCAGCGTCATGACATCTGATTTGGCTTTCGACCTGCGTGGCAAGCGCATTTTTGTGGCCGGCCATCGCGGCATGGTCGGCGGGGCCGTCGTGCGACGCCTGGCGCGGGAGGATTGCGAGGTGCTGACCGCCAGCCGGGCCGAGCTGGACATGGTGGACCAGGCCGCCGTGCGGGCCTGGATGCAGGAAATGCGCCCGGATGCCATCATTATGGCGGCGGGCAAGGTCGGCGGCATCAAGGCCAATAGCGAATATCCGGTGGATTTCCTTTATCAGAACATGATGATCGTGGCGAATGCGGCCGAGGCGGCGCATCGGGCCGACGTTGCGCGGTTCCTCTTCCTCGGCTCCTCCTGCATCTATCCCAAACTGGCGCCGCAGCCGATCCCGGAGGCCAGCCTGTTGACCGGCCCTCTCGAGCCCACCAACGAGTGGTATGCGATCGCCAAGATCGCCGGCATCAAGCTGATGCAGGCCTATCGCCAGCAATATGGCCGCGACTGGATTTCGGCGATGCCCACGAACCTGTATGGGCCGGGAGACAACTACGATCTGACCACCTCACATGTTTTGCCCGCACTGCTGCGCAAGTTCCACGAGGCAAAAGTTGCTGGTGCTGCGCAGGTTGAGCTGTGGGGCTCTGGCACGCCTTTGCGCGAATTCATGCACTGCGACGACCTCGCGGATGCGCTGGTATTCTTGTTGGGGCAATATTCAGGTCACGAGCACATTAATGTCGGCTCAGGCATCGAGGTCTCGATCCGCGGGCTGGCAGAAACCATCGCCCGTGTAGTGGGGATTGAGGCGGAGTTGGTTTTTGACACCAGCAAACCAGACGGAACCCCGCGCAAGCTGATGGACAGTGGCAGACTGCACGCTATGGGCTGGAATAATGTCCGATCCCTAGAGGAAGGCATCGCCGATGCCTATCGGGACTTTTTGGGGTAAGGCCAGGGGGCGCCGAGGGGCACACCCATCCATCGCCGTCCAAATTTGTTAGCAATCACTCAGCCTGATACCGCCATTTCAGCAGGTTTGATACCGGAAGAGGCCGGTCTATCTTGGTAGTTCTCGCATTGGGTTAACCTCGATTTAATCCAATAGAGATTATCTCAAACTGTCGCGACCTGCGCGGCACGCTACACACTCCTGGATAGGTATATTATGCGCCTCAAGTCTCACAATCTGCCAGACCATACGCAGCCCAACCGCCCGGAGGTTACTGTATTCTGCGCCGTATGGCATAAACAGCCGGACAAGTTGGAGCTACTCCGGTCGCATTGGGAGAATCTGAAGCGGCAAACAATACCGGTTGAGCCATGTTATATCTTTGACAACGGTGACACTGCTCCCGATTGGCTGGATGCACCATGGCACAGCTTTTCTGATCCGCTCACGATCTATGAAGCCTGGGCGGCAGGGGTGGCCTTGGCGCGGACGCGCTATGTGATGAATCTCAATATGGATGATCGGTTGGCCAATGAAGGCGCTCAACTATTGTTGGGCTTCATCAAGCAGAACAATGTGGCCCTTGTTGGCGGGGAGTGGCTGATTTGCTTCGATCACGCATTCCAAAAACAGTCATTTGGCATCGCAGACCCGGCGCAGACCGTTTTTCGGCCGGCTTGGCCCCCCGAGAAGACCGAGAACCTTCGGTTGGGAAGCGGCCTCGGCGAGCGCGGTTCATTTGGCCCCGCGACCATGTGGGACCTGACAAAGACTCAACGCTGGTATCCAAGCTATTTTGGCAACAAAGACCCGATTTTATCTATCGGCGACGCCATTTTCTGGGAGTATGTAAAAAAACTGGGTGTGGGCACGGGGCGTCTTCCTTACCTAATAGGGCGCTACTACTCCTCGCCCGACGCGCAGGCAGAATTCCGTTCACATGACGATGACGCACAGTTTGTGAAACACGGTGTGCATTCCGTGTCGTTTGCGCAGATGATACCCGAAAACCACAAGATTGACTTGCAAGAGTTGACGCCATCGAAACCTGTGGCAGAGCGTTCTTCCCCCCCGCGCAACAACATCGAGGCTCAAAGCCACGCTCTCGCCAAGAACTATATGACGATCTTTGGCAAGACGCCCGTTGAGTTTAGGCCCAACTGACGATGGTGAAACGTATATATATTACGGGCAGCGGTGGCATTCTTGGACGTCACGTTTTGGCGGCTATCGCGCAATTTGCACCCGATGCGGAGGTGATCCGCAACACCGCGGATCTCACCAATCTGTCGACAATTTCACAAGACATTGACGCAGCTGGCCCATTGGATTTGGTTATTCACCTGGCTGCACTTGTAGCTGTTGCGGATGTGACCAAAGATCCGGCACGGGGGTTCGCCGTCAACGCGGCAGGGACCATCAATCTGCTTGCGGCATTGGGCTCGTCTCCTGCACGATTGTTGCAGTGTTCCACGGGACATGTCTACGCACCGCAAGACACTCCAATAGCCGAATCCCAGACGACAGAGCCGCTTTCGCTTTATGGGAAAAGCAAATTGCTTGGCGAGCAGGCTGCGCGCGAAATCTGCGCCGAGACCGGGCGTTCGATCTGCGTGGCACGGCTTTTCTCGATCCATGATCCCCAACAACAAGGCAGCTATTTGCGCCCCACGCTGGAGCGCCGTTTCGCGTCTCATGACCCGGAACAACCGTTCGAACTCCATGGTGCGGACGGTCTGCGCGATTTCCTGACCGCGAAAGATGCCGCTCGTCTTCTGGTGCGACTGGCACTCACCGATGCAGAGGGCGTCGTCAATGTGGGCTCAGGTCAGCCAATCACCGTTGCCGACTTCGCACGAGAAATCGCCCCATTTCCTGTAAAAATCAAAAGCATAGGCACGTCAAATAACGTGTTTCCGGACATCTCGCTTTTGAAAAAATATCTTGGAGCTTCAAATGTCTAAGACCGTATCAATTGTTATCCCGACATTCAACCGGGCGGACATGTTGCCCAAGGCCATCGAAAGCGCTTTGGCGCAAACCTATCCATGTGAAGTCATTGTTGTCGATCACGGCTCTACGGACAACACCCCCGAAATTGTCGCGAGATATGAAGACAAGGTGACTTATGTCCGCCGCGAGCGGGATTTTGGCCCTCACTTTTGCTGGCTCGAAGGGGTACTCCACGCGAATGGCACATATGTGCACTTGCAATATGACGACGATTGGATTGCAAGCAACTTCATCGAAAAATGTATCAGCGTAATGGGCGATGACGTTGGGTTCGCCTTTACCGGAGCTGAAGTTGTCGACGACCAGAGTGGCAAACAAATGATGACGCAGTTTCTGGAATGGCTTCCAGAAACAGGTATTTTTGAAGCCCATCAAGCGGAGGACCGCATTGTCGGTTCTCTCATCTCTCCCGGCGCAGCACTTTTCAGGAAACAAGTCCTTATCGATGCGCTCTATCAAGGAGGGTTGCCTCTGCAGAAAAGCGAATATCACGGTGTGGGCCCGGACATTTTCGCATCACTCCTGTCCATGCTGCGATATCCGAAGATAGGTTTTGTAAAGGAGCCTCTGGCAAGTTTTCGTGCACATGACGGCAGCATCACGATTGACGCGTTGAAGGATCAGGAAAAGAAGACGAAAATTGCTGCGGCCTACAATGAGGTGCGCGCCTACTACGTCGAGTTGAAAGCAATGCAAATGGTTCGAGCCGCGCAATGACGGATATTAGCAATACAGTAAAACCGGTTTTTCTGGCCGAAGAGACAATCTCCCAAAGCGATCTTGAAGCGACTGCGGAGTGGATGTTGGCTGGCAACAGGCTCACAAAGGCCGGGCTCACCACCCAGTTTGAACTTGAATTTGCGCGATGGATGAACTGCGAATACGCCGTGTTCGTGAACTCCGGATCTTCGGCGAACTTGTTGATGATCTATGCCGCGAAAGAGGCGGGCCGCCTGCGGAACAACAAGGTAATCGCGCCTGCGGTAAGCTGGGTGACGACAGTTTCACCTCTGATGCAGCTGGGGTTCGATGTGCGACTGTGCGACTGCGATGCGGAAAATTTGGGTCTCGATCTGGACCACCTTGAAGAGTTGTGCCGCACGGAGGCTCCGTCACTGTTGATCCTGGTACATGTCCTCGGACATGCCAACCACTTGCGCGCAATCAAGGAGATCTGTGATCGGTATGGGGTCGTCCTCCTCGAAGATAGCTGCGAAGCACTCGGTTCCACTTTTGAAGACAGGAAATTGGGTTGTCATGGATTAGCCGGCAGTTTTTCTTTCTACTATGGGCATCACATCTCTACAATTGAAGGTGGAATGGTTGTCACCGACGACGCTGATTTACACCAGATCATGCTTTCCCTGCGTTCTCATGGCTGGAGCCGAGATCTGAACCCAGAACTGCAGACCGGCTTGCAAAAACAGCATGGCATTGATGATTTCAGAAATCTCTATACCTTCTATCATGCAGGGTTCAATCTTCGATCAACCGACCTGCAAGCCTTTATCGGTCTGCGCCAGATCGAAAAGCTGGACAAAATCTGTGACGTGCGTCGTCGAAACTTTAACGCCTATGCAGAGCAGCTCCCGGATTTTTATTGTCAAAAGAGCTCCACGGGTCTGCTCTCGTCTTTTGCCTATGGAACACTTGTTGAAAATCGCATCGAAGTATCCAAGATACTGAAATCCGAGAACATAGAATGCCGCCCTCTCATTTGCGGAAATATCGCTCGGCATCCATTTTGGATCCGCTCCTATGGAGAGCAAATCCTGCCAGAGGCTGATATCATACACGACTATGGTATTTATCTTCCCAATCATCACAATCTAAGCGCAGAGGATGTTGCCCGC
>NZ_JAATOX010000167.1 GCF_011806385.1 Phaeobacter sp. HF9A | reverse complement strand
ACCCGGCGGATGACCCCAGGGTCGGGGTGTTTTCCGGCCATGGGCTGCGGCTGCGGATTGATCGCGATGCCGAAACCGCGCCAGGCGTGATCCGCATCCTGACCGAACAGCCCGAGGCGTTTGCCGACGGCGCGCGCAACCTCACCGCGCCCAATGGCACCGAGATCCTCATCGAGGAGCGCAACCCGCCGCTGGTGATGCCCACCACCGCGCATAGCTTCGTTGTGCGGCGGCTGAAGGATCAGGCGCCCTGGATCATCGGCCGGGCTGGCATGCATTACCGCGATCTGGTGCCCGACCGGCTGGGGGGCTCGATCATTGCCAGCCATATCCGCATCCCCGATGGCGGCCCGGTGCCGGATATGGTGCATTACCACAAGGTCGGCTTTCAGCTTATCTTCTGCATCCACGGCTGGGTCGATGTGGTCTATGAAGATCAGGGCGACAAGATGCGTCTGACGGAGGGGGATTGCTTTATCCAGCCGCCGGAGATTCGACATCGGGTGCTGGAGGCCAGCGACAATGTGCAGGTCATCGAGATCGGTGTGCCCGCCGAACATGTCACCGAGATCGACCACGAGATGACCCTGCCGACCGCGCAGCTGCGCCCTGATCGCGAATGGCAGGGCCAGCGCTTTGTCTACAATCGGGCCGAAGGGGCGGAATGGCAGGACTTCCGCCTGCCGGGCTTCATCTGCCGTGACACCACCATCGCCGAGAACACCAAGGGCGTTGCCGGGGTCGAGGTGATCCGCCCGGCACCCGGCGGCGGCACCAGCCCCTGGGCCGCGCATGATACCGATATACATTTCACCTTTGTGAGGTCGGGACGCGTGACGCTGGAGGGCGAGGGGCGCACGCCCTATGAGTTGGAGCAGGGCGATGCCTTTGTGATCCCGCCGCATATGAAAACACGGCTCAGCGCCGCGTCTGACGATCTGGAGCTGCTGGAGGTGACCCTGCCGGGACGCTTCCGCACCTTGATTGACTAGGCGGCGGAGCCTGCCAGGGGGCCGGTGCTTTTCGGGTTTGACCGATTGGTCAAATTCGACGAGAACCGAGCCCCAACAGCATCGCAAACATGCCCCCGCCCGGGGCCAAGAGGGAGAGACCCATGTCCACCACCGACCAAAACGCCGCCGAGACCTCTGGCAACCCGCTGCGTCGCCCGGCCGCCGCAGTGCGCGAAAACGCCCATGCGCCCTATTCCAACTTCAAGGTGGGCGCGGCGATCCGCGCAAAATCCGGCACCGTCTATGTGGGCTGCAATGTTGAAAACGTCGCCTATCCCGAGGGCACCTGCGCCGAGGCAGGGGCGATTGCGGCGATGGTGGCGGCAGGCGAGACTGAGCTGATTGAGGCCTATGTGATCGCGGATTGCCCCAGCCCCGTGCCCCCCTGCGGCGGCTGCCGTCAAAAGCTGAAGGAATTCGGCGCGGTTGCGGTGCCGGTCACCCTGGCCACCACGGAGGGGGTCGAGATGCAGACCACGATCGGCGACCTGCTGCCCGGGGCCTTTGACGCGGGCTATATGGAACGGAGCTGATCCCGATGGATGCGCGTGCGGTGATTGCAAAGCTGCGACTGAAACGGGTGCCCACCGCGCCGGAACTGGCCTGGTTTGCGCAGGGTCTGGCCTCTGGCGAGGTCAGCGATGCGCAGGCCGGGGCCTTTGCCATGGCGGTCTGCCTGAACGGCTTGCCACCCGCCGCCCGCAACGCCCTGACGCTGGCGATGCGCGACAGCGGCGATGTGCTGCGCTGGAATCTGCCCGGGCCGGTGGTGGATAAACACTCCACCGGCGGGGTGGGCGATTGCGTGTCGCTCCTGCTGGCGCCCGCGCTGGCGGAATGCGGTGCCTTTGTGCCGATGATCTCGGGGCGGGGGCTCGGGCACACGGGCGGCACATTGGACAAGCTGGAGGCCATTCCGGGCCTCAGCACCCAGGTTTCGCAAGATCGGCTGAGCCGCATCGTGGGCGATGTCGGCTGTGCCATCGTGGGGGCCACGGACCGGATCGCGCCAGCGGACAAGCGGCTCTATGCGGTGCGGGATGTGACGGCCACGGTGGAGAGCCTCGATCTGATCACCGCCTCGATCCTGTCCAAGAAACTTGCCGCCAGCCCGGAGGCGCTGGTGCTGGACGTCAAGATCGGCTCCGGCGCCTTTATGAAAACCCTTGATGAGGCGCGGGCGCTGGCCACATCCCTGGTGGAAACTGCCAATGCCGCAGGCTGTCCGACGCAGGCGTTGATTACCGATATGAACCAGCCGCTGGTGCCGAGCCTTGGCAATGCGCTGGAGATCGGAGAGGTCATGCGGGTGCTGACCGGCCAGCGCAGGGGCGCGATTTTTGACATCACCACCGCTCTTGGCGGCGCGCTGTTGCATCAGGCCGGTCTGGCCGAGACCGCCGCAGCGGGCGAGGCGCAGATCGCCGCTGTGCTGGAGGATGGCCGCGCGGCGGAGCGTTTTGCGCGCATGGTGGCGGCGCAGGGCGGCCCGATGGGGTTTGCCGAGGACTGGGCAGCCTGCCTGCCCGAGGCGCCGGTGATCCTGGAGGTCACCTGCGAGGAGGCGGGCTATATCTCCGCCATTGAGGGCGAGGCGCTTGGGCTTCTGGTGGTGCGTCTGGGCGGTGGTCGCATGGTCGAGAGTGACAAGGTGGACCCCGCGGTGGGGATTTCCGATTTGCTGCCCCTGGGCGCGAAAGCTTCCAAGGGCGATGTCCTTGCCCGGATCCACGCCGCCCGCGCCGATGTTGCGCAAGAGGCGGCCTTGGCCTTGCGGGCGGCGGTCAGCGTTGCGCCTGTGGCCCCCGGGCTGCCGCCGCTGCTGCATGAAAGGATCACGGGATGACGCGGGCGTTTCTGGTGGTGATGGATTCGGTTGGCATTGGCGGCGCGCCCGACGCAGGCGCCTATTTCAACAAGGATCTGCCGGATCTGGGGGCCAATACGGTGGCCCATATCGCCCAGGCCTGCGCCGAGGGGCGGGCAGAGGCGGGGCGCAGCGGTCCCTTGCGCCTGCCGACGCTGGATGGGCTGGGGCTGGGAGCTGCGCTGCGGCTGGCCTCCGGTCAGCCTGCGCCGGGGCTCGATGCGGTGCCAGGCGGGCTCTGGGGGGCGGCGGCTGAAGTGAGCGCGGGCAAGGATACGCCCTCGGGCCATTGGGAGCTGGCCGGTTTGCCGGTGCCCTGGGACTGGAGCTATTTTCCCGAGGAGGGCCCGGCCTTTGACGCCGATCTGATCGCCCATGTCACCGCTGCGGCCGGCACCGGGGGCATATTGGGCAATTGCCATGCCTCCGGCACCACCATCATCGCCGAACTGGGCGCAGAGCATATGCAGAGTGGCTGGCCGATTTGCTATACCTCTGCCGACAGCGTGTTTCAGATCGCCGCCCATGAGGAGGTCTTTGGCCTTGAACGCTTGCTGGCGCTCTGCGAGGCCATCGCGCCCTATCTACATGCGCGCAAGGTGGGCCGGGTGATCGCGCGCCCCTTTGTCGGCACCCCGACTGACGGCTTTGCGCGCACCACGAACCGGCGCGACTATGCCATCAAACCGCCCGCGCCGATCCTCACCGATTGGGTGCAATCCGCTGGCGGCCGGGTGCATGGCATCGGCAAGATTGGCGATATCTTTTCCATGCAAGGCATTGATACCCTGAAGAAAGGCTCCGATGCGGCGTTGATGGGCCACCTTCGCGACGCGGTGGAAAACGCCGAAGAAGGCAGCCTGACATTCGCCAATTTTGTCGAGTTCGACAGCCTTTATGGCCATCGCCGCGATATCTCGGGCTACGCCCGGGCGCTGGAGTGGTTCGACGGTGAAATCGCCCGGGTGATCGAGCGGATGCACGCAGGCGATCTGCTGATCCTGACCGCGGATCACGGCAATGACCCGAGCTGGCCGGGCTCTGACCACACCCGCGAACAGGTGCCGGTGCTGATCGCCGGGGCGGGGGCGGGCTCTATCGGGGCGGTGCGTTTTGCCGATGTCGCGGCCTCGGTTGCGGCGCATCTGGGCGTGCCTGCGCAGGGGCCGGGGCGGTCCTTCCTTGGCGCGCGCGAATAACGCCTTGCCTGCCCGCAGCCCCAAAGCTTATGACAGCCCGGTATAAAAAGGAGCCCGCCCGATGAGTGACCATCTGACCGTCGTTGACCACCCGCTGGTGCAGCACAAGCTGACCATCATGCGCAACAAGGCCACCTCTACCTCGGAGTTCCGCCAGCTCCTGCGCGAAATTACCCAGCTGCTGGCCTATGAGGTCACCCGCGAGCTGCCGCTGACCACCACCAGCATCGAGACCCCGATGGAGGATATGGAAGCGCCGATCCTGGCGGGCAAGAAGCTGGCGCTGGTGTCGATCCTGCGCGCGGGCAACGGCATGCTGGACGGGGTGCTGGAGCTGGTGCCCTCGGCGCGGGTCGGATTTGTCGGGCTCTATCGTGACGAGGAAACCCTGCAACCGGTGCAATATTACTTCAAGGTGCCGCAGCAGATCTCGGACCGGATGGTGATCGCGGTGGATCCGATGCTGGCGACCGGGAACTCCTCGGTGGCGGCGATCGACCTGCTGAAAGAGGCAGGCGCCACCGATATCCGCTTCCTCTGCCTGCTGGCCGCGCCCGAGGGTGTGGCGCGGATGAAAGAGGCGCACCCCGATGTGCCGATCGTCACCGCCTCGCTGGATCGCGAATTGAACGAGAAGGGCTATATCATGCCCGGTCTCGGCGATGCGGGCGACCGGATGTTCGGCACCAAGTAGGCCGTTTTGCGCGCTGCACCATGCCGATTGCCGGGCATGGTGCGGGCTGTATTCCCGTCTCCCCTGCCGTCGCAGGGGGCGGGGATGCAACAGCGCCGCCGCATTGTGGATTAGTTTCGCACGGCGGCCCGGCAAATCTTTACTCTATGTCAATTTTGAGGCAGTCTCGCGCCATATGTTGTGGGGTGGGGCCATGAAATTTACTAGAATTGCGGCAGTGTCCATCATCTTGGTTGCGGGTCTTGGGGGGAGCGTTCAGGCGCAGACCATTCGGCCCTCGGCGCAACCGGCAGAATTCCCGCCCGCCTCCTACAGGGGGCGGCAGTTTGTCGACAGCAAGGGCTGTGTCTTTATTCGCGCCGGGGTGGATGGCAATGTGACCTGGGTGCCGCGTGTGGACCGCGCGCGCAAGCAGCTTTGTGGGGCGCAGCCGACCCAGATCGCAGGCGCAACCAGCCGCCCTGCCAGTGCGCCGGCGCCCGAGCTTATCACCCTGCCAGAAGCCGATCAGCCCCAGGCCACCGCATCGCGCCCGCCTGTCGCCGCGGCGGTAAAACCGCAGCGCAGCCCGGCCAGCACCTCCACCGGTGCCGCGACACCAGTCATTGTGCCGGCGCGTCCGGTTCAGCCGGTGCCGCAGATGGCAAAACCGGCCCGCAGGGTCGCGCCCCCGCCTGCGCCTGTCGTGCCAGCGCCCTCGACCACGGGCGGGCGCTGCCCCGGGGCTTCGGCGCTTAGCCAGCAATATATCAACAACAGCGCCGATGTAAGGTGCGGGCCGCAAACCGAAGATCCGCTCAGCAGCCTGACGCCCAACACCCGGATCCTGCCGACGCATGTCTATCAGGAACGCCGCCTCAGCGCAGATTTGACGGTGCCCGAGGGCTATCGCGCCGCCTGGGAAGACGGGCGGATGAACCCGCGCCGCGCCGAGCGCACGGTGCAGCAAGGCAACCTGAGCGCCGGGATCATGGTGCCGCAGGGCTATGTGCTGGCCGAGCGGGATGACAACCGCTTGAACCCGATGCGGGGCGTTGGCACGGCTGCCGGGGATGCGCAGATGGCGCAGGTCTGGCAGGATGGGGTGCCGCGCCGCGCGGTGGTGCCTGCGCTGGATAAAACCCCATTCAAGCTCCGCCAGGGGCAGGCGGCCGTTGCGAGCTCCGGCCTTGCGCCTGTGGTGACGCGGCTTTCGACCCGCTCGGCCAGCGACGCGGTGTTGCCAGAGGTCACGCAGCCCGCGGCGCAGCGCTATGTGCGCGCGGCGACATTCGCCGACCCGGCAGAGGCCCGCGAAGTCGCCCGTGCCTTGCAGGCCGCCACCGGATTGCCGACGCTGCTCGGCACCGTCACCCGCAAGGGCCAGCCTTTCAAAGTGGTGCTTTCCGGCCCCTATACCGTCGGCGCGGAAAAGGCGTTGCTCCGCATCCGTTCCGCAGGTTTCAGCGGTGCGCGGTTGAGCAAATAGGCCAGGCGACTGCCCCAGGCGCGGAGATCGCCTGACACGCGCCACGAAGAACAGGCGCCAGAAACAAG
>NZ_JAATOX010000166.1 GCF_011806385.1 Phaeobacter sp. HF9A | reverse complement strand
AGAGCCGGCTCAACACCACCGAAGAGAGCAGCTCGTCGGCGTGAAACCCGCCAGAATGTGTAACAAGATAAGACAGGCTCATGGCCAGGAACTCCGGTTTGGTATCGCGCACGGGACCGCGCCGCCCTCCATAGGCGGCAGACGCCACATATTGGCCAGAAAATGCTATAGTTCCATGATGGGAACAATATCTTAATATTCTTCAAAGCCGGGCCCCGCCGCATGTGTCTGAACAACGACACCGGCGGCAGACACGACCGGTCAAAATCCGTCAGCGCATCGTCCGCGCGGCGCGACACCTCGGGGCAAGCCCTGCGCAACGCAAGATGACGTCTTGCGAAGCTGTCTGACTCAGATACAGAGATATCACGGTCCAAAAAGAAGAAGAGAGCCATGCCCACCCCCATCCAGCTCACCTATCTATATGATCCCCTCTGCGGTTGGTGCTACGGCGCGGCCCCGGCCATCAAGACCCTGATGCAGTACGACGACATCACCGTGACCGCCCAGCCCTCTGGCCTGTTTGCCGGGCCGGGTGCCTTTGCGATGAGCGCCGGCTTTGCCGCCCACGCCTGGGCCGCCGATCAGCGCATCGGGCAATTGACCGGTCAGGAGTTCAGCGCCGCCTATCGCGAAAACCTGCTGGAGCGCACAACGGGCATGGTTGATTCCGGCCCCGCCACGCTGGCGGTGAGCGCGGTGCATCTGACCGCGCCGGAGCAGGAGTTCGATGCCTTGCTGGCGATGCAGCGCGCCCGCTATGTCGAGGGTCGCGACAATGGCGATGCCACGGTGATCGCCACCGTGCTGCGCGAAAGCGGGCTTGATGCGGCGGCGGAGCGCTTTGCCGATCCCGACGCGGCGCTGCTGAGTTTTAACGACGACAGGATCCAAGCCGCCCAGGCAGAGATGCGTCGTTTTGGCGCCCGCGGGGTGCCCACGCTTATCCTCGGCACCGGACCAGAGGCACGGGTGGTTGACACCAATGCGCTTTATGGTCGGCCTGAGGCCCTGATCGGCGCGCTCCGCGCCTGACCTGTGCAATGGTGCGCGCGTGCCGACGGCGGGCCCGCTCTGACAGATCGAGACCAAGGATCGGCGGCCCGCACGGCCTGTCCTCCCCCCAGTCAGGAGGCTTTGGCACGATCTTCGATATAGGACAATCGCGCGGCGGCAAATGAACTCAGCGCCATGGGGAGGTAGGGATTGGCGTCGAGATGTTTGAGAAACGGGTTGCCTATCAGGTGCGACTTGTACTGGGCGAGTATCCTGCGTGCCTCGTCTTTGGCCTTCGGGTCATCATCGCGCGCGGATTGTTCCAGTGCATTCCCCAGTCCGGCCCCAAATAGGCGGGCAATATCCAGAAGCGGGGCCAGCTGCGGTTCGAGTGCTTGATCCGATGAGATCGCGGCAGCATGGACGGCCCTTGCCCCGCCTTCAATCGTGCTGCGGGTTTCTTGCCAATAGGCTGCAAGACCTTTCCAATCGCCAGCCTCGATCGGTCCAAGGCTCGGTGGATCCAGCCGCGCCAAGATGGTGGCAGCCAGCGCCACGTCGTTCTTGCCCAATGCTTCTTCGCACTGTTCAATCAATTCGGCCTCGTCAGGACTGCGCGAAGACGCCTTGTCGCTGGCAAGCCACCGTTCGAGGTGGTTCGACAGCGCTGCCTGCGTTTCCGCGACATCCGCCCCGGGCAACGTCCAGCCTTTCAGCCTGAAAAACTCCGTTGCCCATGCCTGGCCTGCTGCGTCGCTCATCATGTTGTCCCCTGTAACCCCTGGTTGGCGGCCTGGGCGAGCAACTCGGCCCACACTGAAACGGCACCGGTCAGAACGTCATCGGTGATCTGGGTCACCACGCCGGTCCGGCGCTGTTCCATTTGGGTCTCTGCCTGATCCATCGCAACCTTAAAATGCCTGGCGGCACTTTCGATTGTTGCGCGATCAAGCGTGACTTGACCCAGAACAACATCTCCCCCGGATTGCCCATAGACGGCGCCCTTGAAGGCATTCAGCTGGTCTCTGTTTATGCCGCTAAGAGCCGGAAAAAGCTCCTGGCAGGTGGCGAGGAAGGGATCGACATACTGATCTTGGAAGCGTTTAACCTCCAGCCTGGCAACACTGGCCGTCTCTTCCGTGATCTGATCTTGCTCAATCGAGAGGGCGCCAGCCAGGAGAAGCTCGAGCGTGGCGCTTTCGATAAAATGAACGGGCACTGATTTGAGCGTCCCGATGGATTGAGAAAACCGAGGATCCCGCAGGCTGGCCCATTCCATAATCTTCAATTCTAGCAAAATGAGGGCCGAGAGCTCTTGGCCGGGAGGCATCTGGTCGTGATCGGGCAGATTTGCCCTCAGCAATTGGGCTTCTTCACGTGCAAGCGCCGCCTCGGCGTTGCGTATCTCACGCGCGCTGGCACCGGTGATACTGAATTCCGGCGCGTCTTCGTCCCACTCTTCCCATTCGTGACCCTGATTGCAGCAGGCGCATTCCATGGAGAGGTTTTCCAGGTCATTGAAGGCCTGATACACTTGGGCTTTGGTCGTTGCCCCGATACTCTGGGCGTAGTCTGCCCATCTGACATTGTGTCCCAGCTGCATCGAAAAGGCCTCGCACCAATGCCTGCAACTCTTGCACCAGTATAAAACGATAGTCTTGCCGTCACGGTTTGTCGCAGGTTTTGCGTATCCCAACCGGTCCCACTCTTTGATCATCGCGGCGCGCGTGTTGGGATACCAGTCCGGCCTTTCGGCGGTCTCGAAATCAAACACCGCCTGCTGCGTTGTCTGTCTGTGCCTGGTCGCGCCGTCGGCCAATCTAATTGGGTTTCCGTTGATCCTGATAACATCATTCCCGACCTCAACGGGGTCGATGTATTGAGCAATCAATTCGTTGAAAACCGCCTCGGGATCGGGGATCTCCTCCTCTGTTTCAAAGCGGTGGCTCGTGTTGCATACCGCATGTTCATAGGCAAGATTGTCCAGATCATTATAGGCCGCCACCGCAGCTGCGTGGGTGAGTGGCTTTTGATCCTTGATGTATTTTTTCCAGTTTACCTTGTGCCCCACATGCATGAGATGGCCTTCGCCATATTGCCCGCAGGACGCGCACTGGTAGTAGAGCACAGGATAGCCGTTCAGAGCGACCCCCGTCCTGGTAGGGGTTTCTTGCTCCAGAGCGTATCGCACGTTTTCATGAAACTTCGGGCGCTTCATCGCGTCCACGTTGTATTCGTCGCTATTCACTTGCGCTTCAGGCCCAAGCAGGTTCGACCCATTCGGCAGTCGCGGTCGGTAATCTGTGTTGTACCATGGCATGCCGTGAAACCCTCCCTATCAAACCCAACATGCGCCGCGCCCCGACCTGTGTTTGAGCCGAAACAGACAGCGCCGCGCGCAAAATTTCAATTCACGATAGCCATAGCGCGCGATTGCGTACAGCCTTCAGTTGCACGTGGAAAACGGCGGGGCAGTGCTCAGGCTCTCCAGCCGCGTGCCTTGCGCCGATGGCGGCAGCCCGGACATCAAAAAGGGCGCGCGTCTAATCCGCTATGAACGGTCTCGGGTAAGGTCAGGGCGTTGGGCTATCTCGAAAAAGTCATGGGCAGGTTAAAGGTAAGCTGTTGAAGATCCAGTGTCTTTGGTGCGGAGGGAAACCTGCCAGCCCTGACGACCGCACGCAGCGCGGCCTGATCGAAGGCGGCGTTACCGGAGGACTTGGCGATCCGGTGGCTCAAGAGCTGGCCGCTGCGGGCAACGGTGAGCCGCACCACCACCTGGCCATTGCCGCTCGCTCCGTTGGGATACCGCTGACGGCGCTCGATACGCGCACGTATCTTGGCACCCCAGATGCTTTGCAATTTTGCCTGCTGCCCCGACTGGCCAGTGGCGACCTCGGCCCCACCGGCGCGGCCTGCCTGGGCCTTGCCGCCAGAGCCTGCGGCACGCTGTTCTGCACGTCCCGCCGAGGCTTGTTCTGCCTGGCGCGCCCCGGGATCGGGTTTCACCTCCGCGCGTGGTTCCGGTTTCGGCACAGGCGGTGGGGACCTGTCCACCTGCGGAGGCTCGATGGTCTCGGGCTTGGCAAGCGTCAGCTGCGCGGCCGCGCGCGGCGCTGGCGCCAGTTCAAACTGTTGCAGCGCTGGCGCTGGGGCGGCCTGTATCGGTGGCGATAGAGTGATATCCAGGTCTGGCACAGGCTGCGGTGGCCGTTCCCAGGACTCCACCATCGCAAGAACAGTTGCATTGGCCCCCTGCACCGAGACAAGAGCCTCGCCGCCCGCGCCGCTGGAGGCCGCGCCGCTTTCCGGTGCCGTGGAAAACAGCGCGATATGGATCACCACGGCGAGGCCGGAAAATACAGCGAATTCTATAACCTGCTTCATTGCGGACGCACCGCCAGCTCGACACGGCTGAGCCCGGCCTGCGCCATGTGCCGCAGGATCCGGGCCAGCGTCGCAGCCTCGAGCCCGGCATCGGCGCGCAGCTGCACCGCATCGCCTTCACCCGCTGCCGCGGCCAGCTGCACAAGCGCAGCGTCGCCCTCTGTGCCGTCAAAATGCGTCCGCCCTTCAATATCAACATAGAGCACGACCTGCGCTTGCGCCTCCGCTTCCAGCGCGGCCTTGGCCAGGGTCACCTCGAAGGGATCAGCCGGAGCCAAGCGCGAGGTCATCAAGAAGAAGATCAGCAAGAGGAACACCACATTGATCATCGGCACGATTGATTCACTGCGGGGCCGCCTGCGAGGTTCGTTCAGGTCCATGCGACGCGCCTCATTCCACCAGCACGAAATTGCGCGCCCCGGCCTGCCTCAGCAACCCGACCACATCCATGATGCGCTGGAGGGTGGCCGTGTCTCGGCCACGCAACACCAACATATCACTCGGGTTTTCCATCAGCGGCGCCAGCGCCTGGATCAAGTTGTGGTCCAGAACCGGCACCCCATTGATGTCGAGATCGCTCCCGCCGATACCGATCAGACGAGGCGGGCCGCTATAGCTGCCGCCCTGCCCGCCCAGTGGCAAGTCCAGCACCGCATCCATTCCGAACCGCGAGGCCAGCATAAAAAACACCAAGAGCAGGAACACCACGTCGATCATCGGCGTGAGGCTCGGGCGGCGGCGGCGGCTTTGGGTCCGGCTGAGCTGCATTCGCTCACTCCGCCGCCAGCTTCAGCTCTGCCGGGGCAGCAGCCACGAAGAGACGCGTGGCGCTGTCTTCGATGTCACGGCGGATGCGGGCAATGACCGCCTCGAACCAGGTAAGCGCAGCCGATGCTGGGATCGCCACCGCCATGCCGGCGGCGGTGGTCAGCAGCGCTTCCCAGATCCCCCCCGCGAGCAACGCCGGATCCGCTCTCGCACCTGCCGCCTGGAGCGCCTGGAAGGCCGCAATCATGCCCAAGACAGTACCCAGAAGGCCGAGCAGCGGCGCGATGGTGGCAATCAGTTCCAGCGCCCCAAGCCCGGTGGCCGCGCTGGCAAGATGCCGCTTGGCAACGCGGGCCGTTTCCTCGCGGGCGCGATCCTCGGGCAGCCTGTCCAGCGCAGACAGCGCCGCTGCCACCACTCTGGAGCGGATCCCCCTGCGGCCCTCTACGATGGCGAGCGCCGCCCTGCGGTTTTCGGTTTCATATGCCAGCACCGCCTGCCCCGCCTTGCTCCGCGACCAGGCGCCGATCATGGCCAGCCGCCAGATTTTCCACAGGATCAACGCCAGAGTGATCACCGAGAGAAGCGCAATCGCCCAGATCGAGGGACCGCCATCCTGCAAGAATCTCAGCGCCGCGGTTGATGCATCGGGCGCTGCCCCGGTGAGCGGTTCACGCCCTCCCCCGCCCTCTGTCACGGATAGGGCATTCTCCCGATTGTGCGGGTCAGTGATCTGCGCAGGGGCGCCATCCTCAGCAGCGCGCGCAAGAGGGCGATCCCCCAAATGGCGGGCTGGGTCATCCGGTTCGGTGGTCGCGGAGGCCCCGACAGCGATCTGGGGCACAGAGGTTTCGATTGCCGGAACCGGAGCAATCGGCGCCTCCTGAGCGGCAACAACAGAAGGACCCAACAAAAGCGCAACAAGCGCAGCCGATACGCGTCTCATATGGATTGGCTCCAATATACGGGGAGGTCATGTTTCCCGGTGATGAACGGGACAGTCTCGATGTGACGCAGCCGAGCCCAGAGAAGGGCGTTTGACGCAGCAACCAGGCAAGATGGCATCTGCCAACGGCAAGAGGACGCATCTGCTCGCCATTGCTGAGCCAGCGCGCAACGATCGCGCAGGCGGAGATAGGCGTTCAGGAATAATCTGCCCAGCTTCACAATTCGCTCCAGCCATTGGCGCAGTCTACAACCGCGTTCATAGGTTGACTTGGGAATGGCTGGACGGATTGCCGCTCACTTCGCGCGGGCTGTCTTGCTGTGGTGCACCTATTGTCGTGCGGGCGGAGAACTAGCTAAGCCGAGTTCTTTTGTCAAGTTTAGCTGCCGTTTGAGCCTCCCCCCATGAAGTGGTCCGCCCCTATGTTTAGGAAAGCGGAGGACCATAGATGGCAATAAGAGACCGAAG
>NZ_JAATOX010000165.1 GCF_011806385.1 Phaeobacter sp. HF9A | reverse complement strand
CGTGATATCCTTGTCGCCGACATAGTTGGCCACCAGCGTCGGAATACCGATGCCGAGGTTCACATACATGCCGTCTTCGAGTTCCTGTGCCGCCCGTGCGGCCATCTGGTTGCGGTCCCAAGCCATGGATCAAGCCTCCTCACGCGGACGGGTGGTCACTTTTTCGATGCGTTTTTCATGCTCGCCCTGGATCAGACGGTGCACATAAACGCCGGGCAGGTGGATGTGATCGGGATCCAGGCTGCCGGTCGGGACGATCTCTTCGACCTCGACCACGCAGATCTTGCCACACATGGCGGCGGGCGGGTTGAAGTTGCGGGCGGTCTTGCGGAACACCAGATTGCCGGTCTCATCCGCTTTCCACGCCTTCACGATCGACAGATCGGCAACGATGCCGCGTTCAAGGATATATTCCTCGCCGTCAAAGACCTTCACTTCCTTGCCCTCGGCGATCTGGGTGCCGACGCCGGTCTTGGTGTAAAAGCCGGGAATGCCACAGCCACCGGCGCGCATGCGCTCGGCCAGGGTGCCCTGCGGGTTGAACTCCAGCTCCAGCTCGCCGGACAGATACTGGCGCATGAACTCGGCGTTCTCGCCCACGTAGGACGACATCATCTTCTTGACCTGCTTGGTTTGAAGCAGAATGCCGATGCCAAAATCATCCACGCCCGCGTTATTGGACGCAAAGGTCAAATTCTTGGTGCCGGCCTGTTTGATCGCCTCCAGCAGTAATTCGGGAATACCGCAGAGCCCAAAGCCACCAGCCGCGATGGTCATGCCGTCAAACAGCACCCCATCCAGGGCTTCGGCGGCGGAGCCATATATCTTCTTCATGGAACTCTCCCTTCCATTTCCTCTGGGTCAAGCTAATCACCCCGGCGGCTATGTCGAGTCAACGAATACGGAAGGCTCTGCGTATTTCTACCGACAACGCGCCGGGGCAGGGGGGGGCGCTATTTCATCGTCAGAATGCCACAGGCCACACGCGCCCCGGCGCCACCAATGGGCTGGCTTAGGTGATCATCGCCGTTCTCGTGGATGATAAAGCTGGAGCCATCCGCATCCAGCAACCCGTTTGCGCCCCCCTCCAGCGACAACATGTCGGAAAACGCCTCCATCTGGCCGCTGCCGTCGGCGGCCACAAACAGGTTCGGCAGATCGCCCGGCTCCGGCCCCTCGGGGTTCATCAACCCATGGCCACCCTCCTTGAGCCCCACATGTCCGGCGGCAGACTTAAACCCGTCCTCGGTGGCGCAAACCCCATGGCTGTGCAGATGCAGCCCGTGTTTTCCCGGTTCAAGCCCTGTCACTTTGACATGCACCAGAACGCCGTTTGGTCCCTGGGTGAGGGTGGCGGTGCCAATGGGCGCTCCGGCGGTATTGATCAATTCGGCCGATGCCATCTGCGCGGTCACGGCCAATGGTGCCAAGGACGCCGCGATTGCGGTGGCCAGTAAACATTTCAACATAATAAACTCCGATACCTATGGCCCCGCCAGGGATCTGGCAGAGCAGCTTGCCGCGATCACTCTCAAGACAAAGACCGCGCCGCCCAGCATGTGCACAGGTTTCAGAGCCTGTCACCCAGGATCGCTGCGCCCGTTGAGTTTGAGCGGATCATCGGCGGATAAACGCAAAGCGCCGCGCGTCAGCGCGGCGCCGGGCCCAACGGGAAAGGGGGCACCCTGGTGCCTCCTTGACGGGCGGGAGCGCCCCCGCCTTTGCTATTCGTCCGAGGCCGTGGCGCTTTTCTTGGCCGCTGTCTTTTTCGGGGCGGCCTTCTTCTTGGCTGCGGTCTTCTTGGCGGGGGCTTTCTTCTTGCCGGATTTGCCCGTCTTCTCGGTGATCAGCTCAACCGCCATCTCCATGGTGACGTCTTTGGCCTCGACATCCTTGGGCAATGTGGCGTTGACCTTGCCCCATTTGACATAGGCGCCATAGCGGCCATCCATGATATTCACCGGGCCGCCCTCGCTGGGGTGTTCGCCCAGCTCCTTCAGCGCCTTTGCCGCCGCACGACCACGTCCGCGCCCCGGGTTGGCGCGTTTTTCCGCCAGCATTTCCACCGCGCGGTTCATGCCGATCTCAAAGACGTCGAGCGTCTCCTTGAGGTTCACATAGACCGGTTTTTCCTCATCCGGGCGCTGATGCATGATGTAGGGACCAAAGCGGCCAAGGTTCGCCGAAACCATGCCCCCATCCGGGTGTGCGCCGATCTCGCGCGGCAGGGTCAGGAGGGTCACCGCCTGTTCCAGCGTGACCTCATTGGGCCCCCAGCCGGGCAGGAAATCCTTGCCCTGTTTCGGCAGCGAGGAACGTGGCGGCTTCTTGTTCTCTGGCGTCACCTCGCCGCGTTGCACATAGGGGCCAAAGCGGCCGGATTTTAGGTGAATTTCATCGCCGTCGTCCTCGCCCAGAATGCGCTCATAGCCCTCGGCCCCCTCGCCGGAGATGGGGCGGGTATAGTTGCATTCGGGGTAATTGCCGCAGCCGACAAAACCGCCGGTCCGCGAGGTTTTCAGGTGCAGCTGACCGGCGCCGCATTTCGGGCAGAGCCGCGGGTCGCCGCCATCCTCGCGCGGCGGATAAAGCTGCGGCGCCAGGGCTTCGTCCAGCACATCCAGCACCTCGGAAATCCGCAGATCGGATGTTTCCGAAATCGCCGCCGAGAAATCGCGCCAGAAACTGTCCAGCAGCGCCTTATAATCCTTCTCGCCCGCGCTCACGTCATCCAGCTGGCTCTCCAGCGCGGCGGTGAAATCATATTCCACGTAGCGTTTGAAGAAGTTCAGCAGGAAGATGGTGACGATCCGCCCCTTGTCCTCGGGGATCAGCCGGTTCTTGTCCTTGCGGACGTAATCGCGGTCCTGAATCGTGGTGATCACGCTGGCATAGGTGGAGGGGCGGCCAATGCCCAGCTCTTCCATCCGTTTGACCAGCGTCGCCTCGGTATAGCGCGGCGGCGGTTGTGTGTGGTGTTGCAGCGCCAGCGTCGCCTTGTCATCAGAGAGGCAGGAGGCCTGGGCCCCGGCCTTTTCTGCCTGCGCCGCCAGCGAACCTGCGAATTTCAGCGCCTCGCCCTGCATGATCTGCGGCAGGCGCTTGTCGTCCTCATCGACCACATCATCGCGGCCTTCTTCATAGACGCGCATGAAACCGTCAAACAGAACCACCTGACCGGTGGCGCGCAGCACAACCTGCTTGTCGTCGGACCCCACATCAACCGTGGTGCGCTCCATCCGGGCGCCCGCCATCTGGCAGGCCAGGGTGCGCTTCCAGATCAGATCATAAAGCTTGCGCTGATCCTCCTCAGAGACCTTGAGGCTCGCGGCGTCGCGGCTCATGTCGGTGGGGCGGATACATTCGTGCGCTTCCTGTGCGTTCTTGGCCTTGTTCTTGTAGATGCGCGGCTCGCTCGGCACATAATCCTTGCCGTAGCGGTTGGCGATTTCGTCCCGCGCCGCGGCGACTGCTTCGGGCGCCATGTCGATCCCATCGGTCCGCATATAGGTGATCAGCCCGGCCTCATAAAGCCGCTGTGCCGCGTTCATACACTGGCGCGCGCCCATGCCGAACTTGCGGCTGGCCTCCTGTTGCAGGGTCGAGGTCATGAAGGGCGCCGAGGGGTTGCGCGCCGCCGGTTTGGCCTCCACCGACAGAACCGACATCTTGCGGCTGGTGACCGCCTGCACCGCCAGTTCGGCGGCGGTGGAATTGGCAAGGCTGAATTTATCGAGCTTCTCGCCGCCCAGAACTGTCAGCCGCGCCTCAAAGGACTGGCCGCGCGGGGTCGCCAGATTGGCACGCACCGACCAGTATTCCTGCGGTTTGAAGGCTTCGATCTCCATCTCGCGTTCCACAATCAGACGCAGGCAGACCGATTGCACCCGACCCGCAGACCGCGCCCCGGGCAGTTTGCGCCACAGAACCGGCGAGAGGTTGAAGCCCACGAGGTAATCCAGCGCGCGACGGGCCAGATAGGCCTCCACCAGCGGCATATCGACCTGGCGCGGGTTCTTCATCGCCTCGGTCACCGCGTCCTTGGTGATCGCGTTGAAGGTCACCCGGCTTACCGGCGTGTCCTTCTTGATCGAGCGCCGCTTGGTCAGCGCCTCTTGCAGGTGCCAGGAAATCGCCTCGCCTTCGCGATCAGGGTCAGTCGCGAGGATCAATGCGTTGTCTTCCTTCAGCGCCTCGGCAATGGCGCGGACGTGTTTCTTGCTGTCATTGCCGACCTCCCAGGTCATGGCAAAATCGTCGTCTGGTTCCACCGAACCGTTCTTGGCAGGCAGATCCCGGACGTGCCCGTAGGATGCCAAAACGGTGTAGTCGGAGCCCAGATATTTGTTGATTGTTTTTGCTTTGGCCGGGGATTCGACAACGACGACTGGCATAAATAAAGGTACCTTTTTGGACGGGTTCAAACGCGGTCTATGGCGAGGCAACATGTGGCGCGCAAGGGGAGAATGTCAATCCGTGGGAAGAAAGCCATGGTCCAATCGGCGTAGGTGTCGTCACTTTTGCGCGCTTGATCATTGCTGTTTTTTGACAATCACGCCCCCGGGACCCCGGTCGATCTGACCGGAGAGTTCGAGGTCGGTCAATACGCTGCGGACCTTGCGGGCTGGGCTCTGGAGGTCCTCGATGAGCTGGCCCTCAGGGGTGGGCGCGGCGGCGAGCCGGTCCAGAATGCGCTGGTGCAGCGCGGCGGTCTGCCGCAGGCTGCGTTTTTCCGGCGGCGGTGGCGGTAGATCGCCGATGCGCGGGCGTCGGGGGCGCGGGGCTTCCACCGGCGGCAGCGCGTCGATCACGTCCCGGGCGTTGCGCACAAGCATCGCGCCGTCACGGATCAAGAGGTTGCCACCGCTGGCGCGGGCGTCAAAGGGATGTCCGGG
This sequence comes from Phaeobacter sp. HF9A, assembly GCF_011806385.1. Taxonomy (GTDB): domain Bacteria; phylum Pseudomonadota; class Alphaproteobacteria; order Rhodobacterales; family Rhodobacteraceae; genus Epibacterium. Next base: position 1,791 of record NZ_JAATOX010000165.1, on the reverse strand, counting down.
CACCGCCATCACCTCGCGCCCCAGATCGAGCGCGTCGCGCGCGGTAATCAGGCTGCCGGATTTGACGGCGGCCTCCACCACGATGGTGACGAGGCTGCTGCCGGCGATGATGCGGTTGCGCGGCGGGAAATGGCGCGCTTGCGGCTGCAGGCCCATGGGCTGTTCCGACAGGCGCAGGCCCTGATCGGCAATCGCATGGGCAAGGCGGGTGTTCTCAGTGGGATATATAATGTCAACACCGCCGCCTTGCACCGCGATAGTGCCGCTGGCGAGTGCGCCCTCATGGGCGCTGGCGTCGATGCCCCGGGCGAGGCCGGAGACCACGACATAGCCCGCTTCGCCCAGGTCCCGCGCCAGCGCATAGGCCATGCGGCGCCCCAGCGAGGAGGCATTGCGCGCGCCGACGATGGCCACGGCGGGCCGGTTCAGCAGCGACAGATCTCCAATCGCCCAAAGCGCGGGCGGCGGGTTTGGCACGCTGGCCAGAAGGGCGGGATAGTCGGGATCTCCAAAGCACAAAAGCCGCGCATTGGCGGCTTTTGCTTTTGTGAACTCGGCGTCCAATGCATCTTCTGAGTATGTTTCATACCCGTGGGCGCCCGCAGTCGCCGCCAGTTTAGGCAGCATTTCCAGCACATTCTGCGCTGTTCCATATTCGGCGATGAGCCGATGGAAGGTCACAACCCCGATTCCTCGGGAGCGCAACAGACGAAGCCAGGAATACCTTTGATCTTCCGTGGTGGGTGGGAGTGGGGGGTGAGTGGAAGAATTTGCTTCTCCGGTCATGCCCTCGCCTCGCCTTGTTGCAAGACTAGGTTTACGGCTTAAGGGGTTAACAGGTGGTGAAGATCGGGAAAGTTTATGGAGATTTTTCCGCACTTTTCCCTAGGCATATGTAATCACGTGATTATTTATGCGCTCATCGCTGGATTTCCCCGCCGCCGCCGACGGTTTCTGGCGCGATTTTTGGTAAATTTGAGGCCGAAATCCTACTGAAATCAGGCCCTTTTGTCACCTTCGTTAAACAAGCGTGAATTGGGTAACGCAGGCAGGGCAGGGCGCGATATCGGGGCACTAAAAATAGATCTGGCGATTCCCCTAATCGGGAATCGCCATCACAAATGCACGCAGGGGATGTCTTGCGCAGCGGGGGGGCGCCGCCCGGCAGGTTCAGGTGGCGGAGCCACCAACCGTCAGCCCGCCCATCAGCACGCTGGGCTGGCCAACGCCCACTGGCACCCATTGGCCTTGCTTGCCGCAGTTGCCCATGCCGGGGTCCAGCGCCATGTCATTGCCCAGCCCCCGGATCTGTTGCAGCGCGGTGGCGCCATCGCCGATCAGCGTCGCCCCTTTGACGGGGGCGCCGATCTGGCCGTTCTTCACGCGATAGGCCTCGGTGCAGGAAAAGACGAACTTGCCATTGGTGATATCCACCTGACCGCCGCCAAAGCCGACGGCCCAGATGCCGTCCTTTATATCCTTCACCAGATCCTCGGGCGCGCTGTCGCCGCCCAACATATATGTATTGGTCATCCTTGGCATAGGCGCATGGGCGTAGCTCTGACGGCGGCCATTGCCGGTGGGCTCCACCCCCATCAGCCGCGCGTTCTGCCGGTCCTGCATATAGCCCACCAGAATGCCGTCTTCGATCAGGGTGGTTTTCTGGCTCGGCGTGCCCTCGTCATCCACGGTGATGGAGCCGCGCCGGTCCGGGATGGTGCCATCGTCAAGCACCGTCACCCCGGGGGAGGCGATGCGCTGGCCCATCAGCCCGGCAAAGGCCGAAGCGCC
>NZ_JAATOX010000164.1 GCF_011806385.1 Phaeobacter sp. HF9A | reverse complement strand
CGCAGGCAGGGCACGCGCGGCAGCGGGAGCCCTCCCCCTCCTTGCAGCCTCTCGACAGGTGCAAGGACAAAGGACATCGCGGTCGCCCCATCAAGCGGCGAAATGCCGAAGCTTGACTTGCGCGGAGAAAGCCTGTTCCCCTCTCCACAAAGATAGTTTAATGCTAAACTATCACCATGAGGAGCGCCCCGATATGACCGACAAGACCTCTGTTTCCGCCCGCGATGCAGCGCTGCGCTACCACGAGTTTCCCCGGCCTGGAAAATTGGAAATTCGCGCAACCAAACCGCTGGCCACCGGCAATGACCTGGCCCGTGCCTATTCTCCCGGCGTCGCCGAAGCCTGCCTGGAGATCAAGGACGCGGAGGAAAACGCAGCGCGCTATACCGCGCGCGGCAATCTTGTGGCGGTGGTCTCCAATGGTTCGGCGGTGCTGGGGCTAGGAAATATCGGCGCGCTGGCCTCCAAACCGGTGATGGAGGGCAAGGCCGTCCTGTTCAAGAAATTCGCCAATATCGACTGTTTCGACCTCGAGGTGAACGAGAGCGACCCGGAAAAACTGGCCGATATCGTCTGCGCGCTGGAGCCGACCTTTGGCGCGATCAACCTTGAAGACATCAAGGCACCCGATTGTTTTATCGTCGAAAAACTCTGCCGCGAGCGGATGAACATTCCGGTCTTCCACGACGATCAGCACGGCACCGCCATCGTGGTCGGCGCGGCGGCCAAGAACGCGCTGCATGTCGCTGGCAAGCGGTTCGAGGACATCAAGATCGTCTCCACCGGTGGTGGCGCGGCAGGGATTGCCTGTCTCAACATGCTGCTGAAACTCGGGGTGAAGCGCGAAAACATCTGGCTCTGTGATATTCATGGCCTGGTCTATGAGGGCCGCGAAGAGGACATGAACCCGCAAAAGGCGGCCTTTGCACAGGCCTCTGACAAGCGCACGCTGGATGATGTGATCGAAGACGCCGATCTGTTCCTGGGCCTCTCGGGCCCCAAGGTGCTGACGCCCGAGATGGTCGGAAAAATGACCGCACGCCCGATCATCTTTGCGCTGGCCAACCCAACGCCGGAGATCATGCCGGATCTGGCCCGCAAGGTGGCGCCGAATGCGATCATCGCCACGGGCCGCAGCGATTTCCCCAATCAGGTCAATAACGTGCTGTGTTTTCCGTTCATCTTCCGTGGCGCGCTGGACGTGGGCGCGACCGAGATCAACGACGAGATGCAGATCGCCTGCGTCGAGGGCATCGCAGAGCTGGCGCGCGCCACCACCTCGGCCGAGGCAGCCGCGGCCTATAAGGGCGAGCAGCTGACCTTTGGCGCGGACTATCTGATCCCCAAACCCTTTGATCCGCGGCTGGTGGGCGTGGTTTCCTCGGCGGTGGCCAAGGCGGCGATGAGCAGCGGCGTGGCCAAACGGCCGATCGACGATCTCGCGGCCTATCGCGCCAAGCTGAACCAGAGCGTGTTCAAATCCGCCCTCTTGATGAAACCGGTCTTTGAGGCCGCAAGGGCAGCCTCGCGCCGGATCGTCTTTACCGAGGGCGAAGACGAGCGGGTGCTGCGCACCACCCAGGAAATCCTGCGCGAGACCACCGAAACCCCGATCCTGATCGGGCGACCCGAGGTGATCGAAGCCCGCTGCGAGCGGCTCGGCCTGGAGGTGCGCCCCGGCCAGGATTTCCAGATCGTGAACCCGGAAAACGACCCGCGCTATCGCGATTACTGGACCAGCTATCACCGCATCATGCAGCGCCGCGGCGTCACCCCGGATCTGGCCAAGGCGATCCTGCGCACCAACACCACCGCGATCGGCGCCATCATGGTGCATCGCGGCGAGGCCGACAGCATGATCTGCGGCACCTTTGGCGAATATCGCTGGCATCTGAACTATGTGAACCAGATCCTGGGGGGTGGCAGCTATTCGCCGCATGGGGCGCTGTCGCTGATGATCCTGGAAGATGGTCCGCTGTTCATCGCCGATACCCATGTGCGCATTGAACCCACCCCGGAAGAGATCGCGCAGACCGTCATTGGCGCCGCGCGCCATGTTCGCCGCTTTGGCCTGGAGCCCAAGATCGCGCTCTGCTCGCAAAGCCAGTTCGGCAACACCCAATGCGACAGCGGTGCCCGGCTGCGCGCGGCGCTGGAGATCCTCGACGACAAGCGGCGCGAGTTTGTCTATGAGGGCGAGATGAATCTCGACGCGGCTCTGGACCCGGATCTGCGCGAACGGATCTTCCCCAACTCCCGGCTCGAAGGCATCGCCAATACGCTGGTCTTCTCCAATTCGGACACGGCCTCCGGCGTGCGCAACATCCTGAAGATGCGCGCAGGTGGGCTGGAAGTGGGGCCGATCCTGATGGGCATGGGCAACCGCGCCCATATCGTGTCGCCTTCGATCACCGCGCGCGGCTTGCTGAACATGGCGGCCATCGCCGGCACGCCCGTCACCCATTACGGCTGACGCCCAGCGCCCTGCCGGTTTTGGTCAAGACAGCAGAAAGGCGGGCCTTTGCCCGCCTTTTTTTGCGCCCTTTCTGGCGATATCACAGAGGCGACGGGGTCAGCTCTTGACCCGATCCACCTGCGCCAGGATGCGTAAATCAATCTGCGGGCCGACCAGATCCGCGTAACCCTCTGCCCCGAACGCCATCCGATCCAGGCTGCCGGTCAGCAGGATCGCCAGATGATCCAGCTCTCCCACATCGGTGCCCCGCTGGCGATAGAGCTGCGCATTCAGGGTCACAGGTTTGGTCACGCCACGCAGGGTCAGATCCCCGGTCACCTCCGCCCCGTTCAGCGTGCCGGTGATCCGCCGCGCGACAAAGCGGATGTCGGGATAGTGGCGCGCATCCAGCACGCTGGCGCTCTTCAGCGCTTCGGTGGCGATGACAAATCCGGCCCGGGCGTGATCGGGGCTGAGGGTCACATCTATGCGACTGGCGGCGATATTCTCCAGATCCAGCGATAGCTCCGCCGCCGAGACAGGCATCTGCCCCTGCGTCGCCTTGCCACCAAGATAATAGGTAAAACCGACAACGCTGTCTTGTGCATCCAGGCGAAAGGCGGCAGGTGCAGCCTGCGCCCCCTGCGCAAATAAAAGCCCGGCCATCAGCGTTGCGGTCAGAAGCGATTTGATCATGGGTTCTCTCCGTGTGATACCGGGATAACACCCATGTGGCGGTATTATTCGCCCTGCAAGGTAAAATATCCGGCCCCATGCGGCCAGAAAAGCCACCGGCCTGAGTCGCATATGCCCGGCAAGAGGGCCAAGTTAGCTTTGCAAGTTTGCAGAATGCCGGGATTATCTTAGCAAAGATCGCGTTTCCCGTGTGGTTTGCAAAAATTTGCAATCCGGTTTCGTAAATTCTGCGATTTGAGTGCTCCAATCTGACGCAGCGCCGACGCGCGTGCTTGCTCCGTTCAACTTCTTGCGCCTAACGTCTGCCCGGGAGGAGACAGTGAGGAGGATCCCCATGACCTATTCTGAGGTATATGCGCAGTGGCAGGCTGACCCGGAAGGGTTCTGGATGGAGGCCGCCGGCGCGATCGACTGGGACCAGGCCCCAAGCAAGGCGCTGAGCGATCTGGGCGGCGGGCTGTATGAATGGTTCGCCGATGCCAAGGTCAACACCTGCTATAACGCGGTGGACCGCCACGTAGAGGCCGGGCGCGGCGAGCAGACCGCGATCATCTATGACAGCCCGGTGACTCATACCAAGCGCGAGATTTCCTTTGTCGAGCTGCGCAATCGCGTGGCGACGCTGGCCGGCGCGCTGCGGGCCAAAGGCGTGGAGAAAGGGGATCGCGTCATTATCTACATGCCGATGATCCCCGAGGCGCTGGAGGCCATGCTGGCCTGCGCCCGTATCGGCGCGGTGCATTCGGTCGTCTTTGGTGGTTTTGCCGCAAATGAGCTCGCCGTGCGGATTGATGACGCCACCCCCAAGGCGATCATTGCCGCCTCCTGCGGCATCGAGCCGGGGCGGATCGTGCATTACAAACCGCTGCTGGATGGCGCGATCGAGCTGGCCAGCCATAAGCCGGACTTCTGCGTCATCTTCCAGCGCGAACAAGAGGTCGCCGAGCTGGTCGAGGGCCGCGATGTCAACTGGCACGGGTTTCAATATGGGGTCGAGCCCGCCGAATGCGTGCCGGTGGAGGGCAACCACCCCTCCTATATCCTCTATACCTCCGGCACCACCGGACAGCCAAAGGGGGTGATCCGTCATACCGCTGGCCAGCTGGTGGCGCTGAACTGGTCGATGAAGAACATCTATAACGTCGATCCCGGCGATGTGTTCTGGGCGGCGTCAGATGTGGGTTGGGTCGTGGGGCACAGCTATATCTGTTACGGCCCGCTTATTCACGGCAACACCACCGTCGTGTTTGAGGGCAAACCCATCGGCACGCCGGATGCGGGCACCTTCTGGCGGGTGATTTCCGAACATAAGGTCAAGAGCTTCTTCACCGCGCCCACCGCCTTCCGCGCCGTCAAGCGCGAGGATCCAAAGGGCGACTATGTCGGAAAATACGATCTGTCCTGCCTCGGCCAGGTCTATCTGGCCGGCGAGCGTGCCGACCCGGATACCATCACCTGGGCGCAAGACAAGCTCGGCGTGCCGATTGTCGATCACTGGTGGCAGACCGAAACCGGCTGGTCGATTGCCGCCAATCCGCTTGGGATCGAGGGGCTGCCGCCCAAACTCGGCTCTCCCGCCGTGCCAATGCCGGGCTATGACGTGCAGATCCTCGATGAAGGCGGCCACCCGATGCCCGCGGGCGAGCTGGGCGCCATCGCGATCAAACTGCCGTTGCCCCCCGGCACCCTGCCCACCCTCTGGAACGCCGAGGAGCGGTTCAAGAAAAGTTATCTGACCACCTTCCCCGGCTATTATGAGACCGGCGATGCAGGGATGATGGACGAGGATGGCTATCTCTACATCATGGCGCGCACCGATGACGTGATCAATGTGGCCGGGCATCGCCTGTCCACCGGCGCCATGGAGGAGGTCCTGGCGAGCCACCCGGATGTGGCCGAATGCGCGGTGATCGGCGTGGCCGACAGCCTCAAGGGCCAAATGCCACTGGGCTTCCTCTGCCTCAATGCGGGCTGCAACCGCAGCCACGAGGAGATCTGCGCCGAGGTGGTCAAAGAGGTGCGCGAAAAGATCGGCCCCGTGGCGGCCTTCAAGCTCGCCTGTGTGGTGGATCGCCTGCCCAAGACCCGCTCCGGCAAGATCCTGCGCGCCACCATGGTCGCCATCGCCGATGGCACCGAGTGGAAGATGCCCGCAACCATTGACGATCCGGCCATCCTTGACGAGATCACCACAGCGCTGCAAGGGCTTGGCTACGCACAATAAAACGCAAGGGGCGCAGCCAGTCTGCGCCCCTTGCGGCGGGGGTATCGAAGGCGGTTGAATTTTCCACCCCAAGCACCGGCATTACCTGCATGCTCGTCAGGAAAGCGGGTTCAAGCCAACCCAACCGCCAAACATGTCCGAGCCCAACCAGACCTCTCACGCATGTCGCACCAAGGGCTGCTATGCGGACAATCCCGTCATTCTTGAATCGGCTGCACTCCATAGGTGCGATAGGCATCTGCGCGCTGGTCTGCCTCGCTTCGATCCGGAAACAGCACATAGCTCGGCGCAAGGATGGGCGAGACTCGGGTGACATCGACGGATATGACATGGCGGATCGGAAACGCACCGCCAGTCTTTTCCAGCAGGGGGGCCGCCAAGGTTGTGAAACCGGGATCATCGGGGGCGATGATCTCCGCTAGGCCTTCAAGCTTGCGCCCGCGCTGAAGGAAAATGTCGATCAGGCTGACGCAGACCGCCGGATTCTCACGAATGTTGCTGACGCTTCGCGCCGAAGCGATATCGGCGATCACCAGCCGGTTCGCGCCGGTTTCGGCATAGATCTCCTTGGGCGAGACATTGGGCCTGTTGCGGGCATCCACGGTCGCCAGCCAGCAGAGAACCGCCCGTTCCATTTCCTTGAACCTGCCGGTCATGTGCGTTTCTCGAAGATGAGGCGGAGGCCGAACAGCACCAGAAAGGTTCCCATGACGCGCTCGACCCAGACACCGAACCTACGATAGGCCGCCCGCGCCGGCCCCGTGGACAGCAGCCAGACGACCAGCCCATACCACAGGATTTCCAGCGCAAAGCCCCCGCTGAGTATCGCGCCCCTTGCCAGCATAGAGGTGTCCGGCGGAATGGTTGCGGCATAGAGACTGATGAAAAACGCGATTCCCTTCGGGTTACTCAGGTTGACGAGCAGACCGAGACGCAGACCTCGGGCAAAGCTGTCCTGCGCAAAAGGAATGCCGCCTTCATCATCGGCGGCGGGTTGATGCAACCATCCCTTGATTCCGAGATAAACGAGAAACAGGCCACCGGCGATTTGCACCGCCTCCGCCAGCCAACCGATCCGGGTGAGCAGCAGGGCAAGACCGGACATGCTCAGGACCGCATAGAGCGTCGCGGCACAGGCCAGCCCGAGAGTGGCACCAACGGCGGTTTGCCTTGCCCCGGAGATTGCCAGACGGGAAATCAGGGCGAAGTTCGGACCCGGACTGACAACGATGGCCGCGTAGAGAAGAAGCACTGTCGTGATGACGACGATCTCGGTTGGCATTTCTGGCCTCCATGTTTTCGCACTACCTTAAGGCGAACACTCAGCAACGCCAAGGCTAGTGTCTGTCCGCAACGGGATCTTTTCATGCCTTTCCTGCACCTGCTCCGAATAGTTGGCACAGCCGACCATCTGAACCGTATCGTCGCCGCGGGCTCAGGTTCCGTGCATCCTCAACCTAGGGTCTGGACTTCGGTAACGGGGGCGTCCCAGTCAAGCCGTTTTTCGCAGAACAATTGATCCGCCATAGCGGTTCCTTT
>NZ_JAATOX010000163.1 GCF_011806385.1 Phaeobacter sp. HF9A | reverse complement strand
TCCCCCCCTTTCCCTCTTGTTTCATCTCCACCCCGCAGTCTTCCTCTCTTCTCCCCTCCCTGCCCTCTTCCGAAGGCAATCTGATCGTTACCCCCGGCGTGCGTCCCGTCGGCGCAGATCTGGGCGACCAGAAACGCGTGACCACCCCGGCCCAGGCGCTGGCTGCGGGCGTCGATCACATCGTGGTGGGCCGTCCGGTCTGGCAAGCGCCCTCGCCGCGCGCCGCCGCCGAAGCCATCCTGGCAGAGATGAATACCCTCTAAGCGCAAGCCCCACGCGACACGCTGCACAATTTGACAGCGAATTCGGCGCAGGCGCCGCCCCCTCTGGCGGAGCATAAAAGAAGCAAAAATCAGGTCGCCAAACCGCAGAGATCAAACAAGAAATCCCTCGCGACCTGATTTGAATTTCAATATTCTAATTTTCATTCGTGACTCAGAAAGCACAGCCCCAGGCGTTAAATCCCCCCGGCTGGCAGCCAGAGCTTTGCCAAATGGCAATTATAGTCGATTCTAGGGGGGAGACACTCCCCTAGACGTTGACCTCTTCCTGATCGACGTCCCCTCCCCCCGCCACTTGCGCGGGGGCTTTCTTTTCGGAAATCTAAAGTTCAATTTTACCGATGCGCGCATCAGGCCCGCACATGCGGCTGCGCGCCAAGGTAATCTTGCAGCCGCGTCTTGAAGTTTGGAATGCCCAGCGGATGCGCCGAATATTGGCCAGGGGTCATCAGCTCCCAGCCCTGCCCCTCGTCGCCAAAGCGAATATCGGCCGCGTGATGCGCACCCAGATGCGCCGCAAAGAACCACGAGGCCCCGTCGGGCGTTGCATAGCGCCTGGCATAGCTCAGATCGGCCTCGGCGAGCGCCAGCCCGACCTCCTCATAGGTCTCGCGCAAGACGCAGGCCTCCGGTGTCTCGTCCCCCTCGCGGCCGCCACCGGGGAAATCCCAATGCCCCGGAAAGGGAATGCCCGCGATATCGTCCCGCAGAATGACCAGCAGATGCGGCCCCAGAAACAGCGCCAGTTTCGCTCCTTTGAACGGCATGATAGGCTCCCCTTCGTGTCGCGCCCCTGTCGGCACGCTATCTGGCGAGCCCCTCGCCTGCACCCTGTTTTTGCGCTGTGTTAGAGCCTTTCATGCCCGCCCTTTGCCGCGATTGCCTGCATAGTTTCGAGCCCCAGGCAGCACGCCCGCGCTGTCCCAATTGCCGCAGCCCGCGCATCAAGGCGCACCCGGAGCTGTTCAGCCTCTCCATCGCGCATATGGATTGCGATGCCTTCTATGCCAGTGTTGAGAAACGCGACAACCCGGAGCTGGCCGACAAGCCGGTGATCATCGGCGGCGGGCATCGCGGCGTGGTCTCCACCGCCTGCTATGTGGCGCGCATTCGCGGTGTGCGCTCGGCGATGCCGATGTTTCAGGCGCTGAAACTCTGCCCCGACGCGGTGGTGATCAAGCCGCGTATGGAGGTCTATGCCGAAACCAGCCGCGCCATCCGGGCGATGATGGACGAGCTGACCCCCGAGGTCGAACCCCTGTCGCTGGACGAGGCCTTCATGGATCTTTCCGGCACCCAGACCCTGCACGGCGCGCCCCCGGCGGTGATGCTGGCGCGCCTGGTCAAGCGCATGAAAGACGAGCTGGGCGTCACCGGCTCGATCGGTCTCAGCCACAACAAGTTCCTCGCCAAAGTGGCCTCCGATCTGGACAAGCCGCGCGGGTTCTCGGTGATCGGCAAGGCCGAAACCGCGGATTTCCTGCGCGACAAACCCGTTCGGCTGATCTGGGGCATCGGCCCCGCCGCACAGGCCGCGCTGGAGAAGGCCGGGATTCGCGCCTTTTCCGACCTCTTGCGCTGGGAGCGGCGCGATCTGCACGAGCGTTTCGGCAGCATGGGGGACCGGCTCTGGCATCTGGCGCGCGGCGAGGACAATCGCAAGGTCTCGGCCCGCAACCCGGTCAAATCCATCTCCAAGGAGACCACGTTTTTCGAGGACACCATGCAGATGGAGGTGCTCGACGGGCATCTGTGGCGCCTGGCGGTGCAGGTCTCGGATCGTGCCAAGGCCAAACAGCTGGCCGGGCGGGTGGTGACGCTGAAACTGAAACGCGCCACCCATTCGTCGCTGACCCGCCGACAATCGCTGCACAGCCCCACCCAGATCGCGGATCAGATCTACCGCACCGCAAAGGGGCTGCTGGATCATGCAGTGGATCAGGGCCCCTTTCGCCTGCTCGGCTGCGGCATCAGCGAGCTCGCCCCCGAGGATCAGGCCGATCTGACCGGCGATCTTTTGGACCCGGATGCCGAAAGGCGCGCAACGCTGGAGCGCGCCTCGGACGAGATTCGCAAACGTTTTGGCCGCGATGCGATTCTCAAGGGCCGCGCCCTGCGATAGGGGCGTTACTCGGCCGCCATCGGCCCTTCGCGCTCCGCCCCCAGCGCGGAAATATCGCGCAGCGCCTGCGTCAGCCGTGTCTGCACCATGCAGAACTGGGCGTTGGGCTCGATCTCCAGCTCGTTCATATAAAGCGAGCGGTCAATTTCCACCTGCACCGCATGCTGGTTGCGCGACGGGCGGCCATAGGTCTGCGTGATATAGGCCCCCGCAAAGGGCGCATTGCGCGCCACCCGGAACCCGGCATTGGCAAAGGCCGCTTCGACCTCATCGACAATGCGCCCATGCGCGGCAGCGCCGAAACGATCCCCCAGGACGATCTCCGGGCGCTGGCTCCGCTGCGGCGAGGTGCCCTCGATCGCCTCATGCGGCATCGAATGACAATCAATGAGAATCGCCGTGCCAAACCGGCGGCGAGAGTCGTCCAGCAAGCGCTGCAAGGCGCGGTGATAGGGCGTCCAATAGGCTTCGATTCGCGCGCGCGCCTCCGATAGGGTCATTTTCCCGCGATAAATCGTGCGGCCATTGGCCACCACCCTGGGAATCACCCCAAGCCCGGACGCCACGCGCGGGTTCTGTCCCCGACGGCGCACCCCTTCGATCAGGGCCGGGTCCAGCTCCTCGTGAGAGCGATTCAGGTCGACAAAGGCGCGCGGCATCTTTGCCGTCAGCAACGGCATGCCCAGCTCTGGCGCGGCGGAAAACAGGCGGTCCACAAAGGCGTCTTCACTGCTGCGCAGGCGTTTTGCATCGAGAACCGACTGTGAAACAAAGGTTTCGGGGTAATATGCACCACTATGCGGCGAGCCTATCACCACCGGTGATCGCCACTCTTGCGGCATTTCAATGGAATATGCCTGGCTGACCATATGCGCTCCGCCTCTCGCCTGTACTCTTCGAGCATAGAGTTTATATTTCTGTGGCAAAAGCTCTTGCGCCCACAATCGACTCCTTTTATAGACCCCTTCACCGACGCGGAGCGATGTGCAAATCGGCACACCCTGATCGCTTTGCTTGGTATCATGGGCGGTTAGCTCAGCGGTAGAGCACTTCGTTGACATCGAAGGGGTCACAAGTTCGATCCTTGTACCGCCCACCATGATTTCGCTGTCTTGAACCACGGTTCAGGACGCCCCGCTAACCCAGGCGCTGGTTCGCGCCGCAGACAAGGAGAGATGCCATGAAGGTCAAAAACTCGCTCCGCTCGCTGAAGAACCGGCATCGTGATTGCCGGGTTGTGCGTCGCAAAGGTCGCGTTTACGTGATCAACAAAACCCAGCGTCGCTTCAAAGCTCGTCAGGGCTAAGCGTACAGCATATGACGCCTCTCTTTTGAGGCTCCGAGAAACCGCATCTTTGGATGCGGTTTTTTGTTTTTACGACATCGCATCCTTGCTGCTGCATCCGTCTGTCGGCAATTTTCCGACTAATACAGTCGGTTATGGCTTCCTTTCTCGGCCAAATGTAGTAATTGACTAAAGAGCTCGGGTTTTGGCGCATCTGCGCTGGCCCAGAAATCACGTCATGAACAGGGACGAAAGAGTCATGAAAACCAGTGTCTTTACAGCTGCCATCACCGCCATGATGGCCACGTCGGCCGCGGCGGAGGGTGTGGTCAACCTGTATTCCTCGCGCCACTACGATACCGATGAACGCCTCTATTCCGACTTCGAAGAGGCCACGGGAATCACCGTCAACCGGATCGAGGGCAAAGCCGACGAGCTGATCGCGCGTATGCAGGCCGAGGGCGCGAACTCCCCCGCCGATGTGCTGATCACCGTCGATACCTCGCGTCTTTCGCGCGCCAAAAATGCCGGCGTGCTGCAATCCATCGACAGCGCCGTGCTGGAAGACAAGATCCCCGCCAACCTGCAAGACGCCGACAATCAATGGTTTGGCTTTTCCCAGCGCGCCCGGATCATTTTCTACGCCAAGGACCGCGTTGCAACGCCGCCCGCCACCTATCTGGATCTTGCCGACCCCGCTTATAAGGGCGAGGTCTGCATCCGCTCCTCGACCAACACCTATAACCAGACGCTGCTGGCGGCGATCGTGACCAACTACGGCGAGGAGGCCGCCAAGGCATGGGCCGAAGGCGTGGTCGCCAATATGGCGCGGGATCCGCAGGGCGGTGACACCGACCAGCTGCGCGGCCTGGTCTCCGGCGAATGCGATATCGCGGTCTCCAACAGCTATTACTTCGCCCGCGCCATGCGAACCGATGTCAAAGGCGTCACTGCCGAGATTGATCAGATCGGTTGGCTGTTCCCCTCTCAGGACGCCGAAGGCGCGCATATGAACCTCTCCGGTGCTGGCGTGGCCGCCCATGCGCCGAACCGCGACAACGCCATCAAGTTCCTCGAATACCTCTCCTCCGAGCAGGCGCAGCAGTACTTCTCTAGCGGCAACGATGAATTCCCGGCGGTCGAAGGCGTCGCCCTGGCCGAGAATGTTGCCGCGCTGGGAGAGTTCAAAGCCGATGACGTGAACCTCTCCGAGGTCGCCAAGAACATCCCCACCGCACAGAAAATCTTCAACGAGGTGGGTTGGAAGTAACCGCGGTTCTGACCCGATCCTAACCAGATGGCGCGGGCCGAAACCCGCGCCATTTTGCGTTCCAGGATCAGCAGAGAATCGCCGCCTCGCCCGGGATCGCAGCCCAAACGCCGCCGCAGGCTGCGCCTGGCAAAAAACGCCACCGGCAATTTTGGTGTAAAATCAAACCACAGCGGCATCGGCGTGGTTTCGACCACGGACCATGGCAATGTTTGTCTGGCACCGCTCGTGTCGAGCCACTATAGAGTCGCGCCAAGCAAAACATAGAGATTGCACATTTAAAGAACGGGGAGCTCGGTCGATATGCCGAATGCGATGTACCAGACATGCGGGGACAGGTCCTGATGCGTGTACCTGTGACAATTGTCAGCGGATATCTCGGCGCCGGCAAGACAACGCTGGTCAACGCCCTGCTGCGCGAGGATCACGGCCTGCGGCTGACGGTTCTGGTCAATGACTTTGGTGCGATCAACGTGGATGCTGCCCTGATCCAGGATGCCGACGCCGAGAGCATCGCCCTTTCCAACGGCTGCGTCTGCTGCTCCCTCGGCGACGATCTGGCGCTCAGCGTCAATGAGATCCTGACCCGCGATGAAAAACCCGATCACATCCTGATCGAGGCCAGCGGCGTCGCCGATCCTGTCGCCATTGCCAATGCCCTGCTTTCAGATCGCCGCGTCAGCTATGCGGGTATCGTGACCGTCGTGGATGGTGCCAATATCACCGATCTGCTGGCCGACCCGCTGCTGGAACAGCCGGTGAGCCAGCAAATTCGCGCCGCGGATCTGGTGCTCATCAGCAAACTGGACGCCCCGGCAGAAGAGCCCCTGCTGGACCGCCTCCGCGCCATTGGTGCCCGCACGCCCACCCGGGTCGATGACATGCCGCTGTCGAACCTGCTGTTTGACGTGGTGCCCCTGCCTCGCACGGCCACACCGGCGCCCCACCCCGGCTATGTCAGCTGGCAACACCGCAGCGCGACCCCGCTTGACCGGCGTGCGTTGGGCGACAAGCTCGCCAATCGGCCAGACGGGCTCTACCGGATGAAGGGCTTTGTACTGACCACCGGCGGCGCCTATGAGCTGCATATCGTCGGACGCCACGTGGAGGCCCGCCGCTGCGAGGCTGAGGAAACAACGCTGGTGGCGCTGGGGCTGAGCCAGCGCATCTCGCGCGAGCAGATCGAAGCCTGGTGGTGCGGCGCCTAACGCCTGCCTTAGCGCCGTCGCCCGACCTGACGGCAGATCAGCACCACCGGCAACAAGCCCACCGCCATGATCACCAGTGACGGCACCGCCGCGCCCTCCAGCCGCTCGTCCGCCGCCAACCGATGCGCCTGCACCGCCAGCGTGTCGAAATTGAAGGGACGCATGATCAGCGTCGCGGGCAGCTCCTTCATCACATCGACAAAGACAATGAGCAGCGCCGTCAGCAGGCTTGGCGTCAGGATCGGCAGATGCACCCGGCGCAGCATGCCCAAGGGGCTCTGGCCAAGGGATCGCGCCGCCGCGTCCATATTGGCATGCAGCGTCGCCTGCCCGCTCTCATAGGCCCCCAGTGCCGCCGCCATGAAGCGCACCACATAGGCCATTACCAATAGCCAGATCGAGCCGGTGACCAAGAGGCCGGTATGGATGCCAAATGTCGCCCGCATCCAGCCATCCAGCGCGTTGTCAAAGGCGGCAAAGGGCACCATCAACCCAACCGCGATCACGCCACCCGGCACCGCATAGCCAAGCCGCGACAGATAGGTTGCGGTGCTCGACGCGCGGCCGGGGCGCAAACGCTGATAAAACCCCAGGCTCACCGCCGCCAAAAGCGTGATCATCGCCGCGATGCTCGCCAGCGTCAGGGAGTTGCTGATGAATGCGATATAGCGACGGCTCAGCAGATCCTGCTCGGATTGAAGCCCCATCAGCGTCAGGCTGATCAGCGGCACCAGGAAGCCAAAGACCGCAGGCAGTGTGCAGAGCACCATCGCCCCGGCAGCCCGCGCCCCCGTCAACCGCGCCGGAGGCAGCGCCGCCTGCTGCTTGCCCTCTTTTTGATAGCGCGCACGGCCCC
>NZ_JAATOX010000162.1 GCF_011806385.1 Phaeobacter sp. HF9A | reverse complement strand
CTTCATCGGAATCTCCTCGTTCATCCTGCCGAGAAAATTCTACTTCCGCATCCCCTTAAGATCGGGGGGGATTACCTCTGCACCGATGATTTCACCCGCGATCACGCCGCCATGTTGGCCGCCGGTGTCGAATTCGAGGAAGCCCCGCGCCATGAGCCCTATGGCACCGTCGCGGTCTGGCGCGATCCCTTCGGCAACCGCTGGGATCTGCTGGAGCTCAAATAACTTCTTCTAACTCTATACATCCCGGGGTGAATTGGCCGCAGGCCAAGAGGGGCAGCGCCCCGTCCCCCAAGAATCAAGAAAGGGCCCCGCAAGGGGCCCTTCCCGTTTGCCAGAACAGGCAAAGGTCAGTTCGGGATCAAGGCCGGAACGATGGTCACGATCGCCGGGAAGAACCACAGGATCGCCAGCCCCAGCACCTGGATCAGCACGAAGGGCAGCACGCCGCGATAGATATGCCCCGTCGTGACCTCCCGTGGCGCCACGCCGCGCAGATAGAACAGCGCAAAGCCAAAGGGTGGCGTCAGGAAGGAGGTCTGCAAGTTCACCGCGATCATGATGGTCACCCATTTGGGATCGAACGAGCCCCCATAGATCACCGGCCCCACGATCGGGATGACGATATAGATGATCTCCAGGAAATCGAGCACGAAGCCCAGGAAGAACAACACCATCATCACGATCAAAAAGACCGTCAGCTCATTATCAAAGCTCTTCAGGAACTGCTGGATATAGTGTTCGCCGCCAAAGGAGATCACCACCAGGTTCAGCAGCTGCGAGCCGATGAGGATGGTGAAGACCATCGAGGTCACCTTGGCAGTTTCCCGCACGATCGGCGTCATCACCCCGCCCTTGAACAGCACCCAGCAGCCATAAAGCAGACCATAAAGCGCAAACAGGTAGCAGCCATAGGCAAAGAAGAAGGCCAGATAGCTTTCTGCCGGGACCACCTCCTGATTGATCCGAAGGTCAAAGTTCACCCCGGTCAGGATCGCCAATACCACGGCAAAGGTGGCATAGATGATCACATTGCCGGTTTTTCCCTCATCCTTCAGCCTGCGATAGGCGGCCAGCATGATGGCCCCCCCCGCCCCCAGCGCCGCGGCGGGCGTCGGGTTGGTAATACCGCCAAGGATCGAGCCGAGCACCGCCACGATCAGCACCAGCGGCGGGAACACCACCCGGATCAGATCATTGCGCGCACAGCGTGCCGCCGCCGTCTTGGCACCATAAAGCGCCAGCGCGGTGGGCAGCAGCATCCAGGCCACCGTGGCCGAGGCGGATGTGGTCGGGCCGATCGCCACCACATCGACAAGCGCCAGCAGCAAGAGGCCGATCGCGCCCAGGATCAGGGGCTTGCCATCGCGCGAGGGCGCAACACCGCGCCCAACGGCCAGGGTCAGGCCCAGCAGCACGATCAGCACCGCGATGCCTTTGCCGATCGGGGCGGCATTGGCGATCTTGGCGTCCTGCGCGGCGGCCAGATCTTCCTCAGACAGCTTCTGCGCCTGTTGCACGCCGCCCGCCGCATCGATCGCGGCCTGTTCGGCCACGGCGGTATCCCATGCGGCCTGACCATGCAGGTCGATCATCGCCGCCTGGCAGTCCGGGCCGACATTGGTGCGCAGGCTTGCCGTTTGACCAGCATCCGAGAAGGCCGAAACCGTGGTGCTCTGACTGCCGACAAGACCGACGCTGCCCAGCAGCACGGTGCCAACGATCAGCGCCGCCGGAACGCCAAGGAACCAGGTCAGCCCCTCGCCGCGGGTGATCGGCTCTTCGCTGGCCGCGCCCATGGTGACAGCCGGGGCCTTGTGCGGATTCAGAAGCGCATAGCCAAAGGCGTAAAGCGCATAGAGCAGCGCCAGCAGGATCCCCGGCAGGAGCGCCGCCTGAAACAGCGTGCCCACCGACACCACCGCCGGCTCGCCCAGATAGGTCAGCGCGTCGGAACAGCCCGCCTCGATCGCACGATTTTCTTGCGCGGTGGAATAGAGATCCCCCGCCAGCGTGCCCAGCAGAACAATCACGATCGAGGGCGGAATGATCTGCCCCAATGTGCCCGAGGCCGCAATCACCCCGGTCGCCAGCTCGGGCGAGTAATTGTTGCGCAGCATGGTCGGCAGCGCCAGGAGCCCCATGGTCACCACGGTTGCGCCAACGATCCCGGTCGAGGCGGCCAGGAAGGCCCCCACCACCACAATCGACACCGCCAGACCGCCGGGCAGCGGACCAAACACCCGCGCCATGGTGGTCAAAAGGTCATTGGCGATCTTGGAGCGTTCCAGCGTGATGCCCATCAGCACGAACATCAGCACCGCCAGAAGCGTCTCGATCGAGGCCCCCGCCAGCACCCGCTCGTTGATGCGGTTCACGATGAAGGAGACGTTGCGATCCATCGCCGTCTCCCAGCCCTGGGCAAAGACCGGCTCGGCCAGTCTCGGCAGATCCGGGTATCGGAAGATCGAGATCGTATCGGGCCTGACGCCCGAATTGACGATATCCGAATAGGCCTGGCTCGACGTGTCGATGGCCTGATGTATCAGGATCCCGGCGCTGTCGAGCGCGGCAATGATGCCAAAGGCGATAACCCCGGCCCCGCCGATGGCAAAGGCCACCGGAAAGCCGGAAAGAATGCCCCCAAAGAGGCAAAGAAAGACGATGATCAGGCCGATTTCGACGCCATCAAGTCCGAATAGCATGTGAGCTGTCCCTTAGTTAATGAGCGCCTTCATAGGCTTCTTCACCTTCGCCAAGCGTGTCCTTGTCGATGTATTTCCCTTCCGCTTCCTCGCCCTCGATGAATTCGAGGAAGGAGCGGTAGAAGAAGGCCACCGCATGCAGGAACACCAGCCCGGCAAATGTCACCAGCAGGATCTTGAACAGGAAATACCCGTTGAAGCCGTTGGGCGAGAAGCCGATGGTCTCCACGTTCCAACGCATGGCGCGGGCTTTCATCACCAGTCGCTCCAGCGCATCCGAGGCGGAGGGTTTCGGCACGATCAGGTGGCGCCAGAGGAAATACCAGCCATACATCCAGGTCAGCACCGCCACCGGCATCATGAAGATCAGCGAACCGACCATATCGACCACGCGTTTGGCGCGATGCGAAATGCCCGCATAGATCAGGTCCACCCGCACATGGCCGCCCTGCACAAAGGTGTAGGTGACGCAGAAACAGACCACCAGGGCGTTATAGAATTTCAACTCCTCGGCGTACCAGGAGATGTCCTTGTCCAGCGCGATCCCCAGACCAAAGCTCATGTCGGGACGGGCAAAGACCCGCTGCATGAATACGATGATGATCTGTTGCACCACCATCAACAGCCCCGCCCAGGCAAAGAAGCGCCCCAGCGTATTGGCCATGCCCTCAAGGCCGCGCACGATGCTCCACATGAAGCCCCGGAAATACATCCCGATCGCCGTCAGCACGAGAAAGATGGTGAACACAACAAAGAAGAACTCGACCGAGCCACCGTAATAGACAAAGCGCATCACCGATTGCTTGTCCTCGGTGGTGCCTGCCCAAGTCAGCCAATCGAGCCAAAGCTCGGGATGGGTGATGGCATAGCCGAGATTGTAAAAGGCGCCAAAAATATTCTGGATCAGCCACCACAGGAAGCCACCAACCGCGCCAAAAAAGGAAATACTCATGTCGTCCTGCATGGCTCCCCCGGAAGTTCAGCAGGCAGTCGGGCGCATCGCCTGGCGGCATGCCAGGGATGCGGGCCAGCGACCGCAAGTGCAAAAGAGATCCCCCGCTGCGTTGCGGGGGATCCGTGTCATATCCCTGAGGGACGTTTAGCCCAGAACGCGGTCGCGCTGCGCCACATAGGTGCCGGAGGACTCCTTGATCCAGCCGGAAGAAGACTTCATCGACGCCATGGCGCTGTCGTAGATCTTCTTGTAGAGTTCGTCGCCCATGTTTTCCTGGTGCACTTCCGCGGAGGCCGCACCGAAGGCGTCCCAAACGCTGTCGGGGAATTCCATGACCTTCACGCCGCCCGCTTGCAGACGTTGCAGCGCCGCACCGTTGTTGGCGAGGAACTGGCTGAGGTTCCACTGGTGACCCTCGGCGGCTGCGATCTCGACGATTTTCTGATGCGCCGGGGACAGGCTTTCAAAGACGTCCCGGTTGGTGGCCACGGAGAGACCCGCGCCCGGCTCGTGGAAGCCAGCGGTGTAATAGGTCTTGGTGATTTCCTGGAAGCCGGCTTTTTCATCTGCCCAGGGGCCGATCCACTCGGTGCCGTCGATCGCGCCGGAGGACAGCGCCTGATACACTTCGGACCCCGGAATGTTCTGCACGGAGGCGCCCAGTTTACCCAGCGCCTTGCCGCCCAGACCCGGCATGCGGAACTTGAGGCCGTTGAAATCATCGGGGCTGTTGATTTCCTTGTTGAACCAGCCACCCGCCTGCGCGCCGGTGTTGCCGCCGAGGAAGGATTTCAGACCAAAGATCTGACCCAGCTCGTCGTGCAGCTCCATGCCGCCGTCCTGATAGTACCAGTTGGCCAGTTCCTGCGCGGTCATGCCGAAGGGCACGGCGGTGAAGAAGGCGTAGGCCGGGTGCTGACCCACGAAGTAATAGTCGGCACCGTGGTACATATCGGCCTGACCAGAGGTCACGGCGTCAAAAACTTCAAATGCGCCAACGAGTTCGCCAGCGGCCTTGAGGTCAACGGTCAGGTCGCCATCGGTCATGGCGGTGATGCTGTCGGCCACGCGCTGCGCGGAATCATGCACACCGGCAAGGCCACGGCCCCAGGTGGTGACCATGGTCAGGGTGCGTTTGCCCTGTGCATAGGCCGGAGCGGCCAGAGCAGCGGATGCAGCAGCGGCGGTGCCGCCCATAGCAGATGTCTTCAGAAAGGATCGACGATCCATATTCTTTTCCTCCCAAAAAAGCCTGGCCGCCGCGATGCGCTGTCACGCTTGTCTTCACGCGGCCGTCGTAAAGTGGTGCAAGCCTACTCAGCCGGGGAAACATGTGAATACCAATTACTGCGTAGACACGGCGCTTTTTTGCCCAACTGGTCATCATTTGCGAAATAAGATCTCGGCGCGATGGCGCTATCACATGATTTCCGCTCGCGTTTTCCACGATCCGGGGTTTGATTCGTGCCCCGCTTGCCGTAACGATTCGTCACCCACCTCATCCCCGCCCCGCGCCGGCGGACAATTGCGGGACGCTTGCAATGATCCGGTTCCTGTTCCGGCCCAATTATGCCCAGAAACTGTCGCTTCTGGCGACGCTGCCGCTGATCGTGGCCTGTTTCGCCATTGCCGCCCTGGTGGCCTTTCAGTCCCGCTCGATGGCCGACCGTGAAATCCGCGTGCTGGAACATCAGCTGATCGAGGCGAAGAAGGCCGAACTCAGAAACTATGTCACCCAGGCGCGGAACGGGTTCATGCATGTCTACGGCCCTGCGGGCCTCGACGACCAAGAGGCCAAGAAACGCGTCACCCAGATGCTCAGCGCGATGATCTATGGCAAGGATGGCTTTTTCTTTGTCTATGACTACGACGGCAACAATCTGGTCAGCCCGCGCCAGACCGAATTTATCAATCGCAACTGGAGCGGCCTCAGCGACAGCAATGGCGTGCCGGTGGTGGACCGTTTCATCGAAATTGCCCGCCAGGGCGCCGGCTGGCACAGTTTCATGTGGGAAAAACCCTCGACCGGGGAAGAGGCGCAGATGATCGCCTATGTGGTCGGGCTGCAAGACTGGCGATGGGCGATCGGCACCGGCGTTTTCATCGACGATGTAATCGCCTCGATCGCCAGCTCGCGCGCCGAGGTGGAACAGCGGGTGCGGCACACGTTCCTTTATATAGGGGCGATCACCCTGGTGGCGCTGCTTCTGGTCTTTACCTCCGGCATGGTGCTGAACATTCGCGAGCGGAGGCTGGCGGATGCGAAGCTGAAAGAGCTGACCCAGCGGGTGTTTGACGCCCAGGAAGAAGAGCGCGGCCGGGTGGCGCGCGAATTGCACGATTCCATCAGCCAGCTGCTGGTCGGGGTGCGCTATGCGCTGGAAACCGTAAAACACCGCATCGCGGGCGGCGATTATGATCGGGTTCAGCCGCCGCTGGACAAAGGCGTTGGCGGGCTGGCCACCGCGATTTCAGAGGTACGCCGGATCAGCCGCGATCTGCGGCCCGGGGTGCTGGATGACCTGGGGCTTGGTCCGGCGCTCAAGGCGCTGACGGATGATTTCGCCGCCCGCACCGGTATCGAGACCGAATTCACCACCGTGGTGTTTCGCAACCGATTGGACCAGGAATCCAAGATCGCCCTCTACCGCGTGGCTCAAGAAGCGCTGATGAATATCGAACGCCACTCCGGCGCAACCCGGGTCACCATGGATCTGCGCGGCCATGCCAATGGCGCCACCATGCGGATCACCGACAATGGCGTCGGCCTGCCCTCGGAACAAAGCCGCAGCGGCCCGGGGATCGGCCTGCGCAACATGCAGGAACGGATGGAACAGCTTGACGGCAGCCTGCGTATTCTGTCATCTCGCCCCGCCTCCCCCAACGCCAGCGCCCCGGCAGGCGGCGGCACCGTAATCGAGGCGAGACTGCCGCTCAGTCACCTGCTCCCGCCAGGCGACGAAAGCCAGACCCCGCGCCAACCCGAGCCTGGCACCAGATGACAGCGCAGCAACAAGGACAAACGGGCGACCGGAAGGAAGACAAATGACCGCCAAGACCCGTGTGCTGATCGCCGATGACCACCCGATGGTCGCCGAAGGCATCCAGTCCATTCTGGAAAGCTATGCCGATATCGACGTGGTCGGCGCAGCCTCCGGTGGGCGCGATGCCATTGCCCTGGCCGAAACGCTCTGCCCTGATGTGATCCTGATGGACCTGAACATGCCCGACATCGGCGGGCTCAGCGCCACCGAGATGATCCTTGAGCGCCGCCCCGAAACCCGGGTGCTGATCCTCTCCATGCATGACAGCCCGGAATATATCTCCACCGCGCTGAGCCACGGCGCCGTGGGCTATGTACTCAAGGACG
>NZ_JAATOX010000016.1 GCF_011806385.1 Phaeobacter sp. HF9A | reverse complement strand
CTGTCACTCTGCCGCCAGCGCAACGCTGCGGCGGCTCTCGGTGGTCGCCAGGGGAAAGACCTTGGCCGGATTGAGCAACCATTTGGGATCAAACACATCTTTGACCCAGAGCTGCGCTTCGATATCCGCTGCCCCATATTGATGCAGCATCAGATCGCGTTTCTCGACCCCGACGCCGTGTTCGCCCGTGAGACAGCCGCCCACCTCAACGCAGAGCTTCAGCACCTCGGCGCCAAATTCCTCGCATCGCTCAAGATCACCGGGCTTATTGGCATCAAACAGGATCAGCGGATGCATATTGCCGTCTCCTGCGTGAAACACATTGGCGACGCCCAGGCCGAAATCCTTGCTCATCTCGCCGATCCGGCGCAGCACCAAAGGCAACGCAGACACCGGGATCGTGCCATCCAGGCACATATAGTCGTTGATCTGCCCCATGGCGCCAAAGGCGGATTTGCGTCCCAGCCAGATCCGGGCGGCCTCCTCCGCATCCCCGGCCTCGCGCAGCTCCACCGGGTCGTGACGGCGCGCGATCTCGGTGATCAAACCGAGTTGATGGGCGATTTCGGCGTCAGATCCCTCGACCTCGATGATCAGGAGCGCCTCGCACATCGGATAGCCCGCCTTGGCGAAGGCTTCGCAGGCCTCGATACAGGGGCGGTCCATAAATTCGATCGCCACCGGCAACACCCCCGCCTTGATGATATCGGACACGCAGGCGCCGGCAACCTCGTTGCTGTCAAAGCCGATCAACACCGGGCGCGCGCCCTCCGGTTTGCGCAGGATCCGCAGGGTTGCCTCGGTCACCACCGCAAGCTGGCCCTCGCTGCCGCAGATCACGCCCAGCAAATCCAGCCCGCCCGCATCCAGATGCGCGCCGCCGAGCTCGACCGCGGTGCCATCCATCATCACCATGGTGACGCCCAGCAGGTTATTGGTGGTCACCCCGTATTTCAGGCAATGCGCCCCGCCGGAGTTCATCGCAATATTGCCCGCAATCGCACAGGCCAGCTGCGACGAGGGATCCGGCGCATAGAAGAAATCCGCCTCCGCCACCGCGCCAGAGACCGACAGGTTGGTGCGCCCGGTCTGCACCCGGATAAAGCGGTTGTCGTAATCGGTTTCCAGCACCTCGTTCATCCGCGCCACGCCGAGGATCACGCAATCCGCGGTGGGCAAGGCCCCCCCCGCCAGCGAGGTCCCTGCCCCGCGCGGCACCACCGGCACGCCCATGGCATGACAGAGGCGCAAAACCTCGGAGACCTCCTGCGTGCTGCGCGGCAGAACCGCCAACATCGGCGGGCATTTATAGGCCGTCAGCGCGTCGCATTCATAGGCCCGGGTTTCGACCACATCCGAGATGATGGCATCCGCCGGCAGCACCCGGGACAATTGCGCGATCAGCTCCGCCTTCCGGCTCAGTATGGCGGCATTTGGGGATGGCATCTCCATGGGGCTCTCCTCTTTGGTAAAGTAATATTACCAATTTTTACATACTGGCAAGGGCGAACTGTCTCGGCTAGGGTCCCCCCATGATATGGATAGAGCGTCTCAACCTGTTTTCCACCTGGGATTTCATAGCCCTGGCCTGTTTCGTGCTGGGCTGGCTCTGGATCGGGTGGCGCATTGAAAATCCAAACCCGAAACGCCCCTCGGTCTCCTCGCTGATGGGGAATTTCCGGCGCGACTGGATGATCGAGATGGTCACCCGGGTGCCGCGCATGTTCGATTCGCAGGTGATCTCCTCCCTGCGGCAGGCCACCGCGTTTTTTGCCTCCGCCACCATGCTGGCGCTGGGGGCCGGGGTGGCGCTGGTGGGCAATACCGATCAGCTGGCCGGGGTGGCGCAGGATCTGGCGCTGGAGAAAACGCCGCAATTTGTCTGGGAGATCAAGATCCTGCTGGTGCTGATTTTCCTGACCAATGCCTTTCTCGCCTTTGTCTGGTCGCATCGGCTGTTTGGCTATTGCTCGGTTCTGATGGCAGCGGTCCCGAACGACGTCAGCGATTCCCGCGCCTATCCGCGTGCCCGGCAGGCGGCAGAAATCAACATCACCGCCGCGCGCAGCTTTAACCGGGGGCTGCGGTCCACCTATTTTTCGCTGGCGGGCCTTGCCTGGCTGGCCGGTGCCGAAGTGCTGATCCTGGCCACGATCATCACCCTGGGGGTGCTCTATCGCCGCGAATTTGCCTCCCGCTCCCGTCGCATTCTGATGCAACCGGATGCGGCGCCACAAGCGGCGGAAAAGCCATAGATTTATCGGAGCAGCGCCGGCGAGGCCAGACCGGGCCGCAGCTCAGACCCGGTGATAGGGGCTGCCCGAGAGGATGGTTGCGGCGCGGTAGATCTGCTCTGCCAGCATCAGGCGCACCAGCATATGCGGCCAGACCATTTTGCCAAAGGACAGGGAAAAATCCGCCTCGGCGCGCAGGCTGGGATCAATGCCGTCTGCGCCGCCAATGATCAGCGCCAGATCCTGACGTCCCGCATCGCGCCAACCGGCCATCTTGTCGGCGAAATCCGGCGAGGAGATCACCTTGCCGCGCTCATCCAAGGTACAGATCAGCGCGCCCTTCGGCAGCGCCTTGCGCAGCAGCTCTGCCTCGGCCCCCATGCCGGCATTTTTCTTGTCCTCGACCTCCAGCACCTTTGCAGGCCCGAGGCCCAGCGCCCGGCCGGTGCGGTCAAACCGCTGGAGGTAATCGTCAATCAGCGTTTTCTCCGGCCCGGCGCGCAAACGCCCGACCGCACAGATATGCACGCGCATAACGTCGTTCCTGATATCGCTGAGGATGAGGAGACGCGCCCAGCGGGGAAACCCCGACACAGGCGCAAAGGCAAGAGGGCCAATCCGGGTCAGGCAGGGCCCGACCCACGGGGCTTGGCATTGATCGTCTTAGCTGGCGGCGGTTCCGGCTGGCAGCCACATCTTTTCGATCTGGTAGAACTCGCGCACTTCGGGGCGGAAGAGATGCACGATCACATCGCCGGTATCAATCAGAACCCAGTCACCTGCATCCTTGCCCTCGACCTTGCTGATGATGCCGAACTCATGCTTGAGCTTCTCGATCAGCTTCTCGGCCATGGCGGCGACCTGACGGGTTGAACGGCCCGAGGCCACAACCATGTAGTCGCCAATCGACGTCTTGCCGCGCAGGTCGATCTGCGTGACATCTTCGGCCTTGTCATCATCGAGAGAAGTCAGGATGCGCGCCAGCAACTCTTCGCTGGTGTACGGTTGTACGGACGCGGCCATTACGGCTGCTCCGGACGGGGCGGCAACGGCCGCCTGAGGTTGGGGTGCCAGGACATTGTCCTCCTTGCTGCGCGCCGACGGACCCCCGGCGCTGGGGTCCCCTTAAATATAGCAAATGCAGGGCGCCAGTTCAATCGAGCTTCGCCGCAGTGCCGCGTGACCCCGTTGTCGCAGCCTCGTCGGCAGAGGGCCCGTCCGACGAAACCGTCAGCTTGTCGTTCAACAAACGCAGTTCGCGCTGCGGGAAGGGGATCGAAATGCCTTCTGCCTTGAACGCATCCCAAAGCGCCAGAAACACCTGCCCCCGGATATTGGTCAACCCGCCCGTGGGGTCGCTGATCCAGAAGCGCAGCACGTAATCGACGCTGCTGTCGCCAAAGCCCACCACATGGCAGACCGGTTTCATGTCGGCCCTGTTCAGCACCCGGGCGACGCCCATGGTCGCGTCCACGGCCACTTGCCGCACCAGATGCGGATCATCGTCGTAGCTGGTGCCGAAATTGATATCGAGCCGCACATAGCGGTTGGAATGGGACCAGTTCACCACCTGCGAGGTAATCAGATCCTCGTTCGGGATCAGGTATTCCTTGCCGTCCCGCGTCACCACCGACACGTAGCGCGCGCCCAGCGCATTGATCCAGCCGAAGGTCTCGCCCAGCGAGATCACATCGCCCGGTTTGATCGAGCGGTCCATCAGGATGATGATGCCCGACACCAGGTTGGAGACCACCTTTTGCAAGCCAAACCCGATGCCGACACCGATCGCGCCCGAGAG
Source organism: Phaeobacter sp. HF9A (assembly GCF_011806385.1). Lineage (GTDB taxonomy): Bacteria > Pseudomonadota > Alphaproteobacteria > Rhodobacterales > Rhodobacteraceae > Epibacterium. The sequence continues at coordinate 48,234 of NZ_JAATOX010000016.1, read as the reverse complement.
CACCGCAAGCCCGGTAAGATCAAAGCCGACGGAGCGGATCACCAGCACAAAGGCAACCCCATAGAGCGCCACCTGCACCGCCTTGCCAGCCAGAACCTGCATCGAGGGCGACAGATCCTCGTTGCGCCGCAGACCCCGCTCTGCCAGGCCGGAGCCCATCCGCGCCAGGGTCAGAAGCGCCGTCGCCAGCACCACCGCCTTGAGCACCACCAGCAGCGACAGATGCAGCGCGCCAAAGTCCAGCGCCACCGAATCGAGGACATCCGCCACATCGTCAACCCGGTTGAACACCGCCAATGTGGCATAGATCCAGAGAAACCAGGTCGCGAGCTTGCGCAGGCTTGGATTGGAAATCAGCCGCGCCAGGAAGGCGATCGCCAGCCAGGCCGCCGCCAGCTTGGCCGCCGCGCCGATCAGATAGCTGCGCGAGGGCCAGGTGACCTCTCGCATCACCACATAGACGCCCCAGGACATCACCGTGAAATAGATCAGCGGCAGGCGCCGCAAGAGCTGCACCAGGATCCGCAGCCGCCATTTCGGCCAGCCCTCCCGCGTGCGCGCCCAGGCCTCCCAACGGGGGCGAGTCAGGCGCCGCAGCACCACCGCCAGCAGGATCAGGCCCAGCACGATCACCACCTGATACTGGCGCCAGCCCGGTGTCATCACCAGCCCCCAGTAGTGCTGTACCAGCCCTGTCAGATCCTGCACCGTGTCGCCCACGGCCTCGGACAGCTTATCCGGCTCCATCATGCCTCCTGTTTTTGCCAGTCTGCCGCCATGCCCCTGCCGAGGCAAGCCGCAACCATCGAGATCCGGGCGGTGTCCTGTGCGACGAACCTTGATTGTCGCCTGATGCCGCTATATTCCACAGGGCATGACTCACGTATTGGCTCAGACGATTGCTCTTCAGGACCGCGCGCGGCTGCGCGAACGGTTCTTCGGTGCCGCCCGCACGGTTCTCGCACGCCTATAGGGCCTGCGGTGCCAGACCACTTACGCCAGCATATTTACCGAACATACGGGAGAGGACCACATGTCCCCCAAAACACTCTACGACAAGATCTGGGATGCGCATCTCGCGCATGAAGCCGAAGACGGCACCTGCCTGCTTTATATCGACCGCCACCTGGTGCACGAAGTAACCAGCCCGCAGGCGTTCGAAGGGCTGCGCATGGCGGGCCGCAAGGTGCATTCGCCCGAAAAGACCATCGCGGTGCCGGATCACAACGTCCCCACCACCGCCGGTCGCGACAACCCCGACCAGATGCCAGAAGACAGCCGCATTCAGGTGGCCGCGCTGGATACCAACGCCCGTGAATTCGGCGTGCATTATTATCCGGTGAGCGACGTGCGTCAGGGTATCGTGCATATCGTCGGCCCGGAACAGGGCTGGACCCTGCCCGGCATGACCGTGGTCTGCGGCGACAGCCACACCGCCACCCATGGCGCCTTTGGCTCGCTCGCGCATGGCATCGGCACCTCCGAGGTGGAACACGTGCTGGCCACCCAGACGCTGATCCAGAAGAAATCCAAGAACATGAAGGTGGAGATCACCGGCAAGCTGCGCCCGGGTGTCACCGCCAAGGACATCGTTCTGACCATCATCGGCGAGACAGGCACCGGTGGCGGCACCGGCTATGTCATCGAATATTGTGGTGATGCGATCCGCGAGCTGTCGATGGAAGGTCGCATGACCATCTGCAACATGGCGATCGAGGGCGGCGCCCGCGCCGGCCTGATTGCACCGGACGAGACCACCTTTGACTACGTCAAGGGCCGCCCCCACGCGCCGAAGGGCGCCCAGTGGGAAGCTGCGCTGACCTGGTGGAAGACCCTCTATTCCGACGACGACGCCCATTGGGACAAGGTCGTGACCATCCGCGCCGAAGACATCGCGCCGACCGTGACCTGGGGCACCTCGCCCGAGGATGCTCTGCCGATCACGGCGACCGTCCCCTCCCCCGAGGATTTCGAAGGCGGCAAGGTCGAAGCGGTGCGTCGCTCGCTTGATTACATGGGCCTCACCCCCGGCATGAAGCTGACGGATATCGAGATCGACACCGTGTTCATCGGCTCCTGCACCAACGGCCGTATCGAAGATCTGCGCGCTGCCGCGGACATCGTGAAGGGCAAGAAGATCAAGGACGGCATGCGTGCCATGGTGGTTCCCGGTTCCGGCCTCGTCCGTGCGCAGGCCGAAGAAGAGGGCCTCGCAGATATCTTCAAGGAGGCCGGTTTTGAATGGCGTCTGGCGGGATGTTCCATGTGTCTGGCGATGAACCCGGATCAGCTGTCTGAAGGCGAGCGCTGCGCCTCCACCTCCAACCGCAACTTCGAAGGCCGTCAGGGCTATAAGGGCCGCACCCACCTTGTGTCCCCTGCCATGGCCGCCGCCGCTGCCGTCACCGGCAAGCTGACCGACGTTCGCGAGCTGTAAGGAAGCAAAGCCATGAAAAAGTTCGAAACCTTCACCGGGATTGCGGCGCCGATGCCGCTGGTCAACATCGACACCGATATGATCATCCCCAAGCAGTTCCTGAAGACCATCAAACGCTCCGGCCTTGGCGTGCATGCCTTTGACGAGATGCGCTATGACCGTCAGGGCAACGAGAACCCCGATTTCGTGCTGAACCAGCCGAAATATCGCGAGACCTCGATTCTCGTGGCGGGCGACAACTTCGGCTGCGGTTCTTCGCGCGAACACGCCCCCTGGGCGCTGGCGGATTTCGGCATCAAGGTTGTGATCTCCACCTCCTTTGCCGATATCTTCTTCAACAACTGCTTCAAGAATGGCATGCTGCCCATCGTACTGCCGCAAGAGCAGGTCGATCTGCTGATGTCCGATTCGGAAAAGGGCGAAAACGCCCGCGTGACGGTCGATCTGGACGCGCAGGAGATCACCACCTCCGATGGCGAAGTGATCAAGTTCGACGTCGACCCCTTCCGCAAGCATTGCCTGCAAAACGGGCTCGATGATATCGGCCTGACGCTTGAAAAAGCCGATGCGATCAAGGCGTTTGAAGACAAAGCCGCGCAGGCCCGCCCCTGGGTCTGAGCCGACATATCTTTGACAGCCATGAGGGCCGCCCAAACCGGGCGGCCCTTTTGTTTTGTGCCAAACGCCCAACTCCGGCACATTTTTGCCGCAATCGTTGGCACGACCCGGCGGGCGCGTATCGTTCGGCACGACAGCCCCTAAACCAATGATTTTCTGGGCGAAGATTGATGCAGACCGGCACCACTTGGCTGCCACTCATTCAAATTTGAGACATTTCCTTAACCCGATACTTGAGAAACCGCGCCGCGACGTGCAGGATTGGGGCAAAAATGAGGCAGAGCGGTCTGGCAATGTTCAGAGCGTTTCATAGCGGGCCATTCCACAAAAACCAGGAAGGCCCGAGCATGAAGGGAACGGAAAGTGCTTGCACGCATGACAAGCGCGGCAATTCGCGGGCTATTGGTGGCGCTGCTCGTGGTGCTGCCATCCTTGTTGTTGCCGGTCTCCGCGACACAATCCCCGGAGATCGTCGTCTTTACCGCGCTGCTGGCGGGGGCCTTGATCTTTGCGGAATATTACGCCCATTTTCCCAGCTTTCTTGAGTTCCGGGACGCGCCGCCGCTGAACCGCAGCCGTTTTTTCTTTGCCTCGCTCTGCATGGTGCTGATCAGCCTGCTGGCGAGCCATGGATTTCAGCCCACGGGGCTTACGGCGCTGGTCCACAAGCTGGCGTTTCTCATCGGCGAGACATTGGATTTCGCCTATTCCCCGGTGCAGCTGACCCGCTTGATGATGCCCACCTATGTGCCGCAATACACCGTCGATCTGGTGCGTGCGGCGGCGGGGCTTGCCTATCTCATCTCGCTGATTTCCATTGCCTATTTCGCCTTTGTGATCCGGTTGCGGAATTGGCCGCTTGGCAATGGGGCCTTCAATGTCTGGGTAAACCTGCCGCTGTTTGACCCGACCACCGGCGGCGATGTGGTCACCCGGCTGCAACGGGATGCAAAGATGCATATCGTGGCCGGTGTGCTGCTGCCGTTTTTGCTGCCCGCGCTGGTGCAGATGACCGCCAGCACCTTTGATCCGGCGCTGCTGGGCAATCCGCAGCTGCTGATCTGGTGTGTGACCGGATGGGCCATGGTGCCCGCCAGCATGATCACCCGTGGCATGGCGCGCCTGCGCGTCGCCGACCTGATCGAGCAGAAACGCCGCGCCTTTGACCACGATCAGGACCTGCAAACGGTATGAGCTGGCGCGCGGCCCTCTTGCTGCTGTGTCTGACCGTGCCCTTTGCCCTCCATGCCGAAACCCTGCGCCTGGCCACCTTCAACACCGAACTGAGCCGCAAGGGCCCGGGGCTCTTGCTGCGCGACATCACGCGGGGGCAGGATCAGATCCGCGCCGTGCTGGACATGATCCTTGCGACCGAGGCGGATATTCTGGCCCTGCAAGGGCTGGATTGGGACTATGACCAAGCCGCGCTGATGGCCTTGCAGGCGCAGCTCAGCGAGGCGGGACATGCCTACCCCTATCGTTTTGCGCTGAAACCCAATGCCGGTGTCGCCTCCGGTCTGGATCTCGACGGCGACGGGCGGCTGAACGAACCCGAAGACGCCTGGGGCTGGGGCCGCTTCACCGGTCAGGGCGGCATTGCGCTGCTGTCAAAACTGCCGCTGGACAGCAGCCGCGCCATGGATCTGACAGCGCTGAAGTGGCGGGTTCTGCCGGATCACCGCATGCCGCAACAGCCCGACAGGCGGCCCTTTCCCAACGCTGATATCGCCGCCGAACTGCGCCTCTCCTCGACCAACCACTGGGCGGTTCCTGCACGCCTGGCCGATGGTTCTGACCTCTGGGTGCTTAGCTTTCACGCCGCGCCGCCGGTCTTTGACGGCCCCGAGGACCGCAATGGCCGCCGCAATGCCGACGAGATCCTGCTCTGGCTGCATCTGCTGGATGGCGCGCTCGGCCCGGCGCCGCAGCCGCCTTTTGTGCTGCTTGGCGATGCCAATAGTGATCCCCTGCGCGGCGAAGGCCACAAGGATGCGATCACCCGTTTGCTCGGGGATGCGCGCCTTCAGGATCCTGCCCCAAGGGACGCAAACGGTGCGAGCGATACGGTTCTCTGGGACAGCACCGGCCCGATGCGCGTGGATTATGTGCTGCCCTCGGCGGACCTCACTGTCGTGGCTTCGGGTATCCAACACGGCGCGGGCAGCCGCCACGGCGTCGTTTGGGTCGATATTCAACGCTGAAAGGCGGGAACACCGCTATAAATGCCCAGCGATTATTGACCCCACGACAGCAGCCCGCTACCCCCTTTGCCAACACGTCAAAGGAGTTTTGTGATGTCCAACCCATCGATTCTGATCTTGCCTGGTGACGGCATCGGCCCCGAAGTGATGGCCGAAGTCAAAAAGGTCATTTCCTGGTTCGGCAGCAAGCGCGACCAGCAGTTTGATGTCAGCGAAGATCTGGTCGGTGGCGCCGCCTATGACGCCCATGGCACCCCGCTGCATGATGACACGATGGCCAAGGCGCAAGAGGTCGACGCCGTCTTGCTCGGCGCGGTCGGTGGTCCGAAATATGACACGCTCGATTTCTCGGTCAAACCGGAACGCGGCCTTCTGCGCCTGCGCAAGGAAATGGATCTGTTTTCCAACCTGCGCCCGGCCCAGTGCTTTGACGCGCTTGCGGATTTCTCCTCGCTGAAAAAAGACGTGGTCGCCGGCCTCGACATCATGATCGTGCGCGAGCTGACCTCCGGCATCTACTTCGGCGAGCCGCGTGGCATCATCGAGGAAGGCAACGAACGCGTCGGCATCAACACCCAGCGCTACACCGAGAGCGAGATCGACCGTGTTGCGCGCTCGGCGTTTGAGCTGGCGATGCGTCGTGGCAAGAAGCTCTGCTCGATGGAAAAAGCCAACGTGATGGAGAGTGGCATCCTGTGGCGCGAAGTTGTCACCGAGGTGGGCCAGGATTACCCCGAGGTGGAACTCTCCCACATGTATGCTGACGCAGGCGCGATGCAGCTTTGCCGCTGGCCCAAGCAGTTCGACGTCATCGTCACCGACAACCTGTTTGGCGACCTGCTGTCCGACGCCGCCGCCATGCTGACCGGCTCGCTGGGCATGCTGCCTTCCGCCTCGCTCGGTGCGCCGATGGAAAACGGCCGTCCGAAGGCGCTCTATGAGCCCGTACATGGCTCCGCACCGGACATCGCCGGTCAGGGCAAGGCAAACCCGATCGCCTGTATCCTGAGCTTTGCCATGGCGCTGCGCTACAGCTTTGATCTGGGTGCCGAAGCCGACCGTCTGGAACAGGCGGTTGAAAAAGTGCTGGCCGATGGTGTCCGCACCGCTGACCTTCTGGGCGAAGAGGGCGTGACACCGGTCACCACCTCGGAAATGGGCGACGCCATCGTTGCCGCGCTCGACGCCAGCCTGTAAATCAACCAGTCTGTGAAACAAAATGGCCCGCCAATCGGCGGGCCATTCGTTTTATGTGCAAGGCGGATGTGAACCTCGGCTTCAGATGGTCCCAGCCTACATCCGCCCGGCCAGATTGAAGACGATCCAGATCGTCCCACCCGCCATGATCGACAGGATCAGCGTCGAGAACAGGATCAGCAGCACGTCCTCTCGTTTCTGCCGCGACAGATCCAGATGCAGGAAATAGCGCAGGTGCACGACGGTCTGGATGATCGCGCAGCCCGCGACAATGGCCAGCACCCAGATGCGCGCCACTCCCCCCCAGGCAACCAGCCCAAAGGGCAGCGCCGTCAAGGTCAGCGCCAGCGCGAAACCGACAAGATAGTGCCGGACCTCGGCCCGGTGATCTGAGCTATAGGGCGTCATGCGAGGCCTCCCAGGTAGACGATCGAGAAAATCCCGATCCAGACGATATCGAGAAAATGCCAGAACAGCCCGAGCTTGAGCAGGCGGGATTTCACCAGATCCGACAACCCAAGGGTGCGGATCTGAATCAGCATGATCAGCAACCACAGGCAGCCGCTGGCCACGTGCAGCCCATGAAGCGGCACCAATCCGAAAAAAGCCGAGAGAAAACCGCTGCGCGAGGGGCCCGCATCTGCCGCGAACATCGCCGCAAAATCGCGCGCCTCGAAGCTGAGAAAGGCAAGGCCGAGCAACAGGGTCAAAGCCAGCCAGAAGGTCAGCTCTGCGCGGCTGCGATGGTGGCGCAACGCCAGCGAGGCCAGACCAAAGCTCAGGCTGCTGACCAGCAAGAGCATCGTCTGGATCAGGGCGCTTGTGAGGTCGAAGAGTTCCTTCGGGCCCGGCCCCCCCGCCTGCCCCATCGGGTTCTGCATGGTGACATAGAGGGCAAACATCAGCCCGAAGATTATCAGATCGCTCATCAGGAAGATCCAGAACCCGAAGGCGCCGATCTCTGCCTTGTCATGCGCCGCCCCGTGGTGTTCGCCAAGGTTCAGGCCGGGATGGATGGTGTCGTGTTTGCTCATGCTGCCCCCTCCGGCATTTCCAGCGCGGCCAGGCCACGGTTTTCTGCGCTTGTCTCTTGGGCGCGTGTCACGGGGCTGGCCTTGGCGATCGCGGCAAGCCAAGCCTCATGCGCGGCTGCAACCTCGGTCGCGGGAATGATGCGATGGGGTTCAGGCACAAAGCTCTTGGCGATGAAGGCGCCGATCATGACCACCAGCGACAGCACCGCCAGCCACCAGATGTACCAGACCAGCGCCAGCCCCAGCGCGGTGCCGCCAATCAGCACCACCATGCCAAGCATCGTGTTGCGGGGCATCTCGATATCCTCATAGCCGGCGGGTTTGGGATAGCCCTGCCCCCGCTCTTTTGCCTCGGCAAAGGCATCGCGGCCCACAACCCGCGGCACGATGGCAAAGTTGTATTCCGGCGGCGGTGACGGGATCGACCATTCCAGCGTGCGCCCGTCCCAGGGATCGCCCAGCGGCACCTGGGTCTGCGCCCGGTCGCGAATGCTGACCCGCAGCTGGATCAGCAGCGTCGCCAGCGCACAGAAGATGAGCGCCGCGCCAAACATCGCCACCCAGGTCAGGGGTTCAAAGGAGGGGTCAACGTAGCTCGCCGAGCGACGCGGCATGCCCATAAGGCCAAGCACATAGAGCGGAAAGAAGGTGAAGGCGAAGCCCGTGATCCAGAACAGCGCCGAGATCGCGCCCCAGCGTTCGTTGAGACGGAAGCCAAAGGCTTTGGGGAACCAATAGTGATAGCCAGCCAAGAGCCCAAACAGCACGCCGGGGATGATCACATTGTGGAAATGCGCCACCAGAAACAATGTGTTGTGGACCTGATAGCTGATTGTGGGATTGGCCAGCATGACGCCCGTCAAACCGCCGATCACAAAGAGGGTCAGGAATCCCGTGGCATAGATCATCGGCACCGTCAGCCGGATGCGCCCGCGGAACATGGTGGCCATCCAGTCATAGACCTTCACCCCCGTCGGCACCGCAATGAACATCGAGGCCACGCCGAAGGCCGCGTTGACATGGGCGCTCTGCCCCATGGTGAAGAAATGGTGCAGCCAGACCGTGAAGCTCAGCACCGAAATCACCATCGTCGCGTAGACCAGCGATTTATAGCCATAGAGACATTTGCCGGAAAAGGTCGAGATGACCTCGGAGAAGATGCCGAATGCGGGCAGGATCAGCAGATAGACCTCCGGGTGACCAAAGAGCCAGAACAGGTTGACATAGTTCATCATGTTCCCGCCCAGGTCATTGGTGTAAAAGTGGAAATCCAGATAGCGATCCAGCGCCAAGGTCAGGGTTGCGACGGTCAGCGGCGGCATCGCAAAGACCATGATGATCGCCGTACAAAGCACCGTCCAGGTGAACAGCGGCATGTCAAAAAGCTTCATGCCCGGGGCGCGTTCCTTGAAGATCGTCACCACGAAGTTAAGCCCCGAGAGGGTCGATCCCAAGCCCGCAATCGCCACCGACCAGATCCAGTAGTCCGGCCCCTCGCCGGGGTTGAAGGCAATGCCGGTATAGGGCGGGTAAGCGGGCCAGCCGCCGGTGGAGAACTTGCCCAGCACAAGGCTGATCATCACCAGCGCCGCACCGATGGCGGTCAGCGCCAGGCTGACCTGGTTGAGCATCGGAAAGGACACATCCCGCGCGCCGATCTGCAAGGGCATCACATAGTTGATGAGCCCCGCAATAAAGGGCATGGCCACGAAGAAAATCATGATCGTGCCATGGGTGCTGAAAAGCTCCGCGAAGTGACCGTCGCTCAGGAAACCGCCGTCCAGTCCGGCGGCTTGCTGAGCGCGCATCACCACGCCCTCCAGCACGCCCCGGACCATCATCACCAGCGCCAGCACGATATACATGATGCCGATGCGCTTGTGATCCGTGCTGGTCAGCCAATCGCGCCAGAGCGATGTCCACCAGCCGCGCCAGGTGATCAACACTGCGACCCCAAGCCCGCCGAGGATCACCATCAGCGCCGCCACCGCCGCGACGATTTCACTGGGGGTCGGGTTCGCGAGGGCGGGCAGGATGGGCAGGCTGGACAGGTCAAGCCGACCGATCAGCCAATGAAGGGAAGAGGTGCCGCTCATTGCGTGGTCTCCGGCAGGGATTGAGAAAGAGTATCGGGATCGTGCAGGAAACTGCCGGGTTGGCCGCCGGGTTCCAGCGCGCTGCCCTGATGATAGCGGCGCAGCACGCGTTCAAACAGATCGGGCGCGACCGGGCTGAACCAGACCGCATCTGCCGGCATCTGCGGCGAGGCCAGCGTACGATGCACCTCGGCCGGTGTCGAACTGACCGCCAGTTTTCCGTAGGTTTGCGGATCAAGCGGCACGCCCTGTGCCTTTACCTCGGCCACCCAGTTGGCAAAACCCTCATCGGTTTGTGCCACCGCGCGGAAACGCTGCATCGGAAAGCCTGCGCCGTTGAACTGGGTGTTTTCGCCTTCAAACAGGCCCGGCGCATCGGCCATCAGTTGCAGCTGGGTCTGCATGCCCGGCATCACGTAGATCTGCCCCGCAAGGGCGCCGATCATGAAGGACTGCATGACGGTGTCGCTGGTCAGCGAGAGCTTGACCGGGCGATCCGCCGGAAAGCCCATCTCGCCCACGCTCGCAATGCCTTGTTCCGGGTAGATAAACAGCCATTTCCAGTCCAGGCCGACCACCTGAATCTCCAGCGGAGCCTTCTCGGAGGGCAGCGGGCGGTAGGGATCAAGGCTGACCGTCTCTTGCCAGAGCTCGACCGACAGGATGGCCACGATCGCAATCGGCACGCCCCACATCAACAGATCAAGCGGGCCGGAGAATTCCCATTTCGGGCGATAGCTTGCCTTGCGATTGCCATAGCGGTAGCGCCACAGGATCAGCGGCACCAGCAGCAAGACCGGCAACACCGCGATCATCGTGATCGCCGCGGTTTGCAGGAAATGGTCCTTCTCCGCCTGGGCGATCGGCCCCTGCGGCGTAAAGAACGAGGAACTTTCGGGCCAGGCGAAACTCGCCCCCGGGCTAAACACCGCTGCTGCGGTAACAAATAAGGCCAACAGCCAGAGCCATCCATATTTCATGGCTGTCTCTCCTTTCCGACGGGACAGGTTAGAATGCAGGGGTGGCTCCCCCCGGCGGCAACGCCAGAGCGCCAGACTATGATCTGGGTGTTCTCTGCCATGACCGTGAATTCAAAACAAATGTTTCTGCTGATCGCAGCCCGCCCGAAAGCAGCAGGCGGGTCTATCGATTCAATCATGGTGATCCTTTGTGCGGATCAACCCCTTGAAGCCGCCCGAAACCAGCAGGTTGACCTCGTATAGGATGCGCGGCGCCGCCAAGCCCCTGGGGCTGGCCAGGTAATTCGGCGTCCAGACCGGATCGAATTTTTCCTTGAAGGATCGCAACCCCTCGAAGTGATAGAAATGGTCGCCATAGTCATAGATGAAGCCGCCGATCCGGTTCCACAGGGACGACAGCTGGCGGTTCTCAATACCCGAGAACGGCGCTGCGCCGAGGCAGAACCAGTGAAACCCCTGATCCGCCGCCCAGACCATGAGCTCTACAAAAAGCGCATCCATGGCGATCTTGGGCCCCGTGGGGTCATAGCGCATCAGATCGACCGAGATTTCATGCCGGTTTGCGCCCTGAAGCAGATTGGCAAAGGCCGCGATCTGGCCGGTTTCGCGATGCCGCAGCACCGCATGGTCGAAGTTCGACAGGTATTCCTCGTTGAAATTGCCAAGGGAGAAGCCCTTTTCCTCGCCTTGTTTGCTCTCCATCCAGCGATCAGAGACGTCGCGCAGCTGGTCGATCACCTGCGCAAGTTCCGCCTTGGGCACAATGACCAGATCATAGCCATCGCGGGTTGCGCGGCTGCGGGCGGCCCGCAGTTTTTTCTTGTTCGGCCCATCCATGGTAAAGCCGTCCAGCTTGACCCGCGCGACCTCGCCGATCTTGAGGATCGACAGGCCAAGGTCGAGAAAGCTCGCCAGATATTTCGGCGACACCGCATAGAAGGCGCAGCGCTTGCCGGCCTTGTCGGCTTTTTCGCGCAGCTGCCAAATCAGGGCCTTGCCTGCGGTCTCGTCGCCCACCGGCTCGCCCTTTGCGATCAGCGATCCGCCGGTGTCGCAATAGGCAAGATAGGCGCGATTGTCCGGTGAGATCAGGAAATCCTTGTCGCCCAGCAGGTCAATCTGCGCTTCGCTCTCGCCACTTTCGGCGATCAATTGGCGGACCACCTCGGGGATCTCCCTTGCCGCCCGGCGCGGGGTTTTGCGGTAGAGGATCGAATTCAGCGTAATGCCCAGAAGGATCAGCGCCACCACCAGACTGGCGCGCAGGAACCGCGAGGCATCGGCATGCATGGCGAATTTCCACCAGAGGGCATCGCGATATTCCACATGGCTATAGGCAAACAGCCCGATCCAGAAGATCGCCGCCATCAGGGCAAGAACGCTGACGATCCAGGCGGTATTGAGCCGAAACACCGATGTGGCCTCCACCCGATAAAAGGCGGAGCGAAAACTGCCGAGCAGGACCAGGGTAAACAGCATGCCCAGCGCCTCTTCCCAGTCCAGCCCCTTGATGAGCGAGGCGGTGAGCCCCACCACCATCAGCCCCATGGCGATCACCCAGGCACGGTAGAGCTTGCGATATAGCCCCCGCGCCACCACGATCAGCAAGAGCCCGGCGACGCTGCCCGCCAGATGCGAGGCCTCGATAAAGGACAGCGGGATGATGTCGCGCAAAAGATCGAACCGCTCCGCGTTGCCGGGAAGGTTGCCCGAAATCAGCAGGATAGACCCCGCCAGCAGTGCCACACCGGCCGCCGCCACCGGCACCAGCGGGCGGATCAGGCGATAGAGCAGCCCACTGGTGCGGGCGATGGCGCTGCGCTGCGTGATCAGCCATGCCACAGCCAGGGCAACAACCGCGACCACGAAGGGCAGCACCGAATAGATCACGCGATAAAGCAGCAGCGCCGCCAGCATGTCAGAGCGCCCCCCCGCCCCCAGACCCGCGATCAGTGTCGCCTCAAAGACGCCGAGCCCGCCGGGAGAGTGGCTCAGGATGCCCAACACGATGGCGCTGACAAAGATGACGAAGAAATAGACGAAATTCTGGGTGAGGTCCGGCGGCGCGAGCACATAGAGCGTCATCGCCGCGCCCAGAAGGTCGAGCACGGCAACCGCCATCAGGGACAGCGCCAGCTGGCCGCTCGGCAAGGGTGTCCTGACGCCCGCCAGGGTCACGCTGCGCGCACCGCGCGCAAGCCAGATACACAGGCCAGAAAGGCACAGCAGGATCAAAGCGCCGAGGGCCACCTCTAGCGCACCGTCCACCGGCAGCACGGCGGCCAAACCCTTGGGATGCGCCACCAGCAAGACGCCCAGAATGACGCTCAACCCCAGCCAGAAAGCGCTCCAGGAGGTCGCCATGATCCCGGCCACACGCACCGGCTCGACCCCCAGCGACGTATAGATGCGATAGCGCACGGCTGTGCCGGTCAGATAGGAAAACCCAAGCAGATTGGAAATCGCGGTGCCAGCGCCGCCGGCAAAGGCTGCCACATGCGGGGGAACCTGGTCTTTGGCAAGGCTGCGCACCGAAAGCAGATCGTAGCAGGACAGCGCCAGAAAGCTGACCGCCGTTGCCGTCAGCGCCAGCGCGATTGTGCCGAGGCTGCTGGCGGCGACATCGCCCCGAACCGCGCTCCAGCTGACTTTGACCGAGAGCGTGTGCAGCACAAAGAAGGTGATCGTCACGATCACCAGCGGCACCGCGACGCTGACGGCGGGATGTTCCAGCACACGTACAAGCCGGCTCGCAAGGGTGACCTTCTCAGAAGGAGAGATATCGGAAATCATAGGGCTACTCTTTGCTGAGGCAGGGCGCCGGGACAGGGTCATGGATGTGGTATTATTGCGCGCTTCTGCGCTGCATGGCTCGTGACACCAATATCAGGGAAACACCAGTCGAGAGGAAGTTCAGCCCGGCCAGAAAGCCCAGCAGCCATTTGGCGGTCTCGGGCCATTGCATCAGAACAACAACCCCCAGCACAAAGGAACAGGCCCCGCTTGCCACAATCCACTGCCAATTGGCGATCTGGCCGCTCATCCTGAGGCCCAGCAACACCGACAGCACCCCCTCAAGCATAAAGACCGCAACCAGGATGGCGGTCATGAAGGCGGCGCCCAGACTTGGGAAAAACAAGAAGCCGAGCCCAACAGCCGCGATCACGCCGAAACCGATGGCAACGATCCTCCATTCCGAGAAATCTTTGAAAGATCTGGCATAAAACAGGCCAGCCCCCCCCCAGAGCACCAGCAGCCAGGCCACCAGCTGTTCCACCAGCAGCGTTGCGACTGCGGGCACCAGCATGGCCAGGACGCCGAGAGTGGCGAAGATGATGCCCACCGTTCTGAGGCTTTTGCCGATTTTCGCAACGGGCAGCGCGCGGCGGTCGGGGATGTCGGGTGTCATCGTGAATGTCCTTTGTTCGTGCCGGTTGGCATGTGTTCGTCAATACGGGATAAGCAACACGGGCGACGCCAGCTTTGTGCGAAGCTTACTTTTTTGTCAGAAACCGCGGGGTGTCTTGTCTCTTCAGGCGATCTTGCCGAAGATCAGACCCAAGAAAAACGTTGGCCGACCGCATTTTGATGCGACGGCACAAAGGGGCGCCATGAAGATTTTGCTGGCAGAAGATGATCTGGAGGTCGCGAAATTCGTGATCTCCGGGTTTGAGGAAAACGGGCATAGCGTGGATCACGTCAGCGATGGCCGTGATGCGTTGAGCTATTGCATGTATAACGACTGCGATGTTGCCGTGATGGACCGGATGATGCCTGGGATGGATGGTCTCTCCGCGCTCAAGGCGCTGCGCGCGGCGGGCAAGAACATGCCCGTGCTGATGCTGACCGCGCTTGGCGATGTGGAAAGCCGGGTCGAGGGGCTGCAATCGGGGGCCGATGACTACCTGGCCAAGCCGTTCCACTTTTCCGAACTGATGGCGCGTGTGCTGTCGCTGACACGACGCCGCACCGATCACGTCGCCCAGACCGAGCTGGTGGTGCATGATCTGACGCTGAATTTGCTGGCCCGCACCGCGCATCGGCAAGACCAGAACATCGAGCTGCAAACAAAGGAATTCGCCCTGCTGGAGATCCTGATGCGCAATGCCGGGCGGGTGGTGACACGCACGATGCTGCTGGAAAAAGTCTGGAATTTCAACTTTGATCCCAACACCAGCGTGATCGAAACCCATATCAGCCGCCTGCGCTCCAAGGTGGACAAACCCTTTGACACGCAGCTGATCCACACCATTCGCAACACCGGGTATTCGATGCATGGACCGCGGTAACATCCTGTCCGGCGGGGCATTTCGGGTCACCGTCTATGCCACGCTGACACTGTTGATCGTGTTCATGCTGACCGGCATCCTGGGCTACCGTTTCCTGCAACGGGCGCAGTTTGAACATGCGCAGGATCGCGGCGCGCCGGTGATCGAAAGCTTCAGGAAGATCCACGCCGAAGGCGGCGATCAGGCCATCGCTGCGACGGCCAAGACCATCTCGGACTGGGTTGGTCCCACAAGCCGGCTGCTCAGTATTTACAGCAGCTCAGGCGAATCGCTTGGCGGTACATTCGCGATCCAGCTGCCGCCGCAGGGCTGGCATGTCAGATCCATTGCCAATGCCACCGATCCCACGCACCCAAGAGAATACTACCTGACCTCGGTCAAGATCGGCTCCTATACCTTTGTCGTCGGCGAGGATCTGGCCCCGCTGCGCAGGATCGAAGCGATCTTTGTTCGCACTCTGATGGTCATCGGCGCGTTCTTGTCACTGTCTTTTGTGGCGCTCGGGTATCTGACCAGCAAGGGCATTCAATCCAAGCTGGAGCAAATGGGCGACGCGCTGCAACGTTTTGCCGCCGGGGCAATGGCGGTCCGTCTGCCCACCTCCCGGTCAAACGATCAGGTGGACCGGGTGGCGCGCTCGATGAATGCGCAGCTGGATCGGCTATCGCGCCTGATGGCGGAAACCAAGACAAATGCCGCCTCCATCGCGCATGACCTGAAGCGCCCGCTCGGTCGTGCCACGCTGGGTGTCGAACGTGCCCTGGATGCAACGGAAAAGGGCGAGCTGCCGCAGGAGGCCCTGGAGGATGTTCTGGCGGAGCTTTCCAACCTCAATGCGATCTTCGAGGCGATCCTGCGGATTTCCCGCATTGATGCCGGCCATGAGGCAAAGCTGCGCGATGACGTGGATCTTGCCACCCTCGCAGAGGATCTGGCCGAGACCTATCAGGTGGTGGCCGAGGAAAGCGACCAGTCGCTGACCCTGTCCCTGCCGGATCACCGCCAAGTGCCGGTGCGCGGCGACGCGGGCATGCTGGCCCAGATGCTGGCCAATCTGTTGCAGAATGCGGTCAACCACGGTGCCTCTGGCAACCGGATAGAGATCCGGGTGGATGACGCGGCCAGCGGGCCGGTGCTGGAGATCAGCGACACCGGCCCCGGTATTCCCGAAGCAGACCGGGCGCGGATTTTCGATGCGTTCTACCGTGCCGAAGCGGCGCGCAGCACCCCGGGCAATGGTCTGGGCCTGACCCTGGTCAAAAGCGTGGCCGACCGCCATGGCGCGCGGATCCGCCTTGCGGACAACGCGCCGGGGCTGCGGGTGTGCATCCGCTTTCCCAAACCCTGAGCACACAAGACCCGCTCTGGAACAAGGCCGCCTCTGTCAGTGGACAGGCGCGGCCTTGCTGCCTGTTTTGGGGCGCTGCAAGATCAAGACCACCGGCAACATCGCAAAGGCCGCCCAGCCGGTCAGCCAAAAGGCATCCTGAAAGGCCAGCATGCTGGCCTGCGCCGCCACCTGCGCGGAGAGCTGCGCCGCGCCGGGAGCCGACTGCGCCGTCAGGCCCAGCGGTGCCAGATAGGCGTGAACCGCCGGGTTGTAGGCCGTCAGGCTGGCGCTCAGCGTGGCCCAGTGAAACTGGGTGCGTGCCGCCACCTGCCAGCCGATGATGGCAATCCCGATCGAGGAGCCCAGCGAACGGGTCACGCCATAGATGCCCGAGGCCTCGTCCTGTTTGTCCGGCCCGATGTTCTGAAACGCCAGCGTGGACATCGGCACGAAGAACAGCCCCATGCCAAACCCGGCAACGACACCCGGCAGCGCCAGATCCCAGAAACCGGCATTGAGGTTCAGCGACGCCAGCATCAGGTTGCCATAGCCAGTCAGACCAAGGCCAATGGCCACCAACAGGCGCGGATCGACCCGGTTGACCAGCACCGCGCCGGTGACCACCATGGAAAACCCCGCCGCGATGCCGCGCGGCATGAACAGATAGCCCGCCTCCAGCACCGGATAGCCAAGCAAGCCCTGCACAAACAACGGCAGCACCGCCAATGTGCCGAACATCGCCACCCCAAAGCCCATCATCGCGACATTCGCCCCGGCAAAGCTGCGATCGGTCAGCAGGCTGAAATCGACGATGTTGCGCTTCAGCCCCCAGCCCCGGACCACAAAGAACAGGCCCGAAACCACGGCAATAAAACCGCTGATCTGAATGAGCGGCGAGGCAAACCAGTCGTGCGACTGGCCCTGATCCAGCATCAGCTGCAAGGCTCCGATCATAAACACCATGAGTCCCAGCCCGACCCAATCAATATAAACCTTCTTGCTGTCTTCCTTTTTCAGCTCGCCCGAGATCATCAGCAGCGCAAAACCGGCGATCGGCAGGTTTACATAGAAGACCGCGCGCCAAGAAAACGTCTCGGTCAGGATCGCGCCGAGGGTGGGCCCCAGAACCGGGGCGACCACGACACCAAGACCAAACAGCGCCATCGCCTGGCCACGTTTTTCACGCGGGAAGCTGTCAAACAGAATGGACTGCGACAGGGGGATCAGGAAGGCGCCGAACAGCCCCTGACCCAGGCGGCAAAACACGATCATCTCGACGCTTTGCGACAACCCGCAGAGGGCGGAAAACAGCATGAAGCCCAGGATCGCCGTGGTGATCAGCCGTCTGCGCCCAAACATGCGCACAAAGAACCCGGTCAGCGGCATCACCACGACGGAGGCCACGATATAGCTGGTCAGGATCCAGATCGTCTGCTCGTTGGTGATGCCGAATGCGGCCTTCATATGCGGCAGGGCCACGTTCACAATCGTACTGTCCAGCACCTCCAGCACCGCGGTCAGAACCACGGCCAGGATGATCGGCCAGCGCGCTTTTGGGGCGGACGGGGCAAGCTCGGCGGCGGTCATCTACTTGGTATCCGCCTGAGAGGTATCCACCGTGGCGGTGACGCTGGCGCCGACCCGCAGCTGCAATGCCGCGTCCTTGGGGATGTCCTTGAGATCAATACGGACCGGGAAACGCTGGGTGACCTTGACCCAGTTGCCGGTGGCATTCTCGGGCGGCAACAGCGAAAAGGCCGCGCCGGATCCCGCGCCGATACTGTCAACCTGCCCCGTCAGCACGGTGCCGGGATACATGTCAACGGTGATCGAAACCGGCTGTCCGGGGGCGATGCGCGAAAGGTCGGTTTCCTTGAAATTGCCGTCCACCCACCAGCGCCCGTCTTCGACGATGGAAAACAGGGGTTGTCCGCTGTCAACCACCTGACCGGGGCGCAGGGAGATATTGCTCACCCAGCCATCCACCGGGGCGATGACCTTGGCGTGATCCAGTGCGATCTGCGCCTGTCTCAGCTGCCCCTGCGCGGCCCGCACGGTCGCATTGCTGTCACCGGCTTGCCCTGCTTGGTTCTGCGCGGCCTCCAATTGCGATTCGGCCTCATTCAGGGCGCTGACCGCCTGGTCCAGCGCGGTGCTGGACTGATCCAGCGCGGCCTGCGCCACATCGCCGCTGTCAAACAGCATTTTCTTGCGGTCATAATCGGTCTGGGCTTCCTGGCGTGCCGCCTGTGCGGCGGTCACCCGCGCCTGCGCCGCAGAAACGGCAGCACGGGAGGAGCCGGCGTTTTGCTGTGCCAGCTCGTAGTTGGCCTGCGCGGTTTCGACCGCGGCTTCCAGCTGGGCGCTGTCGATCTTGAAGAGCAGATCTCCGGCTTTCACATAGCTGTTTTCCGACACCGGAACCTCGGTGACGCGGCCAGAGACCTGCGGTGCGACCGAGAGGATATTGGCTTGCAGATAGGCGTCATCCGTCTTGGGATAAATCAGCCCGTGTTGATACCACCAGAGCATGCCACACCCGGCAAGTACCGCGGCGACTGCAACGCCGATCAGCTTAAATTTTTTCATCTATCATTCCACCGTCAAATCAGCACGCGGGCCAGAACCGGTCGATCCGGTTCTGGCTTACCACTTCAGGCTGGCGCCTGCGTTGCCTGCCCGCCATCAATTCCGGCATGCATTTCGTTGAAGGTCCGGCGCAAGTGCTCTTCCTTGCTGCGATCGAGATTTGTGCGGATGATGTGGCCCCCCTTGATGCCAAGCCGCTTGATCACGCGGTCTGTCGCCTCGGTGCGCACCATCATGAAAAGCGCCGCCTGTCCGGGCTGGAGCACGTTGGACACGTCTTTCATGAAATTGTCATTGATGCCGTAATCGCTCAATGCGCCCGACAAGGCGCCAGCACCGGCACCGACGGCAGCCCCCAGGAACGGGTTGAAGAACAGCAGCCCCGCCAGCACCCCCCACATGGCACCGCTTGCGGCCCCGACCGACCAGAGGTTGACCATCTGGTCGAGCTTGATTTTGCCCTCCTCGTCGGCGGTGGCAACAACGGCGTCCGCCACATCCACGAGATATTCCTTTGCCATGCCGAACAGCTCTGTTCGCGCGGCTTCGGCCTGTTTCGGGGTGTCATATCCGATTACGATAAGTTCATTCATTGTCTTGCTCCTTTGGTTGTGGCTGGGGTCGCGGCCCTTCGCTTGCGCGGGACATGGCCCTGCGGCGGCTCAGCCGGATGTCGTGGATGTTCTGGTGCTGGCGCTGGTGTCGGTGGCGCTGAGGTCAAAGACCTGCAAGCCCTCCTGGCCGATGGTGCGGCCCTGCCATGCCTCGTGGTTCAGCGTGCGCGCCACGTCCTCGCGCCCCTCTGCCCAATGCTGGGTCATGGACAGCCGCGAGAATTCATAATCCTTGGTGCCGCCCTCAAAGCTCTGTTTGCGGTGAATGAGCTCCACCAGGGTGATCGGACAGGCCGGACCGGCGGCCTGAAGGGCCAGAAGGTCTGGATCCTGTTTCAGCGCGTCCGGCAGCTTGGCGGCCAGCCGATTTGCCGATGCACGCAAGCGATGCAAGTCGCGGTAGCGGTCGGTGGTCAGCCGGGTTCGGCTGGAAAAGCGAATGTCCTTTTCGCGCTGGCCAACATCCGCCAGGCTCTCTGGCGCGTTTCCACGAGCGCTGAAGAGATCAATCTGGAAAATCAGCGTTGGCTCTGCGCCGAGGTTGTCCATCACGAATTGCAAGGGCGTGTTGGAGACCAGCCCGCCGTCCCAGTAGAACCGCCCGTCGATCTCGACCGGGGCAAACCCCGGCGGCAGGGCGCCGCTGGCCATGATATGGTCTGGCGTGATCTCCATGGCGGCACTGTCGAAATAGGCGAAATTGGCGGTTTCGACATCAACCGCACCGATACTCAGCCGGGGACCCTTTGTGTTCAGATAGTCAAAATCGACAAAGTCGAGAAGCGTCTTGCGCAGGGGAGATGTGTCATAGACGCTGATCGCCGGATGCGGGACAAAGGGCAAAAAGCTGGCCGGCCAGCGCGGGGTGAAAAACCCCGGCACACCAGTGGCCAGCACATTCGCCGCCGCTGCCTCGCCATAGAGCGAACGCCAGAACGGCACCGTGATCGGTGCGGTTGCAAGCCGTGCGGTCACCCGCTCCCAAAAGCCGGTCAAGGCGGCGCGCCGATCCTCGGGCGGATTGCCACAGATCAGCGCGGCATTGATCGCGCCGATCGAAATCCCCGCCACCCAATTGGCGTCCAGCCCCGCCTCGGCAAGCGCGGTATACGCGCCCGCCTGATAGGCCCCAAGCGCCCCGCCGCCCTGTAGCACAAGTACGTTTGTTTCACCCATGTTCGACATCGCAACAGATCCTCGGTGTATCGCCGCATCCCGATGCAGCAGTCCGTTGCAGGGAATATGGGAACGCAAGGGATCACGGAGCTTGTCCGAACCTTACTTCTTTGTATGAAAACGCAAGATCGCGGCGCGGAGAGGTCAGGCCCCCTTCATTGCCGCCCGGATGTCCGCGTCATCCAATGTCAGATCCAGAACGCGGCGGGTGCGCGCAACGATGCTGTCGATCTCTTCGTCCGTGCAGCAGAGCGGCGGCGCAAAGCCGATGACACCATGGTTGAAGGCACGCACCACAAGACCGTTTTCCCAAGCCCGGTCAAATCCGCGATGCCCGAAATCCGCCGCCGCAGGCAAGGGAGTCTTTTTTGACTTGTCGGTGACCAATTCCAGCGCCGCGAGCATGCCGCGCCCGCGCACTTCGCCCACCAGCGGATGGTCGGCGAGCCCGCGAAGCCCATTCATCAACCGTTCGCCCATGGCGCGGCCATTTTCCAGCAATCCGCCCTCCTCATAGAGGCGCAGCACCTCCAGCCCCACGGCGGCGCTGACCGGATGGCCCGAATAGGTAAACCCATGCCCCACCGCCGCCGCCCCGGCGCCCTCGGCGATGACCTGATAGACGTGATCCGACAGGAACACCGCCCCCATCGGCGCATAGCCCGAGGTCAGCCCCTTGGCGACGGTCATCAGATCCGGCACCACGCCCTCGTCCGCGCAGGCAAAGAGCGGCCCGGTGCGGCCAAAACCGGTGATCACCTCATCGGCAATGAACAGGATATCAAGCTCCCGGCACAACTCGCGCATCGCTTTCAGCCAACCCTTGGGCGGCACGATGACGCCACCGGACCCTTGGATCGGCTCGACATAGAAGGCTGCCACCCGATCCGCGCCGATCTCCTGCACCTTGTCGCGCAGCGCTTTGCAGGAGGCGGCGATGATGGTCTCTGCATCCTCGCCCTTGGGGTTGCGATAGGGATAGGGCGACGGGATTTTATGCTGCCAGTCAAACGGCAGGCCAAATCCGTGATGAAAGAGCGGCAGCGCGGTCAAACCCGCGCCAACGCTGGACGAGCCGTGATAGCCCTGCTCCAGCGAGATAAATTGATCACGTTGCGGCTGGCCCTTGGCGTGGTGGAAATAGCGCACGAACCGCACCGAGGAATCCACCGCGTCCGAGCCACCAAGGGTGAAGTAAACATGATCCAGATCGCCCGGCGCGCGCTCGGCCAGTGCCGCCGCGAGACGGATCGGCGCCTCGCTGCCCAGTCCGAAATAGCCGGTCGCATAGGGCAGATCGCGCATTTGCTGCGCCGCTGCCTCAACCACGCTCTCGTGCCCGTAGCCCGCATTGACGCACCAGAGCCCGGCAAAACCATCGAGCAGCTCGCGCCCTTCGGCATCGGTAACCGTGGCCCCGCGCGCCGACCGCAGACAGCGCACCCCGGCCTGTTCATGCCCGCGCCAGGAGGCGACAGGATGCACCAGATGGGCGCGATCCAGTTCGATCAGAGAATTGCTGAAGTTGGTCATAATTACCCCCAAGCCTGCTTGGCCGATGCAAAAGGTTGCGCGCGCGGGCAGACGTTGCCGCCGATCCCCGCGCCCCGAGGCACAGTGCCAGCAGTCCCTCTGCCCCACCCTTGCCGCCCCGGCTGGGCTTCACTCTAGGCTCGCTTTGGCCAAAGCTTCTGCGGTGTTGCTTCGCAATAGGCATGATCCTGTGCTGAAAACGCAGACGCGACGGCATATGCTGCTATTGGGCTGCCTTTTGGCGCTGACGCCGTTGTTTCCCTCCGCCCGAAAAAAACGCGCGGCGCTTTCGGATATAAACCGGCTTTAATTCAGGGGGCTAAACTGATATATGTAGCTCCAAGGATTAGGGATATATATCTTAGCGATTCGCACACCGCTTTTAACCCTTCCCGCCATTTCTTCCCCTTTTACCCTCGAAAAAACAAGCCATGGCTGCGGCGGGCTTTGTCCATTCTCCTGCCGGTCGCAAAATTTCGGGAAAAAGTGACAATAACTTGACTTAAACTTTGCCGGACTGGGAAGCTGTGTATCCGGGGAGCGGCGTTCAGGTTTGCCACCTTCCCGCTATGTAACGAATGGGCAATTAACGAGTAAAAAGGGGCCTTTATCCCCCGCCATGCGGTCTGTCGCAGAAGCATTCCTGTCTGCGGCAGACGAACGAGTAGCGCATGACGCACCGCGCCCTAGCTGTGGGGAGCTACCGTCGTGAATCAATTTCTATCTGTGTCAGAAGGTCGTCACTTAGGACAAAAAGACACGCCTGTTTATCATCGCCGCAATACCGTCCTGGTCGCCGGTGGCGCAGGGTTTCTCGGGGCTCGGATTTGCGAGCGTTATATTGAAAAGGGTTATTGCGTTTATTGCCTGGACAATCTGTCCACCGGGCGGCTGTCCAATATTTCTCATCTTCTGGATCTGCCGCAATTCCGCTTTTTTCGCCATGACGTGGTCCTGCCGATCACCCTGCCCGGGCCGGTGTCGCTGATCTACAATATGGCCTGCCCGGCCTCGCCGCCGCGCTATCAGATTGATCCGATCCACACCATGCTGACCTGCGTCACCGGGGCCATCAACCTGCTGGATCTCGCCGGCCAGCATAAGGCCCGGATCCTTCAGGCCTCGACTTCGGAGGTCTACGGCGATCCCAGCGTCAGCCCGCAATGCGAAAGCTACCTGGGCAACGTCAATACCGTTGGTCCACGCTCTTGCTATGACGAGGGCAAACGCGCGGCGGAAACGCTGTTCCACGATTACCACCTCGCGCGCGGGGTCGATATCCGCATCGCACGTATCTTCAACACCTATGGTCCGGGCATGGATCCGCTGGACGGGCGAGTGGTGTCGAATTTCGTCACCCAGGCGCTCAAAGGAGTGCCGATCACCATTTACGGACGCGGAGCGCAAACCCGCTCGTTCTGCTATCGCGACGATCTGGTCGAGGGGTTACTGGCGCTGATGCACTGCAAGAAGGACCTGGCCGCGCCGGTCAATATCGGCAACCCCGGCGAATTCACCATTGCTGAGCTCGCCACGCAGGTGCTGGCGCTGACCGGCTCGCGGTCTCCTCTATGCTACCGGCCGCTGCCGCAGGATGATCCGCAACAACGGCGCCCCGATATTTCGGTTGCCATGCGCGAACTCGGCTGGCGCCCCAAGGTCAAACTGGCCGATGGGCTGCGGCAAACGATTTCCTATTTCGCCTCCGAACTGCGCCGCAATGCGCCCCAAGACGCGAAGGTGGTGGTATGAGACCCGTCGTCCTTGTCACCGGCGGCGCCGGCTTTATCGGCAGCCATGCCTGCAAAGCGCTGGCGGCGGCGGGATATCTGCCGGTGACCCTGGACAATCTGACCACCGGCCACCGCGATGCGGTCAAATGGGGACCGCTGGAGACCGCAGACATTCGCAACCGCGCCGCTGTCGCCGCGATCCTGAAGCGGCACCAGGTGGAGATGGTGATGCATTTTGCCGCCGCCGCCTATGTCGGCGAGTCGGTGCAAAAACCCGGCTTTTACTATGACAACAACGTCGCCGGCACCCTGTCGCTGCTGACCGCGATGAGGCTCGCCGGGGTTCACCGGATCGTCTTTTCCTCCAGCTGTGCAACCTATGGCATTCCGGCGCTCCAGCCGATCCGGGAGACAACGCCGCAACAGCCGATCAACCCCTATGGCCGCACCAAACTGATCTGCGAGCAAATGATCCAGGACATCGCCCGGGCCACTGGCCTGCGTTTTGCGATGCTGCGCTATTTCAACGCCTGTGGCGCCGACCCGGAGGGCGAGCTGAGCGAACGCCACCGCCCCGAGACCCATCTGATCCCGCTGGCACTACTGGCGGCCACCGGGCGCGGCAACCCCTTGCGGGTTTTTGGCACCGATTATGACACGCCGGATGGCACCTGCGTGCGCGACTATATCCATGTCAGCGATCTGGCCGAGGCGCATGTGCAGGCGGTGCAATGGCTGATGGCGGGGCATGAGAATCTGACCGTGAACCTCGGCACCGGGATCGGCTATTCGATCCTGGAGATCCTAAGCGCCATTCCCGAGGTGACAGGCCGCACCCCGGCCTGGAGCCCCGCCGCGCGACGTGCTGGCGATCCGCCGATGCTGGTGGCCGATACCAGCCGGGCCCAGCGCTTGCTTGGGTTTCAACCGCGCCATTCCGAACTCAAGACAATCCTACGCCATGCCGCGCCCACATTCGGACTGAAGGTCATCGAACATGCCGCGGCCTGAGCCCCATATGCCAGTGCCCGGCGATACGCTGCGTCCGCTCTGGTCGCCCGCCCAACGCTGGCGCAACCGGGCCTTGAGCCTCCTGTGGCTGCTCAGCGTGGTCTATTTCTGGGCCTGGTGGCTGCGGCCCGCACATGCGGAGGCCGGTGCGCAATATTGGGTTGCGAGCCTCGCGCTGGCATGGCTGCTGTTCTTGCAGGCCTTCTTTATGGTGATCTTCCCGCGCGCCCGCATTCCCGCCGCCGCGCCGCCGGACCCGCAGCACATGCGGGTGGCCATGATCGTGACCAAGACGCCATCCGAACCCCTGTCGGTGCTAATCCCGACCTTGCAGGCGATGCTGCGCCAGAGCTACCCGCATGACACATGGCTCGCCGATGAGGCCCCGGATGAGGCGACCCGCAAATGGTGCGCCGCCCATGGGGTACAGATCTCCACCCGCCAGAACCAGCCCGAGTACCACCGCAAGAGCTGGCCCCGCCGCACCCGCTGCAAGGAGGGCAACCTGGCGTTTTTCTACGACCATTTTGGCTATGATCACTATGACGTGGTGTCCCAGCTCGACGCCGATCACGTGCCCGGGCCCGACTATCTGCAAGAGATCATGCGTGGCTTTGCCGACCCGAAGGTCGGCTATGTCAGCGCCCCCAGCATCTGCGCCAGAAATGCCGGGCAAAGCTGGGCCGCGCGCAGCCGCCTCTATACCGAAGCGGTGTTTCACGGTGTTTTTCAGGCGGGATACGCGGCGACGCTGACGCCAATGTGCATCGGCTCCCATTACGCGGTGCGCACCCGCGCCCTGCGTTCGGTGGGCGGGCTTGGCCCGGAACTGGCCGAGGATCACTCCACCACGCTCTTGATGAATGCGGGCGGCTGGCGCGGGGTGCACGCCTTCAACGCCATTGCCTATGGCGACGGGCCTGCCAATATCGCCGACCTCTGCACCCAGGAGTTTCAATGGTCGCGCAGCCTGGTGACGCTCTTGCTGCAATATACGCCCGCCTATCTGGCCCGATTGCCGCTCAGGCTGAAATTCCTGTTCCTGTTTTGCCAGATGCTCTATCCGCTCATCGCGGGTTTTATGCTGCTCTTTTACCTGATGCCGATTGCGGCGCTGCTGTTTGACATCCGCTATGCCAATGTCACCTTCCCCGCCTTTATCGGGCATCTTCTGCCGCAGGGGATCGCGCTGACCGCCTTGATTTATATGATCAGATCCGACGGCTATATGCGCCCGGCGGAGGCGCGCGTGATAGCCTGGGAAAAGGCGCTGTTTCTGGTGCTGCAATGGCCCTGGGTGCTCTGGGGCTGCCTGATGGCCGTGCGCGACAGGCTGGCGGGCGGGTTTGTGGACTTCCGTATCACCCCCAAGGGCGAAGCCGCCAAGGCCAGCCTGCCGGGACGGATCCTTGCGGTCTATGGCGCGCTTGCGCTTGGCTGCCTGCTGCCTGTCCTGCTGGTCGATGACCTGCAAAATGCCCAGGGTTTTTACATTCTCTGCGCGATAAACGGGCTGCTTTATGCTATCGTCGTCGCAGTCACGGTGGTCGATCACTATCGTCACACTGCGCCCGCGGCGGCCAGCCTCACCCTGAGCGATGCGGGCAAGCTGGCGCTACCCGGCCTTCTTGCCTGTATCCTGCTGTTCGCCATCGGCCATCGCGGCCTTGAGAGCAGCTATGCCCTGTCGCTCGGCCTGGACCCCTATGCCCTCTTCAAAGAGCAATATGCCGTTGCGGGCGCGGGCATGGGCGGCGCCGGAAAAACCATTCTGTTGTTTGATCCGCATTGGAACGAACAACAATCATCGAGACCTCTGGAGGACTGATATGACACTGCTATTGCACAGTATTTCCCGGCGCCTTTGCTTGCTGGCAATGGCCGTTATGCCCTTGTTCGTGCTGGCATCCCCGGCGGTGCAGGCGGCCCCGCCCGGCACCATGCCCTTTGGCGTCTATGATCCCAATGGCGGCTTCACCGATGACCCGGATGTGCAGATCGAACATCTTTTCCTCCCCTGGGAGGATGTCTACCTGCCTTCGCTGACCGCCGCAGATGACTATGCGCTGGAACGGGGCCGGTCGATCCTTGTGACCATCGAACCCTGGACCTGGAGCCGCGATCAGCGCAACACCCCGGCGGCGCTGATCGAGGGGATCTTTGGCGGAGAATATGATGCCAACATACGCGAAATCTGCTCCATTCTCTCGGAGTTTTCCTCGCCAGTCACCATCCGCTGGGCGCAGGAAATGGAGGATGCCTCCGGGCAGTTCATCTGGGCCGACTGGCAGCCCGAAACCTATATCGCCGCCTATCGCAGGGTGGTAGAGACCTGCCGCACGGTCGCCGACGACATCGACTATATGTGGTCTCCGCTCGGCTATGAGACGCTGGCCGATTACTTCCCGGGCGAGGATTATGTGGATGTGATCGGCATATCCGTCTTTGGCCTGCAAGCCTGGGAAGAACAGATCCTGGGCGAGGCGCAGGGGTTTCTGGATATCTTTGAGCCGCGCTATGACCGCGTGCGGGCGTTTGGCCTGCCCATCGTGGTGGCGGAGCTCGGCTATATCGGCGATGCCGATTATGTCGCCAGCTGGAACGCGGCGGTGCGTCAGAACCTCGACGCCTATGAGGCCTTGCAGGCGGTTGTCTACTTCAACCAAAAAGAGGTCTACCCCTGGCCTGACGGCTTTGGTCTGCCGGATTGGCAGTTCCCGCAGAACACGCTGGAGCCGCGCCAAGCCCTGTTGCAGGACTGATTCCGGCCTATTTCCGAGGGGTATCGGCAAGAATCCGCAGATCCCCTCGCCCGCCTGAACCTGTAGCGGCCCGCCTCCTCGCGGGTCGTTTTGTTTCAGATCTTTAGCGAACGTATGACCAGGCGCGCGGGGCAACGGCGGGCGGGGCCCGGTTGGCTCGAAAATTCAATTAATCCGATATTAGGCGGTCGCCTCGACAATGGTTTTGTCGAGGCTTGCCTGTTTTGTTAGCTTCCGCGCAGGGCTCGATCCTTGAACGCAGTAAAACAGCCCCCAAACGGGGCGCAAGAGGCAGTGACATGACGATTATCGCGAGGTTCTTCGCCGGACCGCGCCTGACGGCGACCTTTTTGCCGCTGGCGGCTCTTCTCCTTTCCCTTTTTGTCGCAACCGCGCCGGTTCCGGCGCAGGCCGGATCTGGGGATCAACCCACCCGATCACAGCAACAAATTCGCCTGCCCAAGGGCGATCTGAACCTGCTGCGCAAACCGACAGTCAAGACCAACCAGACCATCCGCAGCGCCCGCCGCATCGGATCCGGCAGCTATGTTTGCTCGGCGGCTGGTTTTGGACAGCGCTCGCGCTGTCACGCCAACTGAGCCCAGATCGGTTGCCGTCGGAACGGGACGTGAGAAATTTGCGCAGTGTCGATGAATGCCGGGTGGCGTCTGTGGCTTGGGGGAAGGAACTCCTGACCCAAGGGCTTTGGCTGCTCTGTCTTGGTCTCGCCCTCCTCCTAAGCAGCCGGCCGCTGCATGCGCAGCACGCTGGCGTCGGGGCCTGGGAAAACGCGGATTATTCCATGCTCGGCTGGATAGAGTCACAGCCCGGGCTCGGTTGGTACTATAACTGGCGCATGGATCAGCTCTGGACTCCGACCCGGCAAAAACGGGCCGTTGAATTTGTGCCGATGATCCATGGCGCAGAAAATGTGAATGACCCGATCAATATGGACGGTCGGGCGCGGGCCTTGCTGGGGTTCAACGAACCGGACGGCCAGAGCGGCAGCCATCAATCCGCCCTTAGTGTTGAACGCGCCATAAAACTCTGGCCCAGGCTGGAGGCGCGCGGGTTGCGGCTTGGCAGTCCGGCCACCACCCAGGCGCAAACGCTGGGGCCAAAATCCTGGCAGCATCGTTTCATGACACAGGCCGAGGCGCGCGGCCTGCGGGTGGATTTTATGGCGGTGCATTATTACTCCAGCGATGGCGACATCGACGCCTTTCGCCGCTGGCTGACCGAGGGCCATCAGACCTACCGCCGTCCGATCTGGGTCACCGAATTCGCCTATATCGACTGGCGCCGACCGCAGCAGGCCCGCTATGCGGCCAATGCACGCTTTGCGAAAGACGCCATTCGCATGCTGGACCGCCTGCCCTTCGTGGAGCGCTACGCCTGGTTTGCCGCCAATCCCTACAGCTGGCAGGGCCGGGTGCCGCAGATCAATCTGGTCGATGATCGCCTGACCCCCACGCCAATCGGTGCGGCCTATCTCAAGGCGCTGTCCGAACGCGGACCACGGCTGTCGGCCCTACGTTGATCACCCCGATATTAATCGAGGCAATTACAGTGTTTTCAAACTGTTAGAGTTGCCTTGATTGTGTATTTATGGCAGTCTTTCTAGACAGCACAGGCTGACAAACTGGCCCTTTTTCCGGCCGGATGTCCCATGGGCGGGCCCAGGGAAAATTGATGCAGAACGGAGCAGGTTCTGCCGCGGCAATGGCATGGGGGTGCCGCCGCGCAGCCATCAATAGTGCGTTCCAACACTCACCTATACAGGCGCAGGTTTGGAGGAATGTTAATGAGTATTTCAAGTCAGATTATGGCTGTCTCGCTTGTGGCGATTGTCGGCATTGCCAACCCGTCCGCAATGGTCACCAAGGCCCGCGCAGGCATGTTGGTAACGGGCGGGTCTCAGCCGCTCTCGCCCGAATTTGTCTACAGAGTGTTTGCCGGCCATAGCGCCGATTGGGGCGGCGGCTCCTATGCATTCTGGGCGCCCGATGGCGTGTTCTATTCCGTCAATACCGCCGAGCAAAGCCTTGGCTATGGCAAGTGGTATGCCACCAGCAGCGGGCGCATGTGCTACGAGGCCGACTGGGTCTGGCGTCAGGATTTTGGCGTCGAACAAAAGGCGGTAAAGACCTGCACCCGCTTTCGCATGGATCCAGGTGGCGAAATGTGGTCGACCACCGGCAACCAGACCGGACCGTGGTTTCCCTTCACCACCGACAATTTGACCCTCGGCAATAGCGTCGCGCCGATCTATAGCGCGATGTATTCCAGGATGGGTCTGCCATTGCGCCAGTGACGCCGCCGCCCGGGTCCGCGATCACCGGGGGGAGAGGGGTTGCGCCCCCTCCCCCCCTTTTTTTATTGCTCGCGGAAGGCCCGGGACATGCTGTCGCGCACCGGTTTGATCAGATATTGAAAGAACGTCCGTTCCTGGGTTTGGATCATCACCTCGGCAGGCATGCCCGGCACCGGTACAAAATCGGTGGCGCGGTGGTACTCTTCTGGTGATAGCGCGATATGGGCCACATAGACCTCGCGCGGGACGCCATTTGACGTGTCGGTGATCGCATCCGCCGAGACATAGCGCACCTGTCCGATCAACACCGGGGTGGTCCGCTGGTTGAGCGCCGAGAGCCGGATAATCGTGTCCTGACCCACGGAAATACTGTCGATATCGGTGCGCGGCACCAGTGTTTCGACCAGCAGGGGCGCATCGGCGGGCAGGATCTCTGCGATGGGTTTGCCGCTCTCGATCACGCCACCGGCGCTGTGATAATGGAGCCGCACCACGGTGCCGCTGACCGGAGCCACGACGCTGGAGCGGGACAACACGTCCTGCGCCTTGCGGGATTGCTCCCGGATCGAGTCAAGCTCGGCCTGGATCGCCTGCAACTCGTCCAGCGCGTCCTGGCGCTGATCCGAACGCAGCTTGTCAATTTCCAGCTCGAACTTCTGCCGGGCACGCTCAATCTCGGCTATTTCCGCTTTGATCCGGGCGACATGGCCTTTGGTTTCCAACACCGCCCGGTGCACCGAGTTATACTCGGGCCGCCGGATCAGGCCATCCTCCAGCAGCTTTTGCTTGTCGGCCAGCTCCTCGTCGAGGCTGACGGCCCGCTCCAGATAGGCCTCCAGCTGCGCCTCATAGCCGCCGCTGCGGATCTCAAGCGACTCCTTGCCGTTGATCAGGATCGCCAGCTCGCTCTCCTGCAAGTGACGCGCCGAGGCAAAGGTCAATCGCTGATCCGTAAGAAGGTCGGCCACTTCATCATTTTCCTGCGCCATCCGTATCAGGCTTGGCAGGAAGTGGACCTCATTGTCGGCGTTGAACTCGGCCCGCACCCGCGCCTCGGCGGCCTCCAGGCGGGCGCGACGCAGCTCCAGCTCTCGCAGATCGGCCTGCGCTGCCGTGTGATTCAACAGCAGCAGCTCGTCGCCCTCCTCGACGTGATCGCCTTCGGAAATCAGGATCTTGGCGATGATACCGCCCTCCAGATGCTGCACGATCTTGTTGCGCCCGGTGGCCACAAACGAGCCTTGCGAGATCACCGCTGCGGCCAGGGGCGCGCGAAACGCCCAGGCTCCGAAGCCGCCAAAGGCGATGATCATCAGCGAAATACCAAAGATCGCCTGTTTGCGGATCGAGCGCGGCACCGCGTGATGCCAGTCCTGGATATTCACACCGTCGGTCATGTCAGCGTCCCCCCGTTGGGTGTCGGGCCGCCAGTGGCTCCCGGCGCCTGGCCTTGCTGATGATTTGCAAGTTGTTTCAATATGGTATCGCGTGCACCGATCATTGCGACATTACCACCGGCCAGCAGCATGATCTTGTCCACCGCGCTTAGCAGAGTGGGTTTCTGGGTGATCACCACCACCGTGATTTTGTTGCGCCGGGCGTGGTCGATCGC
This sequence comes from Phaeobacter sp. HF9A, assembly GCF_011806385.1. Taxonomy (GTDB): domain Bacteria; phylum Pseudomonadota; class Alphaproteobacteria; order Rhodobacterales; family Rhodobacteraceae; genus Epibacterium. The sequence continues at coordinate 16,708 of NZ_JAATOX010000016.1, read as the reverse complement.
CCGCGCCAGCGCCTTGTCGCCCGCCACATCGAGGTTGGAGTTCGGCTCGTCCAGCACCAAGAGGCGCGGATCACCAAAGAAGGCCCGCGCCAGGGCGACACGCTGTTTCTGGCCGCCTGACAACGGCGAGCCATCGGCGGAAACCATGGTTTCATAGCCCTGCGGCAGCGAGGCGATCATATCGTGCACATCCGCCAGCATCGCGGCGCGGTGGATTTGCTCGTCGGTGGCGTCCATGCGCATCCGGGCGATGTTGTCCTTGATTGAGCCGGGAAACAGCTGCACGTCCTGCGGCAGATAGCCGATGTTCTCGCCCAGCTGGCGCGGATCCCAGTTGCGCAGATCCATCAGATCCAGCCGCACATTGCCCGAAGTCGGCATGATCGACCCCACCAGCATCTTGCCCAGCGTGGTTTTCCCCGCACCGGAATTGCCGATAACCGCCAGCGTGTCGCCCGGATCCAGCGAGAAGCTGAGCGCATTGAGCACAACCTGCTTGGTGCCGCCCGGCACATAGAGCAGCCGCTCCACATCCAGCCGGCCTTCGGGCTGCGGCAGCCACAGCCGCTCGAACTGAAACCCGGATCGGGTCAGGAGATGCGCGATCCGCCCGTAGGCGGCGCGGGACAGCAAAAAGGCATTCCAGCCCTCGATCGCCCCCTCGACCGGTGCCAGGGCCCGGCCTGCGATGATCGAGGCGGCAATCACCATACCGCCGGTGATCTCGCCCTCGATGGCCAGATAGGCCCCCCAACCGAGCATCCCCACCTGGGTCAGCAACCGCACGCCGCGCGAAAATGTCGCGGAAATAACATTGCGATCCTGCGCGCAGACCTGAGCCGTGAGTGAGGCTGCGGTATCCCGCCCCCAGATGGTCACCGCTTCGGGGATCATCGCCAAGGCGTTGATGATCTGGCTGTTGCGGGTCATGGAGTCGAGATGCAGGTTGGCCCGGGACTGGGCCTGATTGGCCTGCGCGAAGGGCTTCGCCGTAAACCGTTGATTGACCAGGGCAATCACCAACAGAACAATTGCGGTTGTCACGACGATAAACCCCAGGTGGGGATGTACGAGAAAGATAGCCAGCAAGAAGATGGGCGCAAAGGGCACGTCGAGAAAGGCCATCAACGTGCCGGAGGTCAGGAAACTGCGCACCTGTTGCAGATCCCCCAACGCCTGATATTCGCGCCCATTGCTATGCAGCGAAGCATGCGCCGCGGCGCTCAGGATCGGCGCGCCAAGGCGGGCGGCCACCTCGACTGCGGTGCGCATCAACATGAAGCGGCGCACAGCGTCAAAGAGCGATTGCAGGATCACCGCGCCGGCGATCACCATGGTCAGCATGATCAGCGTATCCACGGACCGGCTCGTCAGCACCCGGTCGGAAATCTGAAACAGGTAGATCGGGATCGCCAAAACCAGAATATTGGTGGCGCAGGTCATCAGCATCACGAAACCCATATTGCGACGGACCGCGGCCACCCCCTCGCGCAGGCTTTTTTCGAAATTCTGCGGCCCGAGCCGCCGGTGGAAACGGGTATTGCCATTGCCATTGCCGCCTCCGCCGTTCCCGGTGCCACCGCCGCTTGGCGGTTGCGGTCCCCCGCTGCGGGTGGTGGGGCTGGTCGCGGTGTTGCGCGCCTCGATGGGAGGGGTGCCGAGCCCTTTGACCATCGGGTCCATCCGCGCCTCCTCTGATGTGCGGCTCTCCTCTGTCTTGCGGGCCTCAGTCTTGGGCGGCTCAGTCTTGGGCAGCTCGGTCTTGGGCGGCTCCTGCGACAGCGGTGTCTCGGGCGTATCCTGCTGTGACGGGGCGGATGGGTCCACGCGCGCTGCGGCGTGTTTGGTACCGGCAAGGTTGGCGCCTTCATCCGAGGCTTGCCTTGCGGCCGCATCCTGCGCCCTGGCCCTGGCCTCTTCCTTGAGCTTCCATGACGCACGCAGTTTCAGCGGCATCGGAATATCATCCGGGGATGGGGTCTCTTCCTCAGGCTGAAGTGGCCCGGTTTCCCTCGACTTGCTCAACGAGGACATGGCCTTGGCCTGCCACTCTTGCATTTCGGGCAATGACGCGCAGACCTTGGCTTCGGCTGCGCCGCTGTTTCTGAATACTTTCACGTTTCCCCCCGTTCGTCCCCTGTTGTTCTCAGGCGAGCATGGTTTGCATCACATCCACGTGGATGGGCCCGTCCTGTGCTATTGAGTTGTCCCCGGTTGCCAGATCCGCTGCACTGCTGGCGGGTGACATCATGTCGTCAGCCAGGAAGGCCACCGCCTCGCTGGCCAAACCGTCGATCCCGCCGGGTGCCAGAAACACATCCCAGGGCGGCGCGTCCTCGCTGATCAGATTGGCCTGGTGGAGCACGGCGTCGGAGTAGACCTCGCCGCCTGCAAACACATTCGAGGCCATGCCGATGTCGATCATCTGCGCGTCGTTCACCAACGCGTTCAGCCCGCTGTGGATCTCTGTCGCGGGCGCGTCTTCCGTCGCGCCGAGCACAAGATCGCTGTCGGACAGGCTGTTGACCTGGCTCAACAGATGCACATCAATCAGATCGCCGGTGATATAGAGAATGCTGAGCACGGGCTGCGATTGCAGCGCGCCGCTGCCGATCAGGGGCAACACATCGGGGGCGCCCTCCGCAAAGCTGCCAAGCACCGATTGGAACTCCGCCGTCAGCGTGTGGAAGTGATCAAGCGCCGTATGGGTGATCGAGGCCGAGTTGATCAGCGCATTGCCAGCGGTGCTATCAGAGGTCTCTCCCGCTCCGCTGACCATGTCCTGTGCCGAGAACAGATCTGCGTTCAGCCCATCCGGGCTGCCCTCCAGGATACTATCCCAGTCCATCAGCACATTGATCTGCTCGACAATATATTGCGAGATCATATTGCCGCCGACAAGGATGAGGTCGAAGCCCATCGCCTGACCAAACAGGGAGTCCACATTCAGAAGCGTATTGCCGCCAAGGTCGATCCAGCTCTGTGTCGCGGAGGTGGTGATCTGCACCGCGTCGTCATCGACACCGGCGTTGATTTGCCGGGTCCAGCTGAAGTTGACCAGATCCCCGTCTAGGGTGGACAGCGCCAAGAGACCGGGCAGCGGCCCCGCGCCAGCGCTGCTCGGGCCAGAGGTCTGATCCGCGCCCTCCTGCCCCGCCAGCAAAGGCAGCCCCGAAAAGGCGGCGCTGTTCTGGAGCAGGCTACTGCCCGCTGTGCCGGCAGCGGTCCCACCCAACACGTTGATCTGACTGATGACATCAAGGCTGACCACGTCGCCCGCCACGCCGATCACCGGCGCGTCGACACCTCCTGTGCCTTCCGCCATGGAATTGATCGCCAGATTGCCGCCGGTGATCAGCACATGCGCCGCCCCGATGTCCGCGGCCTCTGCGTCGGTGCCCGCCTCGTCGGGAGACGCCCCCTCGTGGTCAGCCACGCCCACGACAGCGCCTCCCGCATGAGAGGTGCCGGGATGCGCGATACCCTGCGTGGTGACGCCTTGCACCTGCCAATCAGAAAGCTGCGGCACATCCGGCAGCACCTCGGTCCAATCGGGCATTTCCTCCACCGCGACCCCGTTCACCGTGATCTGCTGCGTCGCCGTGCCTGTCGCCAGATAGACGCTGGCCCCCGGCCTCGCGTCCGCCGTTCCGTCAAAGCGCTCGGCAAGATCCTGTGTCAGCAGCTTGGTCTCGGCGGCGGTCATGTCCAGAAATGCGGCGCCATTCTGTAGGTCCAGGATCTGAAGCCCCGCAACTGCCGCCTTGAGCGCCAGCATTCCCTCAGCCTGCATCGCCCCCCAGGCGGCGCTGATCTCCGGGTCGAGATGCAGCGTGTCGCAATCTGACAGCCGGTTTTCCTGCCAGGTGACATGCATGGTGCCACCGGGTGGCGGCAGCTCCCGAATATGCACCGGTGGCGCGTCCTGTGCGGCCGCCCAGACCACCGCCTGCGGCGCAGGCTCCGCAACCGCAGGAGGCAGGATCTGTTGCGCCAAATGCGGCGGCATATTGGGCGCCACCAGCGGGGCCATCGCCGCCTTTTGCACAAAGGATTGCGGGTCGCTTACCGCCGGATCATGCCCCTCCGGGCCAAAGCTGACCGTACGGTGGGAGCCCGGCAACAGCAGGGGATCAAGCTTTGACGCCTGCTGAAAGGATTTGAAACTATCGTACTCCAGTCGTCCGCGCGCTGTTTCCGTAACAAGCTGAAAAAGACCGATAAAATATGAAATCGTTTCTGTTGTTTTATCGAGTAACATTGGAACAATACCACTCTCTGCCACCAAATCTGGCGAGATAAGAGACATGCGCGGGAGCCGCGCATGTCAGGTTTCTCTGCGGTGGGATTACCGCAGTGTTGATCGTTTAGGCGTCGTCTTCGCCGATCAGTGCGTAGGAGGAGGTCAGGTCGTTGCCGACAGTGGTCATATCGACCGTGTTGCCCAGCACGTTGGCGCCCATGGTGATGGACTGGTTGAACGCCGTGGTGTCGAGGATCGCATCGGCCGAGGCAGAGGAAGCCCCATTGACGAAACCGTCATCGCCATTGTGCGAACCCCAGACGCCACCGCTGCCGCCTTCGCCGCCGTCACCGCCATAGGCGTCGCCCGAAGCACCACCCGTGGAGAAGGCGCTGGCTGGGCCAACGGATGTGCCGCCGTTAAAGGCACTGCCACCAAAGCCGCCCATGCCAGAGGTCCCGGCGTGACCGCCATCGCCAGCCATCGCACCGGAATAAGCGCCGCCCGCGATACCAATGCCGCCAGCCTGGGCCGCAGACCCGGCAGCCGCGATCGCAGTGGCCGCATCACCGCCTTCGAGGAAATCGAGCAGACCGAGGTCAAGCCCGCCTTCCGCAGCAGCAGCCCCCGCAGCAGCGCCGCTGCCCGCAAGGCCGACACCTGCACCGATATTGGCCGCCAGAGACCCGGCATCGCCGCCGTCACCTGCAGTGGTCGTGCCGCTGTTGTTGCCACCAGCGCCGCCATCGGTTTCGCCGCCGTCAGCCCAGCCACCAAAGGCCGCGCCAAGACCTTCGCCACCGGCCGAGGTCGCACCGCCACCGGCAGAACCCGAACCGCCATCGGAGTTGATCCCATCATCGGAGGTCGCCGACCCGCCGGATGCATTCCCGCTGTTCTGGAACGTGCCGCCGGAGTTGGTCACATCCGGGTCGTGCAGGGTGTCATTGTCATTGAGGTGGTTGCCCATCACATTGATGGTTGCCACGTCGTTACCCTCGCCGTTGAGCGCATTGTTGAGCACATTCTCAACGTTGAGATCATCGCCGATATCATAGTGCAGATCGCCCTGCGCCATCAGCACATCGCCCACGCTGGCACCGCCAGAGATGTCGACATCGGCAAAATCACCATCGTCGGGCATATAGCCCTCAAGCCCGATGTCCACCTTCACATCCACCGTCGTATCGGTGGTATGCGTGCTGTTGGAGGTATTGGTGTTGGTGTCAGTATTGCTGTTGCTGTTGGAGTTGCGATCCGTGTTGCTGTTGGCATTGCTGTTCGCGTTGGTGTCGCTGTCGCTATTGGTGTTCCAATTGCCGTTGGCGTTCCCGTTGCCGTTCATGCTCAGGTTCCCGTTCAGGTTCCCGTTGCCATTCATGTTCAGGTTCTCGCTGGATTGCGATTGTTCCTGACCCTGACCCTGACCTTGGTCCTGGCCTTGTCCCTGACCCTGAGCTTCGGCTTGCCCCTGGAGCTGGTCCTGACCCTGCCCCTGAAGCTGCGCAAAGAAGTTAAGAGGATTTCTTCCACCTGACATGATACAAATTCCTTCTGTCTGAAGGCCCGATCTGCCGCGTGTCATCTATAAAGCGACTAAAATTCGGGCGTTTGATGGTTCTGGCGAGACCCTCGGTCTCGTCATCTTGCCGGATCGACCTGAAAAATAATGAGGGGTTCGATCCGGGCACCCTGTGGGGCGCACTCTCAGACTGAAGCAGGGACAGGAACCGAGCCAGCTAGCAGATGGATCAACCAATCCTGTTTCCAGCAAGGGGCTGATTCTTCATCAAATTCCTGCTGGTACGGTCAGAGGGACTAAATCTTTTCCTGATTCGAAAGGTGATTCTATACACCTCTTCCTACATCCGCGCTGTCACAACCACGGGGTGATGTCAATCAAGCGGGAGCAACGCAGACAGTTGAACAGATGTCAAAGCTGAAAAACACTCACACGCCGGATATTATAAACAATAACAAATTCTTAGCATTAATTTCAATTTTAGAAATTAATAATTCCAACATCCAAACTTGCTGAAATGCTTAATAAAGTGTTAATATTTCAGCGAGGGGAATAGCCTGAATAGCTTAATTTGTGATCGCCCGGAAGATTGTCATCCGGGCGCCGGTCAAAGGTTGACCAGGATTTTTGTGCGAGTTGGGGGCTTCCAAATGACCACTGTTAGTATTGCGATTATCGGAAACGGTTTGACCGTTTCAACAAAATGCGAAGAGTTGATTAAACTAGAATTTCCAGGAACTGATATCATCCGGGTCGAGACGGTCGAAGCGTTGACCTCCTGCGCGCCGAGGCCGATCAAACTGGCCCTCATCGAACAGGAAGCCTTCAGCGATGCCGACAGCGAAGGCTTGGAGAGTCTGAAACAATGCCCGGCGGATCATATCGCCCTGGCCTATCTCGATGACACCCTGGCGCTGCGCTTTCTTGAGCAGATCACCTCCCACAATGATCCAGACCGCTTTGGGATCCTGCCAATGAACCTGCAATATGACTGCTGGACCTACATGCTCCGGCTGCTGTTTCTCGGGCAATGTTGCGTGCCTCAGGTGTTTCTCACACGGCAAGGCAGCGTCGTCGCGGCCCAACGCAAAAGTCACGCAAACATGACCACCACGCAATTGACCCCCCGCGAACGCGAGGTTCTGGAATTGGTCGCCAGCGGCAAGCAGAACAAGCTGATCGCGGTGGATCTCCAGCTCTCGGAACATACGGTGAAGCTGCACATGCATCATATCATCAAGAAACTCGGAGTGCGTAACCGGACCGAAGCCGCAGGGGTATTTCTGGGCCGGGGACAAAGTCTGGCGTGACCCCCGGCGAGGGCGACCCGCATTTTTCCCAGCTTTTGATGCTGGTGGGGCGGCTGAACTATACTTGGACCAACACCGAGAGCCTGCTTATCCATCTCATTGCAGGCCTCGGCGGCACCGATACAGAGGCCGCGCTGGTAATTTTCCTGACGCTCAACACCACGCGTGCGCGGGTCGAACTGGTGGAGCGTCTGGTCAAGCTGGAGCGGGTGGACCCGGCCCTGCGGGAACGGGTCCTCACAGCGACGCGCGACATGATGCGCCAATCGGCGCTGCGCAATCGCTACAGCCACTGCATCTATTCCTTCGACAAGGATGCAGGAACCGCCCGCACAATCCTGATGCGGATCGCGGATCGCAAGGACAAGCTCAAGATCGGCCAGACCGAAGAGGTCGACGAGCAAGCCATCACCAGCATCGAAAATGCCATAGACGCGCTCCAGGACGTCAATCGTGCTATATGGAAAATCGTGATCGACTACGATTTCCCCACCTAGGCGCAGGACCCAGTGCTCGCGAACTTTGCACAGTGCGGTTGCGCGCTTGCCTTTGCGAGGAGCCTGCTTATACAGCCCCGGATCGACGGCCCGAACTCCGATAAAGCCGACGTTCATATGTTTAGTACGTCGGGAGTAAGCGCCGCGTTACCGCCCTCGTAGATGCACAGGACGCTATCGCGTTCGTTCCTGGGTGCGACCTGACAGCGCTTCAGATCATGGAGTGGCTGGACTTTCACGAAAGTGGATGCGCGCCTCTCTGCCTGGTGAACCTCTCCGAGCTGATCCAGCAAATGCGGGACGGCTTGGAGGCCGATCCGGTTGCGGCCGTCCAGCACCCGGGCGCGGGTTACGCCGCGACTGGTGACGCATCATCCGCGATAACCGATCCCGTTCCTGCGTTTCTGGCCGAATTCACAATCCGCGATCCTTCTGCGCGCATGTCCAGCCTCGAGTTTCAGCGCGTCTTTCACGCTTGGCTTTCCGATTGGCAGGCGGCGGCGCGCCCACACCACCAAGGGGATGCAAACAGCAACGCGGTAAACTTGGCCAATGCACTGGCGGCATGTGGTGTCCGCAAAGTCAAATCCAACGGCAACATGGCATTCGGTGGAGCAAAACACCAGCCGCCCAAGCCTTCCTCACAGGTTTGTTGGAATTGAATTGACGGCTGCGCCGTCTCCCTTCCCCGCCGATCCCGAACCCCAAAGGAACCCTTTCCATGAACGCCAAAACCGCCACCGAAAACCCGATCGCTACCGCCCAGCTCGGCCGCGCGCATGTCGTGGCCGCCTGCCTTGCCGTGCTGACGCGTGAAATCCACGGCGCGGGCCTCGAGAAACACGCCGCCCTGGACCTGTTGCGGGACGCGCCGGACAAGGTTGACGCTGCTCTGACGCGCGGCCCAGGGGCGCTGGTGGTTTACCGCCTTGACCGTCGCGGGGCGCGGGGCGTGGTCAGTGACAGCGAATCCCGGCTGGGGCATTTTACGGCCGCCGCCGAACAAGAGGGCGCGCCGTTGTTCGGGTTCTGTCCGGGCGCGATTGCCGAGCTGGCCGCCCATATCGAAGCGGGCGCGGCGTCCCTCAAAAAGGACGCCTGATCCATGAAACACCAGCGGTTTGCAGATTTGAACAATCCCGCCTTTGGCCCCCAGGTTGCGGCCGAGGTGAAAGTGGAGGACGGGGACCGGACGGTCCTTCTGTCCTTCTCGAGCGAAATTCCGGTCCTTCGGGATACCCCTATGGGACCGGCCTTTGAGGTTCTGGGGCATGATCCAGGCGAGGTTGACCTGTCACGGCTCAACAGCGGATCGGCCCCGGTCCTCAAGGATCACCGGCGCGACGTGGACTCGATGGTCGGGACGGTTGTTTCCGCCCGGATCGAGGGACGCCGGGGCCGCGCGGTTGTGCGGCTTGCGGACACGAAAGAAGGCAACTCAATGCTAACCCGCGTGAAGGCGGGTGAAGTGCAGTCGGTATCGGTGGGTTACGCCGTCCATGAGTTGAAACCAGCGGGCGAACAGAACGGCTATCCCGTCCTGCGCGCCACAAAATGGGAAGCGGTCGAGGTGTCACTCGTCGCGGTCCCGGCGGACCCCACGGTCGGGGTCGGTCGGTCGCTGTCGGGCGGTTCTTCCGCATCCATTCCTCACATTCCGAAAGGTTCAAACATGACGACTCCCACCCCCAACACGCCGCAGCACCAGCCCGCCCCGGCGGCCAGCTCCGTCAATACCGAACGCCGCCGCGCGTCCGAAATCTCCGCCCTTGGCCGCAGCTTCAACATGCCCGCCGAGGACGTGGAAAGTGCGATTGCGGACGGTCTGTCCGTGGACGCATTCCAGCGGTCGATTCTGGACGGCATGTCCTCGAGCAACAGCCCGCAACCTGTCACGCGCGGCCGCATGGGCTTGCCTGCAATCCCGGCGGCCGAGCGGTCCTATTCGCTGTCCCGTGTCGCCCACGCCCAGGTCACAAATGACTGGTCCCAGGCCGGTTTCGAGCGGGAAGTTTCCCAGGAGCTGCAAGGCCAGCTTGGCCGTAGCGCGTCGGGGAGATACGTTCCCACCGCCGCCCTGGCCGGGCGCGCCCTGGTCACGACCGGGACCGCGCCGTCGCTGATCGGCACCCAGCAAATGCACGACGCCTTTGTGGAGGTTCTGAAACACCAAGTTAGCGTGATGGAGCTGGGCGCAACGGTTCTGCCGGGCCTGGTCGAAAACGTGTCGATCCCGCGCCAGACGGCCGGGTGTTCCGCCGAGTGGATCGCGGAAAACGGCGAAGCGGCGGAATCGTCGCCAGGTTTCGACGCGGTGACGCTGACCATGCACCAGCTTTCGGCGCATACGCGGATTTCGCGCCGCCAGCTCAAGCAAAGCCTGCCCGCCGTGGACCAGATCCTCACCAATGACCTGCGCGCCCAGATCGCGGTTGCCTTGGACAAGGCAGCGATTGCCGGGACCGGCGTTGGTCCCCAGCCCACCGGCATTCTGAACCTCGCCGGTATCGGTGACGTAGCGATGGGAACGAATGGAGATTTCGTCACCTGGGCCAAGCTCATGGAGCTGGTCAGCACCGTGGAGTCGGCCAACGTCGATCCCATGTCCCTGGGCTTTCTGTCCAACCTCAAAGTCAAGGGCCACCTCATGTCCACGCCGCGCATTTCCGCGACCGATACCATGATGCTGGACCCGGACGCGGCCGCCCTGGCCGAGGACCTGCGCCTGGCCGGCTACAAGGCCCGGTTCTCGGGGAATGTGCCGTCCAACCTCACCAAGGGGACCGGGACCGACCTGTCGGCTATGATCTTCGGGGCCTGGACTGATCTTCTGATCGGCCAGTGGGGCGGAATCGACCTGATCGTGGACGATGTGACGGAAGCCGCAAAGGGCAACGTCCGCCTGGTGGCCCATTCCGAATGGGACATTGCCACCCGCCACGCGGATTCCTTCGCGGCGATCCAGGATGCCCAGACCACCTAAAAGCTAAGACGCCATAAGACTGCACCACGCCGCAGCGGCGCAGCCCGCCCCTTCAACGCCTGATCCGGGGCGGGCTATCCCTCCAACCTTTCGCGTCTGAGGTCCCATGCTTCAAACCGCCGCAAAACATGACACAAGTGCCCTGCCGTTCCCCACCCGGCGCGGTCTGTCGCGTGTCGAAGCGGCCGGTTACATCGGAGTGGGTGCCTCTAAGTTCGACGCCATGGTGGCGGATGGGCGTATGCCCAAGCCCAAAAAGATTGATGGGCGGCGCGTGTGGGACGTTAGGTCCCTGGACCGTTTATTTGATGCTTTACCAGGTGGTGACGACTCGGACTACAATCCTTGGGATGAGTAGATGAACGAGGAGTCCATGAAATTCAGATTGAAATATGTGGTGGAGGACACCGACAGACACGGCAATGTCCGCCTGTATTATCGGCGACACGGCCGGAAGGTCAGGCTACGCGGCCCGGCCGGATCGCCCGAGTTCCTGGCGGACTACAAGAAAGCCGCCGCCTGGACTCTCGAGGCCCCCAAGAAAGAGCAAGGGGCGGGGCAGGTTGTCCCGCGCAGCATTCGCTGGCTTTGCGTCCAGTATTACAAGAGCGCGATGTTCAAGGAATTGGACCCCAGGACCCAGAAGGTCCGTCGCGCGATCCTCGAGCGGTTTTGCCAGCACAAGGGCGACGGGGACAAACCTTTCGCGCTTCTTTTGCCTAGGCATGTCCGCATTCGCCGGGACGAAATGTCAGACCGTCCCGAGGCCGCCAACGGAATGGTGAAGGCCGTGCGCCAGCTTTACCGTTTTGCCCTGCGCTATGATCTGCACGAAGACAACCCGGCGGAAAAGGTCGAATACCTCAAGGGCAACCCGGACGGATTCCATTCCTGGACGTTGGACGAAATCGCCCGGTTCGAGAAAGTCCATCCGGTGGGGACCCAGGCGCGGCTTGCACTGGCCCGGCAATCCCGATCAGCAACGTCCTCATATCAGAACTGGCGAGGGTGCCTGCGCATGATGCGCCCACACTTCTCGCCAGCTCGAAAGGTACGCCTTGGACCTACGATGGTTTCGCCAGCGCCTGGCAGCGGCTTCGTACAAAGCTCGAACAGGATGGAAGGGCCGCGCCAGGCCTAACTCCGAAAGGGTTGCGGCACACGATGGCGACATGGCTTAGGGAGGCAGGGCAGGACGAACGTGAAATTTCTGATCTGCTGGCTCAGGACTCGAAGGTCATGGGGCTGCATTATTCCAAGAATGCCGCGTTGGCCCGCAAGAACCGGAAGACGATGCAGGTCTGGGAAGAGGAGTACAAACGACGCGCCATGAAGGCGAAAGTGTCAAACCCGCAGAAGAAACTGGCAAACCCTGACGAGAGGACCTAATCGCATGATAAAAAGTAGCTTATTTTTCAGGTATTTAAATGGTGCCCGGGGGCGGAATCGAACCACCGACACGAGGATTTTCAATCCACTGCTCTACCCCTGAGCTACCCGGGCACGGGAAGGCTTGCCGCCTTGGGTGAAGGCCTTCTATGCGCTGTGAATCGAAGTGTCCAGAGGGATTTTGAAGAAAATTTCACTGCTGACGTATTCACCTGAAGTATCCACGTCTTGAAGTTAGCCTGCGCTCCACACGATGAGAGACTCTGTTGCGCAATTTGCGTTCTCAGGCGAGGTAGCTGGATCAGCCGCCCCCGTAGGTGCCCCTAGATTTGTAGACGCTTTGCGCCTTAACTTTGCGGCATTATGGAGCAAACTCACCAAATATGGTTATTGCATAATCATAAATGGTTAGCCATACTGCCCGTATGGAAAACTCAGAATATGAACGTCCGAACACTGTGTCAGGGCTGAAAGCCAAAAGAAAAGAACTAGTGAAGCTGCTTGGTAAAATCACGGCAGAGGCAGAGCGGGTGCGCATCAACATCAAGCACATTGATGCCTGCGTTGCGCTTTTCAATCCAAACGCCAAACCACCGACTACTTACCATGACGGGTTCATACCTCGCCACACAGCGCCCAAGGGCCACTTGAAGCGATTTATCGTAACACAGCTTAGGGAAGCCTCTGACCCTCTGTCGGCCCGGCAGATCGCGGACGCTTGGGTCATAGATCAAATGATAGAGGGCGATGCGGATACCTTGCGCGTGCTGCGCAAGCGTATCGGGATTTCCATAAATACCATCAAGAAAGATGGGCTGGTCGTTGAGGCGGGGATGGATGGGGTGTGTAAGCTGTGGGAACTGAAAGAGGGCGGCCTGTGAGCCGCCCTCTGCCGTATTCAGACCGACTTGGGGAAGTCTGGCGGGAGTGTCGCTGCTGGCGGGACTTTGGGGTGTAAGCGCCCCTTCATCACGTCAGCAATGCGGCCAAAATTCAGGCCGACATAATACCCGGTGATCCACGAGTACGGGATGCGTTGGGAGCGTGCCAGTTTGATTACGGACGCCATAGCGGGCGTCACCTTGCAGTCGTGCATCTTTTGCCTTTCGAGATGCTGCGACCGGACGTCAGACTTGACTAAATGACCCAAATGAATCATCTGTCATGTGTATGCTGTCCTAATCCGGTCAGTTTCAGGGATGGAGGCGAAGCGCAAACTCCGCCCCCTGCACGCCCTCATGGCGGCTGCTCACCTAATCAGAAGTACCAGTTCTGATTAGATCAGGGTGGTCGTCATATGGGTTCCACTGCTCGAACCTCCTTTGTTGCAATCGATTGTAAGCGGCAAAACCGCTCAACTCCCTAGAAGGGAATCTCTGAATCTTCGTCGTCTGGGGGCGGCTTCACGCCCTTTGGGTTTGCAAAGGTCTCCCTGACTTTACCAAATTCTTCCGCAAGAGTTGTTGGCTCTGTGGAGGTATAAACGCCCTTTTTGCCCGGGACGCCCCAAATGGTTTCCATTCGATAAAGCTTGTTTTGCAGAAACCGGCGCTTTTGTGTGACCTGAAATTTTCGGAAAAGCCCGACCAGGATTTGGTCTAGGGAAGCTTGATCGCCGTAAGCCTTGATAACAGTTACCAACTGGTCCTCAAGCTCATCAGTCTTGGCTACCGACAGTTCAGCCTGTAATTCTGGCGGCAGATCGTGGATGTTCCCAAGCTCAGCCGGAAGGGATGAAGTGAGTCCGTAGAGCCTGATCAGCTCCTGCGGTACCCCCTCCAGAAGATCAGCGAGGGACTCTACCTTGTCAGCGGATTCACTGCGTCCCGCATCGCGATTTTTCTGCGCCCAAGCGCGTAAATCAGCTAAAGCCGTCTTGACGTTTTCTACGAATTCTGACATTTATTCCTCACAACCTATGAACCATCATAGGCCTGCACAGCCTAGGTTCCGAATCACCCACCCCATAATTGGCGGTGGGTTTTTTCGTTTCTACCCTATGTAGACACATGCGGCAAGTCGTGACGCTGCAGAAACATCATTTTCACCACTCGCACTTTGCACGCTTGTGATTTGCCAGTCTCTTGCGGCGTGTTGCGCTTGCTCCAATCACTGCGCTTTTCTCTCGCCTTTACGCAGTGTGGCGCTGCCAATATCCAGCCCACTGGCGAGACACAGGAGCGGCAGTAACCGCACCGATGGCCATTGTGAACTGAGTGCCGTTGGCATGACGGTTGGTATCCTCACGCCATGCCATTTCAGCGGCGTAGGCGTGCAGGTACTTGCCTGCGATGTGGTGGTGGGTGCCAACTTCGGCACGACGCAGGCGGCTAAAGAAGCTTTCCGCTTGGTTGGTGCAGGCACCTTCCTTTGAATACGCCTCTTGGTGGTTGATGCGTTTTATTGGGAAGTATCCCGCCAACTTGTCCCAGTGCGATGCTTCGTCTGCATGTACTGTGGAGCCGCGCTCTACGTTAGCGGCCACCAGAGCCGCGCCTTCGGCTTCGGTACTGGTCACATAGGTAAGTGTGCGACCGCCACGCTCACGCATAACGATAACGCTCTGGCGCTTGCCTGACTGGTGGACCTTCTTGCGGCGGTCCTTGCGATCCTTCTTTTCGTTGGCGGGCTTCACATACCCACCGAAGTAGGCACCATCGACCTCAACATCGCCAGACAACGCGCCTGCGTTACGCGCGGTCTCTATGCTTTCGCGTACCTTGTGTAGCAAAACGAAGGCGGTTTTGTAGTCAACACCCAGATCGCGAGACAACTGCAACGCGCTGTAGCCTTTCGCGCCATTTATGAAAATCGCGATTGCCGCCAGAATGTCCCGCACTTGCAGCTTGCGGCCATGAAAGACCGTGCCGGACGTGATGCTGTACTGCTTTGCGCAGCCCTTGCACTTGAACACCTGACGCGTTTTGAGGTCATAGTGATCAACACAACCACACTCTGGGCAGATCGGCTCCCCTTCGGTTTCTGTCCAGCGGATTTGACGAAACGCGGTGCGGGCTTCATCCTCAGACATACGCATTACCTTCACAAGTGAAAGCGTTTTGGCGGCTGGGGAGAGGAGGAAGTGTTGTGACATGAGACTAACCTTATTTGGTTAGCCATATATGACAGTAGACAGGAACCGCGTCAACACATATATTCACTGAATATGGTTATTCCAAAAAAGGTGACCCATGAACACGATTGATAGAGCGCAGAGGCCTGCGCCGCCCAAACCGGTTGCACGTAAGTCAAGTCCGGTGAATGTCGAATATGAAGACAAGGCGCGAGAAATGGTCAGAGAGGCCATGCGGTCCAAGGGCGTGACCGTAGACCAGCTTACGGCCCGCCTGTCTGCAATAGGTGTCGATATGAGTTCGGGGGGCGTGGCGAACAAGATAAGCCGTGGCGGCTTTAGTTCGGCCTTTCTACTTCAATGCCTTGCTGCGATGGACCTTGAAATAAAGGTGGAATAGCAACCTAACCATACTTGGTGAGCTTGCTCCATAATGCCGTAACTTTGAGGCAAGGAGGCCAACATGGGGACAAGCAATTACAGCGACGCGTTCAAGCGCGATGCAGTGCATCAGATCAAGGTGCGGAGGTATCCGGTTCGGGAGGTTTCCCGCCGGTTGGGTGTCAGGACGCATGCCCTTTACAAGTGGATGAAGCTGTTCGGGGCGCCGGTCCCTAATCGGGGCGTTGACCATGAGGATGAGAACCAGCGTCTCAAGCGCGAGCTGGCCAGAGTGACCGAGGAGCGCGATATACTAAGAAAGGCAACGGTGTACTTCGCGCGAGGGTCCCAATGGAGTACGTCTTTATCCCCGCGCATCAGGGCGAGTTCGGCGTTCGGGCCATGTGCTGGGTGCTGCGGGTCCATTTCTCGGGCTTCTATGCATGGCTTAAGGAGCCGTGAAGCCACCCTGCGCAGGAGGATGAACGGCAAACCGAGTTGATCCGGCAGGCCTGGGCTGACAGCGGCAAGGTCTACGGTTCTCGCAAACGGACGGACGATTTGCGCGATCAGGGCGAGAGCATCTCTGAGAACCGAGTGGCCCGCTTGGCATCCCTTGCTGGCATCTGCGCGCAGGTTGGCGACAAGCGTCGTCCGGGCCGGTCCGGTGGCAAGCCAACCATCCAGGCCGAGACCAGGCCGGAGCAGCGGTTCGAGGCATCCGCCCCCGATCAGGTTTGGCTCACCGCTATCACCTTCATCAAGCCCCATCAGGGCTCGCGTCCGGCATGGGCATCGGACCGATGGCGGCCACATGGACGGACCTCTGTGTCGTCATCGACCTGTTCTCCCGCCGGGAATGGCAGAGGTTCCTCAGCCCGCACAATCTGGAGTCCAGCATGAGCCGACGCGGCAATTGCCATGAGAACGCCGCGGCCGAGAGCGTCTTCCAGCTTCTGAAACGAGAGCCTATCCGGCGGCGGACCTATCTACCCCGACAAACCCGAACCCTTCAGGTGCGCTATCTGCAGAAAGGCACGACCTGCGCGCTGGCAGTCTCCACAGCACCAAGACCGCCCACCGCTGTGCTGGGGCTGTGAACAGGAGTTTGGCACAGGACAATACGGTGATGCGAACCCCGACCGCCGCACGATCAAGCAAATCAGCGCCCTAGTCTGTGCAATCGAAATTGACGCCCACAGAATTCAGATCGGAGAGGTGCCACTCTATGGCGGGTAATCCCCCCCGATCTTAAGGGGATGCGGAAGTAGAATTTTCTCGGCAGGATGAACGAGGAGATTCCGATGAAG